>NZ_KV789251.1:0-4154 GCF_001807505.1 Corynebacterium sp. HMSC08D02 | reverse complement strand
GGGTGACGTGAACGTTACCGTTCTCATCAATCTCGACCGGGACGTCTTTGCCGTCCTCATCCTTGGCAGAGACCTTGGTTTCGTCGTCAGGGTTAACGATCTTGACGCCAGTGTCCTGCTTGTCATCAGTCGGATCAACAGGCTTCTTACCAGACTCATCAACTGCGGTCTTGACACCAACCGCCAACGGGACAACGTCAGTGTGCGGGGTCTCGTTGCCATCCTGATCAACCAAGATGTACTTCACAGTCACGTTCGGCTTCTCCTGAGAAGCCTCAACAGCCTTCTCCGGCGTACCAATAATCTTGCCGTCCTTGAACTCCAAGCCGGCCGGAAGACCCTCAACCGTGATGGAATTCTTCTTGACCTCAAAGCCCTGCGGCAGAGCATCGAAACCTTCAGGCTTGACATCCTGGGAGTAATCTTCACCAACAACACCATCAGCCAGCGGCGTATCCGTCACCACAATCTTGGTAACAACCTGCCGCTGACGAGGCTCCTTCACCTTCTGCTTCGTGGTCTTCTCGACACGCTCATCCTCCGGTGCATCCGGATTCTCGTACTTCGGATTACCCTGAGCATCGACCTCCGGAACCCACTTCTCGACCTCAACATCAACCGTGCGGGTCACAATAACCTCAGTGGTACCAGCCTTCGTCGGCGTACCAGTGATCTTGCCGGTCTCGTGGTTAATTTCGAGGCCCTCAGGCAGCTTGTCAGCAGAGTACTCCGGCTCAGCGCCCTCAGCCTTCTCCTTCGGCAGATCACCAAACAAGGAAGCAACATCATCGGCCGAGTACGTATCGTAACGCGAGCCCAACGGCAGCGGCTCAGGCACAACAGCGGTAAACGAGTCCGCGATTTCCCACTGATCCGACGCCTTCTTCTTCACCGGGTCATAATCAACGACGGCAGCAGTGTAGATCGTGGTCTCCTTCAGGTCCTCCGGAGCCTGGAAATCACACGACGGGATAACACCC
Organism: Corynebacterium sp. HMSC08D02; assembly: GCF_001807505.1. Taxonomy (NCBI): domain Bacteria; kingdom Bacillati; phylum Actinomycetota; class Actinomycetes; order Mycobacteriales; family Corynebacteriaceae; genus Corynebacterium; species Corynebacterium sp. HMSC08D02. The sequence goes on along the minus strand of NZ_KV789251.1, from coordinate 3,174 downwards.
TTGTCATCACTCTTGGCGATGCACATCGCATCCTTGATCTCAGTCTGCTTACCGTCCGGACCAGTTGCGTACCAACGGATTGCGTAATCCGAATTCGGCACCAGACCAGCAGTCTTGGTGGTCACCTCGGAGCCCGCACGACCCTTATTGTCATACGAGTTGTACTCCGGAATATCGAAGATGGGCTGTGCAGACATCAACGGGAACTGCAGACCGTTCATGTTCGCACCCGCAAGCACCGTCCCCTGATCCCCGTAGTTTTGGAACATGTTCATCGGGAACGCCGAGTTCTTCACATCACGACCCTCAATACGAGGATAGATGTACATGTAATCAGTGTTGATGTGACGAGCCTTCGCAGCATTCACATTACCCGTAATAAACGCCTCATAGCGATCCGCACCATTATCAGGGTTGAAGTCCTTCGCAACGGTACCGAAATCACCCTTGGCAAGCTTATTCGAGATTTGCGCAGTGAAGTTCTCCTGCGTGCGCGAACGCCCATACGTACCCTTAAACGGCAGGTAAATCGTACCGTCAGCCTTCGACGGCACCACTACCGTCTCAGCAATGTGGGAGCCTACACCGTGCTCAGCCTGGTACGCCTTGATGATGCGCTCCTGGTTCTCGCGCTCCTGCTCAGGCGTGTACCCCTTGTTCGCATCCTTCCACGCGTCAATCTGGCGCGCGACCTCATCATTAAGGTACGAGGCAACGATCTCTACACCACCAGCAGCGCGATCCCCCTGGCCAGGCTGGTACTTGTAGTAGCCCGGCAGCGAACCAGCATCCTCACCGGACTCCCACCACACCATCGACTGGTTCGGCGCAGCAAGGCTCTTAATAGCGCCAAACGCACCATAGTCCGCGAACTGACCATCCACCGTCGGCTCGCCAGTCTGGCCATCAAGTGCGCGGGTCCACTGATCTTCCGGCTTCGCCAGCCAATCAACCTGTGCTGGCTTCTCCTCAAGCACGAAACGCCCAGCAGTAATACGGGAACCGGACGGACCAGCCGTAAAGTTCCAGGATTCCTGGGTGCGACCAAGGCGCGTGGAGTAGCGGCCGGACTGCATATCACCAGACATGACGACGGAGTACTTGTCCTTATCTGGGTTCTCGCCCCAGACACGAACCTTGAAATTGCTGTCACCAGCCAGGTTGAACGCCGGCGCATCGTATTCGTTGGTGACCTTCTCAGATAGGTCGAAGGAGAAGCGACCCTCAGAGTCCGTCAGCGTGTAGAACGTCGGGGAAACCTCGCCCTTCCCGTTCACATACTGCAGGTAGATGACATTGCCCTTCAAAGGCTCGTCACGGTCGTCCCGTTTGTCCGGACGACCGTTCTTGTTGATGTAGGCGTAGCCGTGGTAGCCGTAGTAATCACGCCATCCACCCTTGGTGTAGATCGCGTTTGGTACTAGCTGGTTCTTACCCTTTGCCTCTGCAGGCGCCTCAGCACCAGCCGCTACAACTGGTGCGTCCTGAGCGAACGCAACCGGCTGCGCCAGCGGAGCTACCAGAGCAAACGACAATGCGGCCGCAGCAATCGACGTGCCACGACGTGCCTTAAATTGGCCTCGCATAAACATTCCTTCCATATGGTCTAATCAATGTGACTACCTACCTGTCAGCCAAGGTCTCGTAGAACCACAAAACTGCAGGTGGTGAACGTAGACAAAGGTCAACGATTAGTCACTCGCTATAAATTGTATCAACCGATAGAAAATGCAGGACCTCCACAGCGCTTTTCTAATCCGTCACCAGAAATGGTTACAAATGTCAGATTAGTGCAGTTCGGTATCTACGATTTTTTCTATTGATACAATTCAGTCACTTTAAATGAAACTAATTGACATAGTTCCATTAGGACCAGCTCAATTAAACTGGAAGACAAATGTTAATAATTGTCGAAACAATTACAGCCAATCGGGCAAATATAAAAGCTGTTGCCTATTGCAGTAAACACAACAAGCACCAGCTGTAATTTTCTTACCAATACTTTAGGCAAGATTTACGAAATGTAGCCCCCTGCATGGGGGAGGAGGCTACATTACGAACCTCTTACGCCTGTGGCGTGTCGGTTTCAGGCGCTTTCGGAGTGGACGTCGATACGTTGTTGTCCGTCTTGGAGGACAACTTCGTCGTCTTACCGGAAGAACCCTTCAGCTCCAGATCCTTCACAGAGGACTTCGAACCATTCGGGTTGCAGTTGTCGTAGATAACCGTGCCAGCCAAGATGCCAGCAGCAATCAGCACGATACCTGCAGCAACCATACCCAAGTCACCACCAACAGCACGCAGCTGCGCATTGATCTGCTCAGCCTGACGCGCCATCTCCGGATTGAAGATGCCAGCCTGCTGCTGGATGCGGGTGTTCGCAGCCTGCAACTGAGCATCAACCTGTGCAGCGACATCACTGAGAACCGGAATCTGAATCTGGGAAGCCAGACCCAGCGGCAGCAACGCGATCAACGGCAGACCGAAGCCAACAGCGGATGCAACACACTTACCGGTGTCACGGCCGTTATCCGACTTGTCGAACGGATTCCAACCGTTCTTCACCTCATCTTCGTTGGTGACACCGTCACCATCGAAGTCACCATTCGGCTCCAGAATGGACTTACCATCCTGGCCAACAAGCACGAACTGTGCCTGCTGATTTTCCTTGGTGGTCTTGCCGTCGGAAAGATCAAAGATCACAGCCGGTTTAGCAACCTTGCCAAAGTCCTCCTCGAACTTCTTGAAGTCAACCTTCTTACGGTTGCCCTTCTTGCCGTAGAGATCGTCGAACTGCTTCACCAGCTGCTCAACAGACGGAGCCTGGCCAGTAACGGTCGCATCCTTCGGCGTGAACTTCCAGTCAGTTGCGCCTTCGGCCTTCGGGTAGCCCTTCGCCTCCGGATTGTCCTGTACCTTGATGCCCTTGAGGTCCGTAACCTTCTTTCCGCCCTTGTCGGTGAAGGCTGGTGTAGCACTCTTCGTAGCACCAGGCTGAACATGAGTCTCGTCGTAGCCAGGCTGCAACGAATCCAGGTTGTTGCCATGAGATGTATCCTCGCTTGGCTTCTCAGGACCGGTCGACGGATCCGAAGGCTCCGTGTCCGTCGGCTTCTCAACCGTGACAGTGACATCGACATTGTCCTTCGAACCATCCGGGTAAGTCACAACAAC
>NZ_KV789250.1:0-11674 GCF_001807505.1 Corynebacterium sp. HMSC08D02 | reverse complement strand
AAGCTTGGAACGGGTTGCGTCTTCGCCGCGAGCGCGCGTTCAAGCCAATATTGAGGCAATCCGTCTTGCACAGCAGCTTCTGCGCGAGGACAGGTGGGCGACTGCTGACGAACAGCGTGTCCTCGCAGGCTATACAGGTTGGGGTGCGGCAGCAACTGTATTTGATGACGGTAATACTGAATTTTTCGAAGCCCGCGAAGAGCTCCGTGAAGTACTTAACGACCAAGCGCTCTACCTTCAGCTCGCCGCGACGACGACAGACTCGTTTTACACCGCTCCAGCGGTGACAGAAGCGATTACGCAATCCCTTGTCGAAGCCGGTGTCGATCGAGGCCGCATCCTCGAACCCGGTAGCGGTACAGGCAATTTCATTTCAGCACTTGGTGATACGGGCCACGTAACTGGTGTGGAGATCGATCCAATCAGTGGTTTCATTTCCTCACAGCTCTACCCAGATACCACTGTGGTCATTGACTCGTTTGCCGACCACGACAGCGACGAACCCATTTTTGACGCGGTTGTTGGCAACGTTCCTTTCGGCGACACAGTCATCAGCACCAACTCGACCAACCCGGACGGGTTCCTGCCACACAACCATTTCATCAACCATTCCCTCTCCCTCCTCAAGCCAGGCGGTTACGCCGCATTTATCACAAGCACTGGTACCTCGGATAGCGCTTCCGATAAAGCACGCGCAGCAATGATCCAGAAAGCTGATCTGCTTGCCGCATACCGCTTGCCTCGCCAAACATTCCGAGCGATTGCAGGCACGGACACCGTTACCGATGTTCTCGTGTTCCGAGGCCGCGAGGCTGATGCCGAACCAACACAAATGTCGCTGCAGTGGCTGCAATCTTCGATTGTTGACCACGATGGTTCCGCAGTTCGCCTGAACTCATTGTTTGCAAGCGATGAGTCCTTGTTCCTTGGCGAGAAAGCCATTACCTCGAACCGTTTCGGAGCTCCACAGCTCACAGTTAACGGTGACATCTCTGATCTAGGGCCACGCCTTAAAACCGCGCTGAGCTCGTCGCTCGACACCCAAATTTCTCAAGGACTTACTTTTAGTCCTGCGCCTTACCAGTCGGACGATGCATACAACACGTTCCTGCTGACCAGTGAAGAGACACCAATTCCTGGAACGTTGCGGTATCAATACCAGCCAGATGGTTCAGTGCTGTTTGAGGAATACCACCACGACGGCCACAGCTGGGAGGAAGTCAAACCACGACGCAAGAGCTTGTCTGCTGAATGGGTCAGTCTCATTGATCTGCGTGATGCAGTGCTCGAAACGCGTCGCGCGGACTCTAGCGATGATCCCGACACGGCAAAAGCTGCGCGCCAGCGACTGAACTGGCTCTACGATTCCTATGTCGCAAAGTACGGTCCAGTGAACAGGTTTGAGCTGGTTGAGCGCAAGCCGACTGCGAAAGCGATTCGTGAAGCGCTCGTCGAAGTCGAAGCTTCCTACCGCATTGAGCACAATCTCGACCCGCACGATCCTTTAGATGACGAAACGCAACAGGCACTGGAGCAGGAGGCGCAAGAGTTAGCGACGAAGCCTGCACGTGTGCAATCGCATCTCGCCAAGATCCTCAATGATCCTCAAATGGCGCAGGTACTGGCGCTTGAAATTTTCAATGACGATACCGGTGAAGCGCGGAAAGCACAGATCTTTGTGTCGAACCCGGCACGTATCGCTCGAGAGCCGCAACCTACTGATTCCGTCCCTGATGCGTTTCACGCGGTGCTTGCGTTTCGTGGCACTGTAGTGATTGATGAAATCGCTACTCTCACTGGGCGCAGCGGTGAGTCTGTAACAAGTGAGCTTCTTGACGAGGGGCTTGTGTTCCGTGATCCGCAAGAGCCGGAATCGCTGATTACTGCTCGTGATTATCTTTCTGGCAACGTGCGGACCAAGCTCGCAGAGGCTCGTCTTCGTGCCAGTGACGACGAATCCTTCCAATCCAACGTTGCAGCGCTGGAAGCTGTGCAGCCCAAATGGGTCGAAGATATTACCGTGCGTCCTGGTGCAACGTGGATCAATCCCGACTACTACACGGATTACCTTATTGAACGTCTCCAAGCCCCACCTGGCTCGCGCGTGCTGTTTACAGGCGATCAATGGGAAGTCGAAGTTGATACAAAAGAGTGGGACTTTGGCGGAGACGCTGACTATAACTACGGTCTCATTGCTGCAAATAATAGTGATGGCACCCGTTACAACTTCCAGGCGGCAGGTACTGCCGCAAACGCGCACAACCAAGGTGTTGCCTGCAATAGGAACGACGGCGTAGCAGTCCCGGCGTTCAAGACACTCCAAGCGGTGCTGAATCTGACTGCGCCGAAAGGGAAATGGTCGGCTGCGTGGCGAGAACAGCACAATACGGGAGAGGAAAACCCGCAGGCTTCGACATTCCTCAAGCGCAAGGCTGAATCGCTCGCTGATGACTTCAATGACTGGTTGCTTAGTGATCCTGCGCGCCGTCAAGAAGTGCTTGAAACCTACAATCAGATCTACAACGCCTACGTCGCACCGAAATACGACGGCGCGGACTTGCAACTGCCGGGGCTCGGCGAGAGTTTCACCCCGTATGCGTACCAGCGCAACGCAGTGCAACGCATTATCAGCGAACCCGGTGTCCTCCTCAACCACGTCGTTGGTGCAGGTAAAACCGGTTCAATGATGATGGGCGCAGCCGAACTGCGCCGCCTCGGGATCGCGAAACAACCCTGGTTAGTAGTTCCAAACCATATCGCCGGCCAAATCACCCGCGAAGCACTCCAGTGGTACCCGAACACGCAGGTTTTGTCCGCCGCAGGGGTATCCACCAAAGCGGATCGCGCGCGGTTCGTGGCACAAACCACCGCTGGGGACTGGGATCTTGTCGTTGTTCCACAAAGTGTTTTTGAGCGCATTCCGCTTGGCAAAGACGCAACGATTGACTACCTCACCAACAAGATCGAAGAAATCAACGCCGCTGTTGACGAAGCCAGAGCCAACGGAGCAGATCAATCTTCGGTGACGGTGAAAAACCTCCAAGGCCAAGCCAAGACGCTGATCAAAAAGGTCGAACAAGCACAGGCAAGAACCGACGACGCACTGTCCTTTGAGCAAACCCCATGCGACTACGTCTTTGTCGACGAAGCTCACCACTACAAGAACATGGGTCGCGTCTCCCAAGTCGATGACCTCAACAGTGCAGGGTCCCATCGCGCAATGGATATGGAGATGAAGCTCGCACGGCTTCGCGCAGACAAGGCTACTGCGGACAACCCTCGTCCTCCGGTGGCAACGTTTGCAACCGGTACACCGATCGCTAATAACTTGGCTGAAATCTGGGTCATGATGAAATATCTACGCCCCGATCTAGCTGCAGAATTGCACATGAAATCGGTACTCGGGTTCGCTGCTGCCTTTACAAAGCAGGTCACCGATGTAGAGGTCAACGCATCTGGTACTGGTTTGCGGCAGAAAACACGAACATGCGAATACGTCAACGTGGGCGAGCTTGCCAACGCCACGGCACAATTCATGGATGTCGTCACCCGCGATGCGGTCGAGGAAAATGCCACTCGAGCTCTGCCGAAGCTGAAAGACGGGAAGAACACCGTCGTGGAGTTCGAAGTCGAGCAAGACGTCAAGGACTTTATTGCTGACTTTGATTACCGTGCCACCTATGACTGGGAAAACGACCCAGATCACCGGCGCATGCCTAGGACCAACGCCACGATTCACGACGAACTTGGTCGTCCGATCCAAGTTACTGGCCCGGAGATTGATATGGCGTTGACCATCGCTTCTGATGGAAAGAAAGTCTCGCTTGATCCACGTCTTGTAAATCTTGATGTAGGAGGCCCAGGAGCCCGTATTACTGAACTGACTGGCCAAGTCCTCAAAGTCTGGAACGAAACGAAAGACAAGGCGTATACCAACCCGGACGGTACTGTTTCGGATAAAACTGGTGGTCTCCAAATCATTTTCTGTGACCAAGGAACTCCCGGAGGAGCCAGCCACAACATCTACGCCGATATTCGCACCGCACTAGCTGAACAAGGTATGAACCCCGATCGTGTGCAATTCATTCACGATTGGAAAGGCAAAGAAGACCAGCTCTATCGTCGCTGCAACGCAGGCGACGTTGACGTCATTATCGGCTCCACTGCCAAGATGGGCACTGGCGCGAACATTCAAACTCGCGCAGTAGCGCTCCACCACCTTGATATTCCATGGAGACCAGCCGACCTTGAGCAGCGCGAAGGCCGCATTATCCGGCAAGGGAATCAGAACAGCGACATCGACATTTTCAATTACGTTGCAGCTGGCACGTTTGATGCGGTGATGTGGCAAACCCTGTACCGCAAACAGAAATTCATCAATCAGTTTTACGCCGCAGACCGAACGCTGCGGCAAATGGATTCCCTTGATGAATCATCTGCGGATGCAGCAGCAATGAATAAAGCAATCGCAACTGGCGATCATCGCTACGTTGAGCTGTTCCAGCTCGACAAGCGCATCAACGAGCTCACGCAGATGAAACGTGAATGGCAAGCGACCCGCAGTTCACGTGAATACGCGATCAAGATGTCGCAGCAGCAGATCACATCGCTTGGCAAGACGCTTGACAGCCTGGAGCCGTTAGTGGAGCGTGCCCAAAAATTCGGAGACGCGGATGCCGAGCACCGGCATCGTGAGTTTCGAGGGAAGACCTTTGAGAACCGTGCTGACGCAGCTAACCACATTGTTTCCTTGTGTGCGTCGATCGCCAACAATAAGCTGCAACAGCCACAACCTTTGATCACGCTCGGCGGGGTCGATCTCCAGGCACGCTATCTATACGGCGAAATTGAAATCACTGTGACAGACACGGTGGGGCTGCGTTCTACGCGTTTGAGCAGGGCCGGAATTGGTGACGCTTTGAGCCACAATCCCGATTCTGCGTCGTCAAAGGCATACGGCATCCTTACGCAGCTTGAAAACACCGTGAAAGACATCCCACGGGCAAATCAGAAAGCTGCCGCGACGCTTGCAAAAGAACGCGATCGGCTGGAGCGGTTGGAAAAGGAAGCCCATCGCACCACGTTTGTGCATGAGGAGGAGCTGGTAGAAAGCAAGTCTGCTTTTGATGCGTTGCAGGTTGATCTCGAAAATCAGTCTCAGAGTCCGGAAGCGATAGCGTTACGCGCTGAGCGCGAAGAACGCATGCGAGTCAAGGGCCGGAAGCCTGGTTGGACCCAGGAGTTCTCCCCTACCAAGGGGTACGCGATCGCAGTGCATGACACGCTTGATCGCAATGAGGTGATTGCTAAGGCACAGTTGCGTGAAAATAAACATCTGTTTACCAACGGTGTGATTACGCAGCAAGAGTACGAGCGAAAAGTACTCGCGATCCGATCTTCGGCGATCGGTGAGTCGTTGCCCCATCAGATTGAGAAACCTGCCGAAACGAAACAGCCCGCTACTGGACTGGCTCAGCGTTTAGGGATTGCAACTTCTCATATTCAGTTTGGGAAAACGGCCACAGCTGGACCGGAAGCAAAAAGCTACAACGCCGAAAGCAACCATCTTGCTCCGTATAAGGATGACGGTTCCGATCTCGCTAACGAATAGGCACCTAGAGGATGTGAATATCCCCAGTTGCCGAGCCGATCAAGGAACTTTCGGTTCTTTGCTTACATGGAAAAGATGCCCCTCACCTCACAAGTAGGTGGGGGTATTTTCATGCCCTAACCCCCTAATCATGGTCCCTAAACACCTGCACCGACGGACGCTCATCAACTTCAACCCCCACGGCTCCCGCCGTATGAGGCGCAATCCATACAGGCTTGCGAAGTTTGCTCCCCTTACCCCAAGGCTGTTGCCTCCAATGCCCACGCACCCACCACCGCGAAGTTGCTTTACCTCGACGACCACCACCGCCTCCGCCGGATGAATCACGTACCACTAGCGATTTCACTGATACTCGAACAGGCACACGGGTTGTCTCCCCACGGGGGCCGATGCCTTGTTTGCGTACTCGTACAGGCTGCGTATCGGACTCTGCAACAACACGGGGCTGTGTCATCAATAGGAACAGTGCCCCCGCTACAGCAGCCGAAACCATACCGGCTTTTTTGTAGGGCCCGCGTGGCCCGCCGGTTGTTTCAGCTACTTCAATTCGTTGCGCACCATCCAGTACGTCGTTAATCCCGACTTTGAGAGTCGTTGAGCATTCCAGTACTAAATCGGTCCGCAGTGGGGAACGATGCTCAATGGGGATGTCGCTTGCTGCAACCCAACATGAAATATCCAACCCGTCGTCAAACTGTGTCCATGACAGGCCACGGACTGGCAGTTCAAAGATGGAATTGTCCAGGGATGATTCGTAGGGGACGTTGAAAAAAGGTGTTTCGAAACCTGCGAAACCTACCGGGCCAGGGATACATGCGGCTGGTGACCATTCGGGTACATCTTGGGAGACGGACGAAAGCATGTCGCATAGGTCACTGTCTATCCATGAGAGTTGGGCGTTGGCCAGCGTAAAGGCGGAGCGTCCCATGCGATTGGCGAGGCCTTTTGCATCGTCGATGGTTTGTTGCATCCAGAACTCGATGAGGTCTTGGTATTTTAGGCGGGCTTTTTCTACCAGGAATGGTAGGTCAAGTGGGGTCCAGTTCATCATTTTGTTTTCTCCTATTGGGGTGATGTTGCACGGGTGGAGGTGCCGCGCCACGATGGTGTTTGGACTGTTTTACATCCCGGTTCCCCGCATTCGCGGGGGTGGAACAATCCGCAACCGGGCCGACAGGGACCCTTTCGGGTTCTTTTGCTTACACAGCCCCCGCCCTCACAGGTAGGGGTTAATTCCGTGGGCGTCCAGCCCCTCGCTGTCAATTTCCTCCGTCAGCCACGAGGCAGCCTTCCGCGCCAAGTCATCACCGCGCAGCACGTCGGTTTCCTCCCCATAGAAGTCGCCCATACCCAGCATCTTGACGGCCTCAATCTGGCCGAGTGGGTCAATGTACACCTCCTGAATTCCCATCGCGTTTACCTTGCCCCGGTAACGGTCTTCGTTCTCGTCCTCGTCCACCGGACCCCAGTGGGCAACCATATCGCTAAGCCAGCTATCGCCTAGCTTCCACACATCGTTATCAAATAGGCCGTCGACCTGTTTTACGAACTCCTGCCTGACTTCGTCCGGGTCGATAGCCTCCTGGCGCTTCAATGTGGCCCGCAACTCGTCCAAGTCGTCGTAAGTTTCGAAGACCCAGCCGCCCTCCGGGTTGAGCACCTCACACTTGTAGGACTTGAGGTAGCGCTGGATACCGTCGTGCGAGTAGTCATGCTTAATGTGGGTCGAAAAGTCATTTTCATGTGCAACCACCAAGTAGCTGTAGCCGTCCTCGTCACGCTCTACACTCACAGAGTAAAAGTCGTCTTCTTCTAAGGTGAGTGCTAGCGCGTTCAGTTCCAGATTGTCGGTGTGACGGGTTGGGCGGAAACTTTCGTCTAGCCAGTCGGTGACGTACTCGGTGATGTCCCAGGCAATGTCTTCGACGCTGCCGGTGGAACCGCCGGTGTGGTAGGCATCGGAGCTGGTGAGGTCGTCCTCGTCGTGGTAGCAGGCGTACCGCCAGCCTGTCACACGGTTGCGGTCGTCCACGTCAAAAGTGATGGTGAGCCGTTCGTCGTCATTGCGTTCGATTACGCCGGTGTCTCCATCGTCCATGGAGGTGACGGTTTCGCACTTGTCGTGCGAGGCAAACGGCTTGGCCACGCCGGGAGCGTCGGGACCCCAGCTGTTGATGCGTCGCGCTGTGGCTGCTGCGAGTTGCTGGTAGGTGTTCATGGTTGTTTCCTTGTTTTTCTTTGCTTACACAGTCCTTACCCACGTTGGGGAGGTGTTTATGCCTGATCTTTGTGGTTGCTTAGCGGTACAGCCAGGCGTCCAAGTCCTCCCACTGATAGAAGTCGCCTGGCTCTAAGATTTCACCCCGCTCGACCTCGCGGGACTCCACCGGCCATGCAATGTCACCCCGTGGGCTCTCTACCGTGGGGCGGGCATAGTACCAGCCTCCTTTTTCGTCGTTGACGAACTTCCACAGAATCGGCGCATCACTCGGGCTGTCCCAGATGTACGAGCGCACGCCCACGTTTTCCAGCGCGCTGTCATACCCGGTGATTTCGACTTTTCGCCACACGATGCGGTGCTTATGCCCGTCCGGGTCCTCCAAGTCTGCGGAGATTACGTCGTGCCTCTCAAGGTTGATGACGTGCCCCGCCCACACTGCGAGGTCGTCCAGGTCTGGCATGCTGTCTGTGCGGTCCCCACGCGAAATGAGGTTGTCATGCGTGTTGTACAGCTCGGTCGCAAAGTACGGCTTGCCTGATTCGGTTTCGTACTTGCTGACGGTGAGTGTGCCGACTTTCCTGCCGTCGTTTTTTGCGTCCCACTTGGTACCGTTGTCGTGGTGTGGGGCTTTGTTGGTGAACTCAATCATTTTTTGTTCCTTTCGGTGGTGGTGTGTTTGCTCAGTGCCTGCGGCGATGTTATGTCCAGCGCTGGACAGTCGAGGGAGTTCGTCCGCACAGTTTTGCGATTTCATAGGCGCTGACCTCGTAAGACAGTGCTCCCTTGGTCCATTCTTTTCGGGCTGCTTTGATGTCGTCGGTGACGGTCTCGAGCTCGCGGGCTTGGTCGTCGGCCCACTTGATTTGGGCGAGGTAGACAGCCCGGGTGGCAGCTGTGCTTTTGCCTTGCTCGGCGAGCTTGAGTGCATCGGCGAAGATGGTCTGCACCCACTGGCGCTGCATGTCGTCGAGCTGCGAGATAGCCAGCTCATAGTCGTCTCGGGTGGCTTGCAGGTCTCCCTGCAAGGTTGTGGTGGCGACGGTATTGCCGCTGTTTTTGGAGGCCTGGACGGCCGCGAGGGCGCTCGCGGTCTGGGCGATGAGGCGTCCGATTTTCTCAATGGTGTCTGGATTGATGGTCTGCATTAGTTATCTCCGTAGAATTTTTTGATTGCGTCGTCAATATCTCCGTAGAAGCTTTTGATTGCGTAGTCAGCTGCGCTGCGAGCAAGGTCGGTGCGGATCGAGTAGGCGAAGCTCTGTGCTTCTCCGAGGCGGCCTTCCTCTTCAAGCTGGCGGATGACGGTCTTGCGTGGGCGGCGAAGTGGCTTTTTGTCGAAGTGCTTCCCGATCGCTTCCGTGAGGTCGTGGCGGATGATTCCGGTGCTCAATCCGATGCACTCTGCGAGCTTTGGGTGGATGGTGCGGATTGCTTCGAGCTGGCCATGGAAGTTCGCCTCGTACATGTTCGTGACGCCTTCCCAGAAGATGTAGTCCTTGTCGGTCATGCGAGTCTTGTGGATGGTGCTTTCGCGCTGGTAGTCGGCGTAGGCTTCGAGGATTTGGATTGCGAGGTTGGTGACTTCTTCGCGGCTGAGGGTGATGGTGAGGTCCTGCATCGGGTCTCTCCTTGTTTGGGATCTCTTTCTGACACCTCCATTATGACGCACTGCGTACTATTACGCAAGGCGTATGTTTGCCGGGGGTAGCTAACGGGGGTGGCGCCGGCCGCTCCGTCACTATTCCGGCTGGTCAACTACCTCAAAATCAAAATCGCCCATCGTCAACAACATCGAAATATGCCCTAGCAGCGCAGCATGCTCTCGCGCTGACATCCCTTGGCGCGCCTGCGCATCCCCGTCACGTCGATAAGCGATAAGTCTCGCAGGCTCCGGCTCAAGCTCCTCGGCAAGCTGAATCGCCTCGTCAATCGCCGACGCCGCAGCAGTCCACTTCCCCTCTAGCCACACGCACGCGTCCACAGGGGGTTGGTGGGTAGTTTCCCAGCGCTGCGCGGTACGCTCCGCGACATCACAGGCGACGGCGACGTCGTGCGTCGTCAGGCCGAGCGCTCGGCGCTTAATCCTAAATTCTGCAGGTGTCATTTGATTCGCTCCTTTACGCGGTTTTCAATGATTGTGTGCATCTCATCTACCGAGCGCAGCGCAATCTCTGCGCCGTCGATGGTGCGCGCACTAGGCAGGTCGAGGCGAGCACCCCGAATGGTCATGCAATTCTTCACCCACTCGCGCCGCACGGCGACGTAGCTGAACCCCTGCTTCTTGAGCTGGCGACGAATGCGCGGGGCATGGGTCTTGTCGGTGATAGTTGCAATAAGGAACATCTTTCGGACTCTCTTTCCGGTGTTTGCGGCCTCTTCCAGGAGGTGTTTTCCTTGCCGACTACACTCAGTATATGTCGTATTTTACGACATATCAAGAGGGTGTGTTCGTGACTATATTTTAACTACATAAACCCCTACCACCAGGCAAAACGCCAAGCAGCCGGGAGGTAATGACGTCGCCGGAATTGCCGCCTATGGAAATTGGTGCGCCCATATCGCAAAAACCCCAAAAACCCACACGTTGGTAGGGCGAATCACGTACAATGGCCCTCAACGTATGGGGGAGTTCCTTCATGCGCCAGAAAACCTCGAGCTATCGCGGGCCCCCGCTTGTCCCCCATTAGCGGGCTGGTTCCCCCGACAAACGCGACTGCTTGAGGTTTTCGCCTTTCAGTAAGGCTATGAGCCAAGTGCTCGGTAAAGGGTAGGACGGCTTACACCAAATTCGCGTGCGAGGGCCGCTTTCGACTCTCCTGTACTGACGCGCTGGCGTAGTTCCTGTACCTGACTGGGTGACAACGCGCGCTTTCTACCCTTATACTTTCCAGCTCGCTTTGCTATTGCGATGCCCTCGGCTTGACGTTCTCGGATTAGCGCTCGTTCAAATTCCGCAAAACTGCCCAAAATTCCTAGCATAAGATCAGCACGTGGGTCCGCAGTGTCTTTCGAGAACGACAGGCCCTCATGGAGAAACGTCACGGTAACCCCTTTGTCTGTAACGGTGTCGATGACCTCGCGTAGGTCTGCAAGGGATCGTGCAAGACGATCGATTGACGAAACGACGAGCTCATCCCCGTCGCGGACGTATGCGATGCACTCGGCCAGTCCTTGACGTCCCGCTTGGCTTCGGGCGGAAGCTTTATCAGAAAAAACGCGATCCACGCCACCTGATGCGTTCATCAGTTCTTCCTGTCGCAGATTCGTTTGCTCAAGAGTCGATACGCGCACGTAGCCTACTCGCTGTCCGTGTGAATCCGTTTGCGATCCCAAAGAAATCTCCAGAGTTGTAAAGCTAGGGTCTTAACATTGCGTTACTTGTGTAACGAAATGGTTGAATGGACTTTATTTTACAGCCACACACTGGTGTCCACGACTGTAACTCTGGGGCATACCCTGTGTTACTCCCGCCTTCGCTTCGCTCAGTTGGGCTACCGCCCTCGCTTCGCTCGGTTGGTCACAGTTGTAGCAAAGGGACCGATGCGCATGACAGCGATCAGCAAGCTCCTCGTCTGATTGGTGCGGTCGCATTCAGCAACGGAAGTGACACCGGCTTAGCACAACATTGATTGCAGATCGGTGGCATCTAATGCACAATGGAAGCGGCTATGCGACCTTTCATTGAGGATCTCTTTCCGCATGGTGAGTACGCTCGCTATTGTTGTTGTCGCATGGTCCATACTCTGTTGCCGAGGATTCATAAGAATATTCAAAGCAGCACTTGGTGAGTCGTTGGGGGACTAACCAGGGCGGGGCAGGTGATTCTATAATCACCTGCCCCG
>NZ_KV789249.1:104468-145628 GCF_001807505.1 Corynebacterium sp. HMSC08D02 | reverse complement strand
GGGGGGGGGGCTTGAATATACAAGAACCTGATTTTCCCCTGTCACTCAAAGGAGTTTTCACTGTGAAGAAGATTGCAGCCGCGGCCCTCGCCGCAACCATCACCGTCGGAGCGCTCGCGCCGACAGCGGGCGCCCAAATAACTAACCAAGGGTTTGTATTCCCCGTAACGAATACAATGGTCGGTGGCACCTGTCTGATCAAGGGTGTACCAGGCTCCCCAGCCCCATACACGCCAGATCAAGCAGCTGCACAGATCCCGATATTTGCCGAAGACGCATCCAAAACCGACAACGGCCAATCCACAAGTCCCAGAGAGCTCCGCGCCAAGTTTTTCGCCGGAGTTTTGAGTGGCAACGAGGCAGCCATAAATGAATACAGCGTCGGACTGGCAGAATACGTGCGCGCCCTGGAGGCTTGCGCTGCAAAGAAGGACTACAAATCGGACGCAGTCATCACCCAGTCATCGAAGATGACTCCCTCTGAGCGTGCAGCGGCGTTCTGGACTCCGCTGGCCGTGAGCATCGTTGCTCTCCTCGGCACGGTCGCGTTGCCGGCACTCAAGCCGATGCTGCCAGCCAACATCGCTGCAATGCTGCCGTAACACCATCACGGCCCCGAGCAGCACGAGCCGAATGTGAGTACCTAATCTCCTAAGGTTTCTCGGAATCTGAAAAACCTTGGTAGATTAGGCACCTTTATTCTCGTAATTGCTGGTCAGGGCCATGATTTACCACGGCACCGACGAGCCAGCCGGGACCTCCCAGTGCTTCGGGATCACGCCCTTGATCTCGGGCGGGGTCTGCGGTGGCAGCAGGTCCACGACTCGGCGGCCACCGCTCGGCCCCGGGAGCACCGACGTATCGACGCCGCGCTGCGCATCAACCGTGTTCGCACGCGCATCACCGTAGGTGAGCACCGCGACTGTGAAGCCGTTGCCGTAGCTGACGGTCGCAGTGGAGCTACGGCGGTCATCGGCCCAGCCGAACTTCGTGCCCTGGACGCCGGGCAGCCTCGACGTGCCGTAGTTCTGCGGGAAACCATCCACAGCGACGGGCGCAGCATTCGCCATGCCGCGCAGCAGCGGCGCGGCCACCGGATCATGCCGGATGGCCTGCACAAACCTCGCGACGTCCACCGCCGACGTACTCGCCACTCCCCAGTTCCCGCGCCGTTGAGTAGCGCTCAATTTGAAGTCGCGCGCGATCGCGTCAATCGCCTGCGGGTACGCAGCATCGAGCACGCTCGCGATGCCATCGTTCGAGGTGCGCACCATCTCCCCCACCAGCGCGCGATGCTGCGGCGCCCCATGGTACAGCACCCAATAGCCCAGGTAGAGCTTGCTCAGGCTCAGCGCCGGCCGCGCCTCCCACCCATTTCTCGACGCCTCCACTGCCCCACCCGCATGCACCACAGCAACTGCGGATCGGGGCGAAGCGGCGTCGCCACGCACGGAGATCGCCGAAGCACTCGGCGCTGCCAAGATTGCGAGCACGAACGCCACAAACAGGGCAATGAACTTCTTCACAGGGGCCTCCTGAAAATGCTATTTCCAGGAAGTGTAGCCAGAAGAGTCAGAAAAATGTGAACAGATCTGCATATGCAAATCTGTTCACAAAATCTCTAAGGGCCTTTTGCGGCACCCTCTACCCGTGGGTTAGACGTCGCGGGCGATCAGGTCATCGAGGGCGACCGGGGACAGCAAGTACGGCGGAACCTCCAACACCGTGTAGGCGCCGGACTTCCCGTCCTCCGCGAGGCGGGCAGCCGCACGCGCGTACGCGACGGCGACGGCGCCGGTGAAGTCGGGGTTGCTGGAGAGTTCCAGGGTGTACTCGACAAGCTGGTGGTTCTCGCCGACGCCACCAGTGGTGATCACGTGACCGCCGTGCGGCATGCCGGAATGCTCGCGGACGAAGGTGGCGTCGTCAATAAAGTTGACCTCGACCTCGTAGCCGACGAAGTAGTCCGGCATCGTGCGGATGGTGTGCTCGATGGCGGCGGTGTCGGCGCCATCCTCCGGCACGATGTAAACGACGCGCTTGTGGGCGGACTTGCCGTCGAGACCCTCGGTCTCGCCGCGGCGCGCGCGATCCAACGCATCCGGCGCAGGAATCGTGTACTGCACACCCTTCGCGACGCCCTCAATCCTGCGCACCGCATCCGAATGCCCCTGCGACAAACCCGGGCCCCAGAACGTGTGCTGCTGCGCATTCGGCAGAATTGCCTCCGCCATCGCGCGGTTCAACGAGAACATGCCCGGGTCCCAACCAGTGGAAACGATGGACACCGTGTTGTGTTCGCGCGCGACCTCGTCCATCGCCTTGCGGTGACGTGGGATGTCACGGTGGTTATCGTAGGTGTCCACGGTAGGCACGTACTTCGCGAACTCCGGCGCCTGCTCCGGAATATCCGTCGCCGAACCCAGGCACAGAATCGCGACGTCGATTTCGTCCTTGTACTGGCCAAACTCCGCCACCGGCAACACGCGGGTGTCCGTGTCCAGCTTGCTGCGGCGCGAGAAGATCGCCGACAACTCCATATCCGGCTGCAGCTTCACCAGCTGCTCCACGCTCTTGCCCAAGTTTCCATAGCCGACAATGCCAACACGCATAATGCGCCTCCCTTTCCTCGTGGCCCTTTGGGCTCGTGGCTTCTGGGCTGTTTGCCCATAAATTACGGGCCTACTTTACTCGCACATCGGTTGTGAGGGAATGCGCACGACGGGTTGGTGGCAGGTTGGTGGCTTGCTGGTGGCTTGCTGGTGGCTTGGTCACAGGGAGCGAGTGCCAAAGGACGCAATTTCGGTTTTAGAAACGTGTGTTTTCCCAGGTCGTAAATTTTCGGGTGCGTCCTTTGGCACTGGCTCCGCTGGCGATAGTGTTTCTGGCAGTTTGCTGTGCACCAGAACCCGGGTTTTTGGCGGGGCTGGAGGATAAAAGGCCAGGTCGCTGATTGTGCGAGATGGAATTTGGTGCACCCGGCGCCCTCACACCGAAAGATATAGAAAGAGATAGAAAGATATAGAAACAATTCGTTGACCTGCACGAACGTTCAGAACTACACTTTCCCAGCACCCGATACCTTTCCGATATCTTTCAACTCCCAAAATTGGCTCCGAAAAGAATTACCTGGGGAATGTACAATCTGCCACATGGTCACGGAATCAGCTTGGGACGCGCTCCCCTCGTATGTTCGTTTAGCGCTGGAGGCGATTCATGATGGGGCAACGGCGGACTCGCAAGAGTCGTTGATTTTGGAGTTCAAGGAGGATCCCACTGCTCGTGAGGGGAACGGTGCGAGGGCGAAGCTCGTCGAGAAGCTGTTGAATGAGGCTATTTGTATGGCCAACAGCGAGGCGGCGACGGGACACATTGTTGTCGGCGTTGCGGACCGGACTCCTGGCGCGGGCGCATTCACTGGCACTGAGCTGGGCGAGGAGGACATTGCCCGGCGGATCTTCAATGGCACGAAGCCGAACATGAATGTGCAGGTGACAGCGGTGCATGCGTGGGGTGCTCGGCTTGTAGTGATTCACGTGCCGGAGGCTCGTGCACTGTACACGCGGGGTGATGGTGCGGCGAAAAGGCGGACGGCGGACTCGCAGTTCTCGTGCCAGCCGATGACAGAGGAGCTACGCCGGGCGATCGATGCCGCGCGGCGAGACCCTGACTATTCGAACGACCCAGCCGATATCACTGTCGATGACCTGCAACTTCCCGTCATCGAGGAGGCTCGGCGGATGCTGCGGGAGCATCGCCGCTCGCGGGGCTCGGACGCGGCAATCCCTCAGACCACCACTGGCCTGCTTCGAGAACTCGGACTCATGCGTGACGACGGCCAACTCAAGCGCGCCGCCGAAATCCTCCTCGCCCAACCAAACCCGACAGACGTGGTGGTCCGCCACCTGTGGCGCAGCATCCCAGGGCAAGAACCGCAGGCCACGCTCATTTCAGACCCTCTGCTGCTCGCGTTGCCACGCCTGCGACGACTGATTGCGGAAAATGGTGACCGCGAAATTGAGAGGGTGCAATTCGATGACGGTGAGGAAGTCGCCATCAGTAGGTTCCCGTCGCAGGCAGTCGACGAGGCCGTCTCGAACGCATTCATTCACCGCGACTGGCGCCTGCCCGGCCCAGTCGTGGTCGAGCAAACGAACCGCACGCTCAAGATCACTTCCCCGGGACCTCTCCCACCAGGAGTAACAGTTGACACATTATTATCGACGCCCTCAGTCCCACGAAACAACCGGCTCATGGCAGCGATGCGCACGCTCGGCCTCGCGGAGGAAAGCTCGCGCGGTTTCGACCGCATGTGGGCCACCATGATCCGCACCGGCCGCAGCGCCCCGGAGGTAACCGCAACCGAGGCAAATGTGCAGGTGGTGCTAGCAGCGCAGCAGCCAGATACCAACTTCATCAAGGGCTTGCGGAAGCTTTCGGAGCGTTTCGGCGAGGAGGTCGTCGATAGTGTTGCGGCGCTGATTGTGCTCTGGCACCTCAACTCCGCGCCGCTCATTACAGCAACAACGGCTGCACAGAAAACCCAGCTCACTACCCTCGAGGTACATGAGCTTATGGACGACCTCGTCGCCCGCAGCCTTCTCGACCCCGTCACCGACGCCGACGAGTGGACCCTCAGCAGCGAAGCCCGGAAACTCCTCAACCTGGGACAACCCGGCGACCTCGCCACCGTGAGCGTCCAGGAATGGATCGAGGCCAAACTCCACGACGGTGCCGCACTCCAATCCGCCGACATCGCCGACCAGACCGGTGTCAGCGTCGCCGAAGCAGGCCGGATCCTTCGACACTTACGCAGCCTCGGGCGCGCGAAGATCGACCCGGATGGTCCTCCGCGCGGCCGCGGCACCCGTTGGATTCGGGCGTAGAAAGAGATAGAAAGATATCGAAACAATTCTCTGACCTGCACGAACGGCCAGAATTGCCACTTCTCGGCGCGTGATATCTTTCCGATATCTTTCAGAGCCTTAAAATGGTCCTAAAAAGAATTACCTGGGGTTTTACCTACCGGGGTGGAGGAGCGATTCTGAAACGTCCAGGTCGCAAACAGTCCACAATGGAATTTGCTGCACGGCACCGACCGTGCCCACTATCTTAAAACCGAATCAATAACCGTTGCGAAATTCGGGCAGCCCGAGCGCTCTAGCATTACGACGGTAGTCGACCGGTCCGCCGCTTTGACGCCCTTTACCTTCTCCCAATAAGCCTCGTTTTCCTGCGCTACCCTCTTACAAAGCCCTGGGAACGCCTCAAAAATGTGGCAAAAGAAATCATCCGGAGTCAGCACGTCAAACAGAAACTGCTGTGAGTCGACATAGTCAACGAGTCCCCTGTCGCTGGTGACGACGTACTGGACGTTGCCAGCCACGGCAGCGCTGAGAACGTGATGATCATGAATGTCCGCGTACCCATAATTACCAACAACAAAACCGGAGATTTCCCATTCCGCCAACGCACCGCGAATTCGCTTGGAGCGTTTTGAAATAGCACCCTCGGGAGCGTGTGGGTTATTTCTGCGCAAATGATACTGAGCTTCGGCGATAATATCCTCGGTCCACACTGGAAAGAATGGTGGCTCGACATCTTTATCAGAGCCCAGGAAGAGAAGGAAGCACCAGTCGGTGAGAGTGCGCGAGTACCAGATGTTAGCGTCAAAAAGGACTGGAATACTCACAGGCCTTCGATCTCATTATCGAGCTCTCGAATCGCATCGAACTCGTGCCGTGCGCGCGCACGGCACCGCTGCAAGTATGCGACGACGTCTTCCCTATGAAGCCGCGTGTGCGACCCGACTTTGAAGTAATCGATTTCGCCTTCTCGAATCCGTTTCATCAGAGTCGGCCGAGAGATCCCGAGATACTCAGCGGCCTCAGTGGTGGTGAGTATCTCGGAGGGGCGGGAAAGCGCGACGCTCTCTCCGCGCGCGACCCTGGCCAAGATGGACTCGATAAAAGAGGCTAACGCGGGTGGAAACGTACCGCGCACGGCATCATGAAACGTTTCGGGGTTAGCCACGACCTGGCTGGCCTGCTGCTCGACAGCTTGAGTGACCTCAATTGCCGGATTAGTTTTCGTTGTCACAGCGCTTCACCTCCAGAGGGTTTACACTTATAACTGTAACATCCACACCATAAACGTGCAACCCGCCGTACTACGCCACCATTTGCCAGACCGTGACACAAATAATCACGATGCCCAGACCGAACACGAAGATCGCCTCCGGCTGGTTGGCGTAATGACGGAAGGCCGTCGCATGGCGGAAGAGGAGCATCGGCACGATGTAGACCAGCAAGGTAATGAAGATTCCGCCGACGACCGAGATCAAATCAAGGATTGACGGGTTGAAGATGGCGACCGCGACCGTCGATACGAAAACGAAGATGTAGATGCCCGCGCGGACCACACGCGGATTCCACCGCTCCGTCGCCTTCGGCGCGACCGCGCGTAACAGGTACTGCGTGCCCTCCTCCGTGCCAAGCATGTGCCCAAAGTACGACGACGCAATCGCACACAGCGCGACCACCGGAGTCACCACCGCCATGAACGGAGCATTCGTCGTGTTGGCGAAGTAGGAGAGGACCGGAATGTTCTCCTCGCGCACGGCGGCCATGCCATCCGCGCCGAGGGCGAGCGTGCAGGACCAGACGAAGAACATCGTGAAGCTGACCAGGAGCGTACAAGTGATCAACTCAATTTTCGACACCTCTTTCTCCGTACCGGCAACATCACCGTCATGCGACTTCTGCACATCCAACGCCGACTGCGACACCGCCGCCATATGCGAAAAGGAAAACACCAGCACAGGCAGCACAAACAGCATCGCCTTCCACAGCGGCACATCCGACTTGTACGCCATGAAGCTCTCCAGATCCCAGTACGGAATCAGGTACAGAGAGACGGCAGCGAGCGCCACGATCAGCGGGTACACCAGCAGATTCGCGAACCACAGCGTCGCCTTCTTACCGAGGGCGTACGCGCCCGTCATCACGCCGACGCAAATCGTGGCCAGCAGCCAACGGTCCACGTGCGAGCCACCCATCTGGTTCACAATGAAACTGTCCATGGTGTTCGTCACCGAAACGCCGTAAATCAGCACAATCGGGTAGATCGCCAGCCAGTACATCAGCGCCGTTGCCAGGCCGCGCTTCCGGCCGGCCAGAGACGTGATGACCTGCAGCACGTCCAGGCCCTTCACCGGCGACGCCGACACAATCCTCGAATACATCCGGTGCGAGAAAAACACCATTGGTCCAACCAGGATCGTCGCAAGGAGGAGGGGCCAGAAGCCGAAGGAGCCGGCGTCGATAGGAAGGAAGAGGATTCCGGCGCCGACCGCGGTACCGAACAGCGTAATCGCCCACGACCAGGTACTACCGTCCGGAGACGGGGCTCGCCGCGTGCGGCGGATCTCGCGCTTGTCCGCCGGGGTGAGGTTCTCCAGCTCGAACTCGTCAGCGGCAACCTCCTGGTGCTCGCTGCTGAAAGGTACGGGGTCCGTGGCGCGCTCGCTCATGAAATCCTCTCTCGCTCGACAATAATGTGACCCCACACACCTTAGCCGATGAATGAAATTGAGCTAACTTATCGACGGCCAGCTGCGCGGAGGCTTGGGCGGAAGGTGTCGAAAACTGTCCTTAGCGATTTTGTGAACAGAATTGCGCCTCGCTATCGGAGTGCCTCCGGAACGTGCTGTACCGCCACCACATCCAAGCCAAGCACAGCCAGCACGGCCTCAACCTTATCCAGCCGGACAGAACGTTTTCCCTGCTCAAACTCTCGAATGAACCGTTCCGACACCATCGACAGGTCGGCCACGTCCGCCTGCGTCAGGCGCATGGCACGGCGTTGCTCGCGAGCCTGCTCGCCGAGACTGCGGGGCGTGGGGGACATGGGGGCCTTTCAGTGTTGTGATTCTGGAGGGGTTTCGGCCTTTTGGAGTTTCGGCACGATCGTGCCGTTTTGAAGTATATTGTGCGGAATAGTGGTGCGTAAGAGGCAGTTTCGGCACGATCGTGCCGGTTTCACGGAGTTTGGTCAGCATCGCATTCACGAGGAAAATCCAGAAACATATCGCACGTTTGTTCCATATCGTTTGGGGGTGGCAGGATCCGTTTGTCCTTTGCAAAGTTAAGATAAAGGCATATAGTTCATTTTCAATTTTCACTTGCCCTACTCGAAAGGAGCGATCATGACCGCCCCGCTCGTTGAAAATCTGTCGAAAGAAGCTGCACGTCATGAGCTTGCTGAACTCAAAAAGTCGATCGAATCCCTTTCTGGGGACTCGTTCGAAGAGTTTGAAGAGCGTGCGGACAACTACAATCTCACACCCCGTGAATTCGCCGTGTGGGAGCGTGTTTCGGAACTGCGCTGGCTCCTTGGCGATGACTAAAAACGCTGAGCAATTACAGGCCCTGGTCGCCGAGTTCAGCGCAGACCTCGCCGCTACGGTGGAAGCCTTCACCGGACAGCATTTTGAGTTTAGTAGCAAAATAGTTGAGAACGGCAGCATTTCGATCCGCCTAAAGCAGATAGAGGACCGTGTAGGCATCATTCCTCTATCTTGGAACGGGCACGTAATACTCGGATTGCGTCCGACGTTTAAATGCACCTGGGATTCAACTCACAGTTTCTTGGCCGTGGAGAACTCCAGCTTCGCTGTTCACGCTCAAGCAAAATCAAACGACGAACCGCTTTTCAGAGTTGAGTACGACCGCAACAAAAGCAACAGACCGAGTTCGCACTTCCACGTTCACGCGCATCGGGACGAAGTAGCCCACCTTCTAGGCCTAACAAAGAAGTTGGATTCAACGAACGATCAGAAGATAAAGAAATTTACTTCGGAATTCCCTCGACTCTCAAAAATCCATTTCCCTACTGGTGGGCACCGTTTCCGCCCGTCATTGGAAGATGTCTTAGAGAGCCTCCGCCAGGAGTTCAACCTCGATACCTATCTAGGCAGATGGAAAGCGCACCTAAATAAGTCACGCTTGAAATGGCGAAAGATCCAAACAGCAGCCGTTATACGCGACTGTCCTCAAACGGCATACGAGATACTCGTGAATGAGTTCCAAATGCCCGTGCCCGAAAATTGGGAATGCCCGTCGGATAACGACGCCAAAATCGTTCGAGATTGAACGGAAGAGGTTAGAGGGCGGGGCGCCGGTAGATGAACTCGTGGTCGCGGTGATTGCCGACCTTGAAGAAGTACTCGCCAGCCTTGGAGAAGCCGTAGCGGTGATAGAAACGCTGCGCCCCAAAGTTTTGCGACCAGACCCCAAGCCACGCGGTACGCGGACCAATCCAGTCGAGGACGAGCTCGATGAGGGTGGAGCCAAGGCCGGACTGTTGGTGGTCGGCAAGGAGGTAGAGGCGTTTGAGTTCGCGGTCTTCGGGGAGGACGTCGGGGTGGGGGAGGCTGCAGGGCCCAGCGAGGGCGTAGCCCACGAGGGCGCCGTTGCCCTCGACGACCCAGGTGGCGTGGTCGGGGTCGGCGAGGAGAGTTTTGTGTTTCTGCAGGTCGTAGGCCTCGTTGAGGAAGGCTGCGAGGTCGGTGGGGTCGTAGAGGTGGCCGAAGGTCTGCGTGAACGTGGCGGTGGACAGTTCGACGAGGGCTTCGGCGTCGTCGGGCCTGGCGCGGCGGATCGTAGGCATGGGAACAGGATAGGGGAAGGGATAGGCGTCACGAGCAGAGTCGGGAATTTGTGAACAGAATTGCAGATGGGAGTAATGCGTGCTTAAGGGACATTAGGGCACAGCGGAAGACGTTTGGTTGGACAGTGGGACGTCGATAAGCAAGAGTCCCTGCGGTACCGTGGGCTGCGTGACTGATGCACTTGCGCCGAAGCCTGAAGACCTTTCGATCGACGCGCCGTCGGAGCTGCGCGAACAGGGGTACGACGCGGTGGCCGCTGGCAAGGCTTCGTGATCTAGGAGGATTATGCGAATTTACACACTCGGGTTTTCACACAAGAGCGCGGAGGAGTTCTTCGACATTCTGCGCGAGTCCGGCGTGCGGCGCGTGGTGGATATTCGCCGCTCCAACACGAATCAGCTCGCCGGGTTTACCAAGAAGGACGACCTGCGCTACTTCCTGCGGGTCATCCTGGACATGCCGTACACGCACGAGCTCGCTCTCGCGCCGTCAGCGGATCTGATGCACGCGTATCGGCATGACGAGGTTGGCTTCGATGAGTTTTCGAAGCAGTTGCGCGAGGAGTACGACGCTGGGGAGGTTTCGTCCCTGGACCGCTCGCTTTTTGACGACGCCGTGCTGCTTTGCTCCGAAGCAGACCCCTCCACCTGCCATCGGTTAGTTGCCGCCGAGTACCTCGCCGAAGTTTGGGACGACGTGGAGATCGTGCACCTTTAGGGGCTATGTTTGGGCTTAGCTGTCCTGCTCGCCGTGGCGTTCGCCCGTAAGCATGCTGAGCAGCAAAATGTTGCCCGCCGACAGAGCGTTATCCGGGCAGTACACCGCGTGTGGCACATACGCGCGCAGGTGGACAACTTCTCCCTGCTTGAGCGGGAAACGCTCGCCGCCGCACTCGAACTCGAGGGACCCGTTGAGGCACTGCACGGTGATCGGGTGGGCCGCCTTGTGAGCCGGCAACGTCTGGCCAGGGCAGAAATTGAAGACGATAAGGTTCGCGCCGTCGCCCTGCAGCAGTCGCTTGACCCCTGGCCGCGCGTTGTCTGGCCGCGGAGCAACGGCGTTGATCGTCTGGATGCAGGTGGCGCGGTCGATCGAGCCTGTCGAGTCTGCAGCACCAAACACTTCGGGGCGGTTGACGGGGAGGTCATCTTTTGGCTGAGACATCGTTGATCCAATCTGTGGGGTATCGGGGGTGGTGGTGTCTGGGCGTTTACGCACCATGTTATCGGCTCAGTCCGCAGAGTGTGGCGTACGCAGGATGACTCGTTGGCGGGGCTGACGTTTGGTCAGTGGATGCATCTTCTCCCCAAGCCTCATGCGGGAGAACGCAATGCTCGCGTAATTCTTTGGAATGAGGCGCTTGAACCGAACCTCTCGCCCTATGGCCGAAGCTCCAGTAATCGCAGGCGTTTCCAAAGCCAGGCGCTTGCGGTCAAAGAACTACGCAACCGAGCTACTCATCGACGCCCGCTAGTCAAAATTGAGTCAACACGACCCACCGTAGGTGATGATGGGGCCGAATCGCGCCAACTGCACTGCGATCAACCGGATTCTACGGCGCATGGCGACGACTACGCTCACCCGCCCCAAACCGTGCTCCCCACCGAAGCGATGTGGACTCAAGCGAGTTCACCGGGCGGTGGATCGTTGGCCCCGCTATGTTGCATGCCGCGATTATCGACGGCACGCTCGCCCAGTGGGTGCGGAGACTGGAGGCCTTCTGAAGTAGTTGCCTCCAGCGGAGTCGGGATTTTGTGAACAGAATTGCAGATGGGAGTAATGGGGGTTGAGGCACTACACAGTCGCTGCTCAATTCAGTTCACTAGTATCCCGTTTTCGGTTGGGGCAGGGCAGGGGGTTAGCGGTTCCGGTTCAGGAAGCGCTCCGCGGCACTGCTTCCCTCTACGGCGGTGAAGGCTTTGCCGGGCTCGGAGGAGCACCAGTCGTAAAGGATGGCAGAGGCGGCAGCTAAACCGAAGATCACTGCGGCGACCGTGCCGATACGCTGGACGTTCGGGTCAGAAGCAATCTCCTGGAACCTCCGGTTCGCTTCCTCTAATTGGGCGCGGAGGGCGGCGGAGGGGTCGTCGTTACGCGGAGTGCGACCATTGCGACCGCGATCTGGCGAATCCTGCTGGAACGCTGCCTGAATATCCGCATTGATGCGTGCGAGCTGCTCATTCAGCGCACCGGCGTACGGGCGGGCGAGCTCACCGCCAACCGCCGCGAGCACACCCACCGGCACGAAATAGAACAATGGCGACGCCAACGCGTTAGCGAAGCAGCGCTCGGCAGTCTTGCCAGGCGCGGTCGGGGTCGACGTTGCGGTGACGGTCGGCGTGGGATCCTGCGGGTCCGCCGGAGCAACCGGAGTCGTGGTGACAGTGGTCGTGACGGTCTCCGTGGCCTTTTCGGTCGTTGTGGTGGTCGTCGTAGTGGTCTCGGTTGCTGTGGCCGTTACGGTGGTCGGGGTGGTCTCCTTGGTGGTCACCGTGGTTGTTTCGGTGGTCGGCTCAGGGACCTTCTTCGTAACGGTGGTCGGGGTGATCTCCTTGGTGGTCACCGTGGCGGTTTCGGTGGTCGGCTCAGGGGCCTTCTCCGTCGTCGTCGCGGTCTCAGTCACCGTCGTTGGAGAGCAATCGCAGTCTGCGGTCGTGGTCGCGGTGGTAGTTGCCGTCGTCGTCGCAGTCGTCGTCGCCGTGGTCGTCGCCGTGGTGGTTGCGGTCGTCGTTGCCGTGGTGGTTGCGGTGGTAGTCGCCGTCGTAGTTGCCGTCGTAGTTACGGTGGGCGTTGGCGTCTCGGCAGGCGAGGTCGGGGCTTCCGGCGCTGAGATTTGGGTCTTGGCGGTCTCACGCTTGATTGGGTTCATGATGACGCCGCCGACGTAGCTGCTGTAAATATCCGACGGGTACACCTCCGTCATCGAACAATGACGCTGGTTATCGTATACGGGCTGCTCGATGACTACGCGGCTACCGCTAGGAAGGAACACCTGCCCAAGCGTTTTGTTCAGGTCGGCGCGATTGAGGTTCAAACCCCAGTCGTAAGTTTGCTGCCAAGTCGTGTTTTTATACTGCTCATTGCGCTTCTCCAACGTTCTCGGGTCTGTCAACCGTCCCTCAGCGTCGAACTCACCAGCTTTGCCGGTGACCTTCTTGCCGTCGGCGTCAAAAATGGTAATGGTGGCGTCGCCAAGCTGAACATTGGCTGGGTCGGTGACGCCGAGGAAAAGCTCGGTAAGCCAGGCGCCGTATTCACCAGCGTGGAGTTCGTATTCCGTCTTGGCAATCCAGGTGCACTTGCCGTCAACTTCCTGAGGCGAAACAGTACGCTTACCCGGGACAGCGTCGAAAGAGAACTCCGGATTAATCAGCGCTTGGGCAGCGCCAGAAAACGTCAAAGTCTCACCCGCGGGAGCATCTTTCGTTGCTTTGACGGGGACGGTGATCTGGAAGTTGCCTTTCTCGCCCATAGCGCCACGAAGGTCTACTTCGTACGACCCTGACGGGAGTTGATTAAACGCCAGAGTGCCCAAGGACTGGCCATTGATGTTTACTGCCGCTTGGTCGGCAAGCTCGATGCCGTCTGGCAGCGTTACCTCAACAGTGAAGCCTAAAATGTTGGATTGACCAGGTTGAGCAGCTGCGTCCCCAGCAGGAAACGGCGCCTCCGCTGTTCCCGAAATCGTTATATTAAACGTGTCACCAGCTTTGACCTCGTCCGCCTTATCCGTTTCGACCTTCACGTCCACAGCCGGAATCTTCGCCGCGTCTGTCACATCGGGGCTCGGCTGCATGCCTGCAGTGTCTTGCTTCTCCACATACGCGCCCGCCACCGGGCCACCCACCGCAGTAATTGACCCGCACGCAATAGCGATGGCACCACACAGCGCAACCAGTTTCTTCCGGTTCATTTTCTATTTCTCCACAAATCTGCACAACGCCGAACACAGGCGACTTACACGGATAACAATAACCCTTTGCAGACGGTTTTAATAGAGCTTTAATTATCGACGCCTCTCCGCACCCCGGGTGCCCAGTGCGCTCCGCATGCTACTTCGGTCTCGTCGACCAATGCTGGTCACGGAGTTTTCGGCCCATTCTGAGTATCTGGGCCGATTTCGCGGTTCGGCGATCGGCGAATCGGAGACATGAGGGCAGAAGGGGATTAGGCAGTGGGTGGGGGATGTGCTTCACGCACGGAGTCGGGAATTCGTGAACAGAATTGCAGATGGAGAGCGACGGGAATGGGGAGATAAAAGATGGCCCCGATTGCTCGGGGCCAGAGCCTATTTGCCTTGCAGCTCGAGGTACTCGCCATAGACAAGGATGCCTCGCGGACTCGAGACAGTCCGCAAGCTCTACGAACTCTCGTGTCCGCGTGGCTGTCTCTAAAGCTGGTTTCTTCTAGGAATGAAAGTTCCGATATGAAGGTTCGACCCGGAAAGAACGCCCGTCTTTCCGGCGCTGCAATAGATCTGCGATCGTGTCCACATCGTTCGGCCGCATACCAAGTTCTTTACATTTAGCGCGAACTTGCTCAACCGTTACAGGTTTCCACCTATCAGGACGATTCATCATGTCCGCTTTTAGCTTGTCTACTTCATTCCATTTCAACCCGCTGGAGTAACCGGCTGCCATCCTTGCAACGTACTCCAGAATGCGATCAATCCCATTAGGCAGAGGCTCAGCATGAGTCGTTTCTTCTTCGTCTGGTACGTAGGGCGTTGTTCGATCATGAAGTAGCAAGATGGGCTGATTGTCCTCAATCCACTCTTGGGTTTCCTCTGTGTTCCACTCGATCACAACGAGCGCATCTGCATCGATACCCCACAAGTCATTCAGGTGCTTACGATCAGGCCACGCAAACAGCACTCGTCCTCGCTTCTACAGAGAAGCCTTTGCACCACCGGCCTTCCGGACTCGGGGTTTGTGGCAAAGGGTGCTCTACTGTGGCGATCGGCTTTCCATCCTGAGCCGGAAACTCTAACGAGGTTTTCCCGAAGTTCGGAGCCTTTTTCAGGTGCAGTTTCGTCACTCGAACACATCAGCGCAATCGCATGCAGAGGTGTCAGAAGTGCGCGATACTCTAAAAAGGTATCAATTCTTTCACGTCACTCTAGAAAGGTCTCTCCATGGCCTCCATCTTCCGCACTGTCCCGTGGGACGTGCAGCAACTTGTCAATGATGTTCACTCTGGAAGGATTCAACTTCCAGATCTCCAGAGGCCATTTGTCTGGCCCACGTCGAAGGTTCGTGACCTTTTTGATTCGATGTACCGCGGCTACCCAGTAGGCGAGCTTATGTTTTGGGACGTTGCTGCCGACGGTGAGTCTCGATCAATTTCAGGTGACGCGGATTTCATCGGCCAGCACCAAATTATCGACGGCCAGCAGCGCTTGACCAGTCTTTATGCCGCAATAAAAGGCTTTCCTGTCCGGGACGTTAACTATAACGAGAAGCGGATCCGTATTGCGTTCAATCCATTTAGTGAGAAGTTTGAGGTTCGTACACCACCTATTGCCAAATCCCCGGAGTGGGTCGAAGACATTTCGACCTATTTCGCCAGCTCCTACAAGGCAAGAAAAGCATTCTTCAAGAGGTATGAAGAATCCGGCGGAACTCTCAGCGATGAAGAAGAAGAGGCAGTTCATGATGTCTTTAGCAAACTGTCTGGGCTAGAGAAATACCGGTTCAACGTCGTTCACCTTCAGAGCGAGGCCGACAAGCGCCTCGTTGCTGACGTCTTCGTTCGCATCAACTCAGAAGGAGTTCGACTGAAGGCATACGACTACATTCTGACGTGGCTCAGCGTCTTTTGGCCTGAAGGCCGTGAACAAATCGAGGAGTTTTCACGCAACTCCCGTATGTCCCCAGCTCATGCGAGCTCCGCACTGGGGAAAGAAATTCAGTGGACGGCTCACAACCCCTATATTGCCGTTGAGAACGGCCACCTTGTTCGTGCAATGGTTGCTGTCGGGCAGCGACGAGGCCGACTGCAAGATGCGTACGCCGCTCTTCAAGCAAAGGATCGTCACACCGGCCGCGTGAACTCTGAGCGTCAAGAACACGAATTAGGGCTCCTCAAGGACGCTCTTCCAGTCGTCGTGGATCACACGAACTGGACGGAATTCATTCGTTCGATTCAGGCGGCTGGATTCCGAACCAACCGGAACGTCACCTCGCACATGAACATCATCTACTCTTACGTAATCTTCTTGCTTGGACGCAATGACTTCGACGTCGAGCTCGCTCGCCTTCGGGCACTGGTTGCCCGTTGGCTCTTCATGTCGCAACTCACTGCCCGCTACACGGGCTCATCGGAATCCCAAATCCAGAAGGACCTCGACCAGATTGCTGCGCTGGACAAGGGCGACGCGGAAGGCTTCGAAGAGCTGCTTAACCGTACGATTAGCACTCAACTCACCGAAGACTACTGGCGTTTCAATCTGCCCCAGAACTTGGTTACGTCCGGGGCTGCCCTATCACCGCATTACCAGTGCTACCTCGCTGCGCTGAACATCCTGGATGCAAAGATGTTCATGCTCAACGAGCGCGTCCGTGATTGGATGGATCCCAACCAGCCCGCGGCTAAGGGCACCGAAGGCCACCATCTGTTTCCACGCAAATACCTGGAAAAGGTTTTGGGGATTACGGACTTCAAGCGCATCAACCAGGTGGCTAACTTCGCTCCCACTGATTG
Source organism: Corynebacterium sp. HMSC08D02 (assembly GCF_001807505.1). Classification (NCBI taxonomy): domain Bacteria; kingdom Bacillati; phylum Actinomycetota; class Actinomycetes; order Mycobacteriales; family Corynebacteriaceae; genus Corynebacterium; species Corynebacterium sp. HMSC08D02. The sequence continues at coordinate 129,256 of NZ_KV789249.1, read as the reverse complement.
GGCTACCAACATCCATATTTCGGATCGCGCTCCCAAGGACTATTGGCAAGAACTCGTCGAGAAGCGCTCGCAAGGCGAGGAGTGGCTGAAACAACAGATGTACTGGCACGCCATTCCAGAAGGTTGGGAAAACATGTCCTACGACGAGTTCCTTTCCAACCGCCGTAGGCTCATTGCCCAGGTTATCCGTGATGCTTTCGCTCACATCACAGCTGACTCTGCACCGGTGATTTCTACGTCTGACGTTGAAGAACGTTCCGGGTCTAGGACCCTGCAGGAGTTCTTTGAGGCCGGACTGCTGAAACCTGGCGACCTTCTCGATCCGGTTGATCCAGATTGGATTGTTGATGCCGTCATTAATGAGGACGGCCACCTTGTCATCGATGGCGTCAATATTTTTGACTCACTGGATGAAGCCACGCACTCCCTCGGCGTAACGAACCTCAAGGGCGAAGAGTTCTGGGCCTTAGAAGATGGCGATGACTTGGTTCCGCTTTCCAAATTATCTGCTAGTTCATAGGAGGTTTTCTTCCTACTCGATTTCCGCAACGGGGTGGAGTGTTAGAAAGCAAAGTTGATGGCTCCTTCCACACCCCCACAAATGGCAACGGCAATGGATGTCGGCATCCTGTTCCCACCTCTACAAGCAGGCTCCTTCGGAAAAATCCGTGCTCAGCCACGGACTGGCGGGATGCGTGGAAGCGTTTGTCCCGTTTCTGCAGTTCCCGCTAGCAGCGAAAAAGGTAGCCCCCTCGCCCAGTGGGTGCGGAGGCTGGAGGCGTTCTGAGGTGGGGTGGGGAAGTGCTTCGCGCGCGGAGTCGGGATTTTGTGAACAGAATTGCGGGTGGGAGTAATCCGAAGCCGCCCGGGAATTACAGCCGACTTCTACACCTCCGGCAGCAGGTCGGAGGGCTCGCCGTGGGTGGTGACGAGGAGAGCGTCGCGGGCGCGGGAGGCAGCGACGTAGAGGAGGGAGCGCTCCTGCTGGAGGGCGTGTGCCACTTCGGCTTCGGCGAGTCCGCGGAGGCGGAAGCGCTGGGGGAGGATGTTGCGGCCGACGCCCATCAGGACGACGTGGGTGAACTCCATGCCTTTGGCTCCGTGCATGGTCATGACGGAGACCTGTTCGTGGGCGGCGGTGTCGGCGTTTTTGGTTTGGATGGCTTCGATGCCGTGGTCGCGAAGTCCGGAGAGGATGCGGGGAATCTGGCCGCGTGTGCGGCACATGACGCCGATGCGGGCGTTGGGGTCCTCCTCTAACCAGGTGCCGATGAAGTGGGCGGCGGCGTCGAATTCCTCGGTGGGGTCGGTGCAGCGCACGAGCGTCGGCTCTGGGCCGGAGCGTGCGGAGCGGTAGCCGAAGGTGTTGTCGGTTTCGCCTTCGCCGTCGATGTAGGCGTTCTCTGAGCCGTCAAGGATGCGGAGAGCGTAGTCGAGGTTTTCGCGGGTGGTGCGGTAGTTGAGGGTGAGGCGTCGAGAAGCGCGGCCGCGGGTGGAGATGCCGAAGCGGCTGAGCACGAGCGGCTGGCCGTAAATGCGCTGGTGGGAGTCCTCGGCGAGGAAGATGTCGTTGGGGCCGGGGGCGACGCTGGCGCGCAGGAAGTGCCAGTGGCCGGCGTTGAAGTCTTGGGCTTCGTCGACGACGACGTGGTCGAAGATTGGGCCGCGCATGGTGAGGACGGCGGCGCCGATGGCGGACATGGTGGGCCAGAGGAGTTTGCCGTCGATAGCTTGGGTTTGCAGGACGGACTCGAGTAGCGGCCAGACCAGTTTGCGCTGCTTGCGGTTCAACGGGGTACCGCGGCCGGTGCGGGCGACGCGGAGATACTCGGCCTGGGTGGTGATGCCGTGGGCAAGCACGATGGTTTCGTACTCGGCGGCGAGGAAGGTCTGGTTCGCGATCTCGGTGGCAAGGGCGTCGTCGGCGGTGAAGAGGATACTGTCCCACACGCTTTGGGCCTGGGCGTCAGTGTAGGGTTTGACGGCTTTCGCGGCGACGCCGAGGACGCTGCGGGTTGCGTGTTCGATTTCGGCGGTGGTGGCGTCGAGAAGAATTTTGCGCACGATGGCGTCGATGTTCTCGATGTAGAGGCCCGGCGCGCCCGGTGAGGCGGCTTCGGGGAAGGTGGGGTTGAGGATGGTCATTTGGGATTTGAGGCCGTCGGCGAGGCCGCGCGTGTAGGTGGTGAGGAGGATGCGGGCCTGCGAGCGGGTGGTGATGAGGTAGTTGGCGCGGTGCAGCGCGACGACGGTTTTGCCGGTGCCGGCGCCGCCGAAGACGCGGGCGGAGCCTTTGTAGTCGCCTTTGGCCATGCGGCGCTGTTCGGGGTGGATGAAGGTGCGCCACTTGTCGAAGTCGCCGGTTTCGATGACGTTGCGCAGGGCGTCGGTGTCGCCGTCGCCGATGTAGGCGAACTCGAGGGCGGCGGCGGTTTGTTTGAGGCCGGCGATGACGCGGGAGTCGTCGGTGGGGTCGGGGGTGTCGGTTTGGGAGGTGACGTCGAGGTCGAGTTGGTCGCGGACTTCGTCGACGCTGAACCCGGCGAGCAGGCCGGTCATGGCCTCGTTTTCCCAGGCGGGGCGGGTGGCGAGGAGGGGGTCGAGGTCGGCGTCGGTGGCCAGGTCGAGGACCTGTTGGGTGAAGTGGGGGTCGATGCCGAGGTCGGTGTAGAGGGAGTCCGGGGTGTAGCCGTGGGCGGTGAGGGCGTCACCGGGGCGCGAGGCCGCGGCAGGCGGAGCCGAAGGGGCAGCAACCGGAGAAGCAACAGGAGCAGCAGGTACTGCAGCATCCAACGCCGGCCCCGTCTCCTGGATGAGGGTGGTGATGCCGTTGATGGGGTTGACGTCCAGGCGGAGTTTGGCCGGGTCGAGGCGGCGGGCTTTGGAGATGCCTTCGTCGTGGGAGTCGACGTCGACAAGGACGAAGTGGTGGGTGGTGGCGTCGCGAAGTTCGAAGAGGACGGCGCGGAACTGTTTGTTGATGCGCCCGGTGCGCACGCGCTTGTCCACCGCGTTGTTGATCGTCTTGATGTTCAGCGACGGGTTGGTGGGGTCCTTCATGAGCTTCTGGCCGAAGTCGAACACTTGGGACTTGAGGCTGCCGTCGACGTTGAGCTTTTCGTAGTAGCTGATGGTGACGGGGATGCTCATGGCATGACCTTTCTCATTGCGTCGTCAGTGATGGTTTCTGGGGTGAGCACGGTCCACCCGGCGCGCCGGAGGGCGGCTTCGGCGGGGGATTCAGCGTCGGCGGCGTCGTACAGGACGACGACGTGGCGTTCGGGCCATTGCACCACAGTCATGAGGCCTTCGAGTTCCTCGCCGACCAGGATGTTGGTGGAGGCACCGGCGGCGGCGAGTTTCTGCAGTGCTTCGGTGACGGCACCTTCGCCTTCGAATTCTTCGATGGCTTCGGCCCACTCGGGTGCGACCTCGCCAGCGACAGGCTTGTCGACGCCCACCTCCGGCCCCGAAGGCACAGCGGGAACGCTGGCGCTGGTGGATTCGCTGGTGGTGACGGTGACGGGCTCGTCGGAGAGGTAGAGCAGGTTGGAAAAGCGCAGGTAGTCGTTCCAGAGTTCGGTAGGGATGCTGTGGCCGGTCACGTCGATGTTGAGCGTGGTGGGCAGCAGCCGGTTGCCGATTTGCTCGAAGGTGAGCTCAATGTCGTTGAGGTAGCGCAACACATTCCCGTCAGGGGCACCAACGGTGCTGAACATCCTGGCCAAGAGCAGCACGGTAAGACCCTCCCCGTAGGAGGCGAACGCTTTGTCGCGTGGGTTGTCCAGGTAGTGCAGCAGCTGGGTAAGTGGGGAGGAAACGATGGTCTCCATGGCCTGGGAGTCCAGGGCTGGCAGGGCACCGCCTTGGGCCATGCCGCGAGAATCGCGCCAGGCGGGAGGATGGGCGGTGCCTTTGGTTTCGGCGTCGAACCAGTTGAGGTCCTGGTGCGTGATGGTCCACGGCAGGTAGTGCTCGGTGGCGAGGCGGGCGCGTTTGTCCATGTCGCTGGCGAAGCGGAACACGTCGGGGGAGGCGTGGTAGGCGTAGCCGTCGGTAAAGAGGGCGACGCTGCGCACCTGGCGGTTACTGCGGTGGCGGAAGAGGAAGTCCGGCCGGGTATAGCCGAAGTCCTCCTGCTCGTTCATCACCCACTGCTCCCCGGAAGGGAAACGGATGTGCCACTCCATACTGGTGGCGGTGGGCCGCTGGGTGATCTCCGCGTTGCGGTCCTCGAGGGCTTGGCGCAGGGTTTCGCGGAAGCGGATTTCCAGCTGGCTGCCCTGGTCGATAATCGGAGCTTCGCGCTGTGGATCCCAGGTGACCGAGGCCGGGTCCGTTGCTGGGTCAGGGTGGTCCTGGTCGGCGAGGATGGACAGCAGCGCACGCTGCGCGGCGGCGCGCGAGGTGACCTCGATTTGCTGCGGGCGCGCGTACGGCAGCAGGCACTGCGGGCAGGCTAGGCGCTCATCGGCCGCGCAGGTGCAGGACACGACGCGCTCGTAGGCGCGCAGCAGCAGGTTACGCACCGATTCCGGGTCCGCGAACTGGGAGAGGTAGCCGGTGCCGCCTGGCACATTATCGTGCAGCATCAGCGCTTCGACTGCGCCGCCGCTTTCCTTCGGCACCTTCACCGGGGTGACGTTCAGGTGGTCCGGATCCCCGCCGAGTACCTCCTTGAACCCGAGGCGGATCGCCGCCGCCAGCGACGGGATAGTGGTGTTGTCACCCGCACTGAAACGCTCTGGGATATGCAGCAGCACGCCCTGGGTACGCAGCGTGCGGGCCAGCGCCACGTTCATCACGTCCTCGTTAAGCTCGTTGCGCTGCGGGCACCACGGCCTGTGGTCCCACTTCGAGTTCTCCCCACGCGCCGAATCCAAGTGACCACAGTGCTTACACACCGTAAACAGCGGCGCCTGGATCTCCCGGCCAGCAAACATGCGCGGCACCGCGTGCCCATTGCCCAGGTTGAACCAGCTCAGGTCCACCACCCGCAAGTATTCGGCACCGAATCCGCCGGAAAGGTACCACGCCCCGCCCTGACCGTGCTCGGGCACGGAGAAGCTCATCGTCGAGTGGAACCAGGTACTCACGCGGTGCTCACTGCGCCCGTCAATCGTGGCCTGGCTACGGTCCACAGAGGCGGACACCTTCCGCAGATGCACCGCATCAATGCACTGACCGTTATCCGCAAACGCCGCCGAGTGACACACCGGACACGCGCCGGGCTCACGCGCGTCCGCAGCCTCGGCATAGGAGCACGCGGGGCACAGCCGCCACGCGGTGACGTCGGAGGCGTCGTCGCCTAGCTCGACGGAGTCGATGCGCGCGGCGATACCCCGGGCGTAGAACGTCGCGCCGGGAGCGAATTCCTGCAGGGCGGATGCCACGCCGCGGGTGAGCTCGAAGGGTTCGGGCTCCAGCTCGAGGGTGGAGGGATTGAGCGTGCTCACGGAGACGGATAGCTCCACCGAATCGTCGAGGAGGGCAAAGTTAGGCAGTAGCCCGTAGCGCTCCATGGCGGAGACCCAGTACTCGTCGAGTGCGAGCTCCTTCAGGTCGCGTCGCACGCGGCGCAGCGCGGACTTCACGGCGCGCAGTTCACGCTCAAGGTCCTCATCCTTGTGGTGTTCGTCCTGGTTGGAGGCGTTGAGCTTCTCGAGTTCTTTCCAACGCGCATCGAGGACGCGCTCGCGTTCCTGGTAGACACGCACGTGCTGCTCCCAGCGTTGTTGCGCGCGCTTCAAGTCCCCCGCCATGGAGTCAGGCCCGCGACCGAGTGCCCAGTTGCGGGCGTGCTCGAGCGTCTGCTTATCGACGTGCTCCGCGTCCAAGGTGCCCAAGAACTCATCCACCCACGCGTTGCTCTCGTGGGCGTCGTGCTGGTGCTCCACGAGGACGTCGACGAGTGGGGCGGGGCGTGCCTTCGGGGAGAACACCGAGGTGGCCTGGCGCAGTTGGATGCCGAGGACGTCGAAGTCGATGGAGTCAATGACGTAGGCGGTGATCTGCCGGTGCAGGATCTCCGTGGCCGACAGGAACGCGGCGGGCGGCTCGACGCTGCCCGCGATGACGGAGAGCGGCTGGTTCAGCTTCGGCAGCGACGCGCCACGCCCACGCACGAAGGCAAGCACCAGCGAGTTACCGGTCAGGCGCCCGGCGCGACCAACGCGCTGCACGTAGTTGGCCACGCTGTTCGGCAGGGAGGAGAGCATGACGGTGGATAGGTCGCCGATATCGATACCCATCTCGAGCGTCGGGGTGGCAACGAGCACGTTCGGGGCGTCCGGGGCTGGGGTTCCGCTTGTAAGGTCCCCGCGGAAGGTGCGCTCGAGGGCAAGGCGCTCGTCTTTGGGGATGAGGCCCGTGTGCTCAGCTGCGACGACGGAGCGCACCTGCTTGGAGGTGTACAGGGTGCGGTAGTAGTTCGCAGGCACCACGCTTTGTTCGAAGGCGCCGGGGCAGCCTTGGGTGGTGCACGCCATGCCAGTGAGCAGCGTGCGGGTGGTGGCGGCGAGCGCCATGTGTGCGTTGCACACGTTGCATTCCAGCACGTGAGGCTGCGCTTCCTGCGTGAGGATGATCTGCTCGGGCTCAAGCGCGTACATGATGCCGCCGCTTTGGGTCTGGATGGCGGTGAGCACGTCGCGGTTGGCCAGCTCGTGGAAGAGGGTGGTTAAGACGGTGGCGGCATCGTGAGGTGTAATCCCCAGGACCTTTTCCGTCCACTGCGCGTAGCGCCCGCGTGGGCTGCCGAGCGGGGTGATGCCGCGGTCTTTGTCGTCGATCTTCTTCCCGGAGCGCGGGAACTCGGGGGCGCCGCCGCGCGGGAAGGAGGGCACGCCGCGGGACTTGGCGTTGCGGTTGTTGACGAACCAGGCGTTGCCGTCATTGGTGAGGTACTGCTTCAGCCACGGGTGGTTGATGGCGCCGCGTTCCCGGACCTGTTCGAGCAGTCCGCGCAGCCACTGCATTCGTAAACGCTTATCCTGCATGGCGGTGGTAGGGCTGGCGACGGCGTCCAGGGCCACTTTGCCTGCGGATTCCAGCACGGCGTCCGGCACGTCCACCGCCACGGACAGCGCGCCCGTCTGCGCAAGGGAGCGCGGCAGGTCCGCGCGCTGGCCGAACTCGAGGGCGACGTCGAATGCGATGCGCTCGAGCGCGCTCGTGCGTGATGCACGCCTGCTTTGCGGGTCAGCGTCCGGGTCCCAGAAGGCGCGGAAGTTCGGGGTGTGCGCAATTTCGGCGGGGAGCAGCTCGTAGCGCGCACGGTACTTCTCCCCGGAGGCGTCGGCGGCCTCCACCATGCGGCGTGGCACGTCCGCCAGCGAGAGCACCTCGTCTCCCACGGCGTTGTACATGAACGTACGCAGGCCGAAGGCGTGGGAGCGCGACTGCACGAACCCGGCGCGGTGCGCCGCATCCTGCACCGTGTCCGCGAACACGAGGGTCTTCTTCTCCCGGCTCTCGAGGTCTGCCATGCCGAAGAGGTTCGACAGTCCCACAGAGAGCAGCGTTGCCACGGCGGAGCCGATGTAGCGGATGGAGTCCGCCTCCCCGCAGGAGGGACAGGTTTGTGCCTGCGCGAGCTCGTCTGCTTCAAGCCCTGCGAAGGTGAGCACCGGTACGGACAGGCCGTCCGCGAGCGCTTCCTCGGAAGGTTGAGTGCGACTCAACTCGCGGGTGCCGGTGTGCAGCCACAGCAACGCGCGGGCGTCCGAACCGCTGCCGCCAGTAGTGAAGTCCGTGCCACGTTTTTGCGCCTGGTGGTATTCGTTCGTGGCGTCCAGCAGCGCGCGTTGCCTGCTGCGATCCTCGATTGAGCCGGCGCGGATCTTGGCCACGTCGAAAACGGGGGAGTCCGTGCCTGGTTCCAGGGACGTCATCCACCCTGCGCGCCCGCACTTGCGGCAGTAGCAGGCGGGCAGCCACACGGCGGAGTCCCCGGTTTCTTCCACTGCGCCGTCGTCTGACCAGCGGAAGATGTGACCGTCCTCAACTGGAGTAACGGCGCGGTCCACGCGGGAGACTTCGCGGACCCACAGGTGCGTTTCCACACCGGGCAGGCGTTTGCCTTCGAAGCCGTAGGCGTCCCCTGCGAGCGCGCGCAGGTAGGACACCACGGTGAGCGCATGGGTGGTGAACTCCGCCGCGGTCTCCTCCCCGACGGCGCGAACGAGGTACTGGTCTTGGCTGTCGAGCACCCGGTGCGGCAGCGTGTCCTGCGCGCTGCCTTCGCGCTGCGTGAGCGGGATCGCGTGCGCGGAGGCCTGCAGCACGGCCTTGGTCAGCGGGTGCGCGGCGAAGGCGGCGATGGTTGCGTCCAGGTTGTCCGCGCAGTGCAGGAGCTCGCCACGAAATACTGCCAGGCAGGTTGCTGCGTACTCTTCACCTGCTTCCACGCGCGCAGCCACCTTTTCGACGACCCCACGAATCACATCCGCATCCACCTGCACGAACGCGTCCGTGTGCGCCTGCCCGTAGGCCTGCGCGATCTCTTCACACCACTGCCCGTAGGAGAGCACTGTCTCCCCGACAAGCGCGTCCTCGTTGAAGGTCTCGCCGAAGATCGTCTTTGCGAACCCCAGTACCTTGTGTGCCTCATCCTCCCCGCCCAGCGTCGCAGAGGTGGCCACCGGCGTGACCTGCCCGAGCGGCCGCGCGGCTGCCTCGGAGGAGAGGAACCCTACCGGCTGGTGCTTCTTCAACTGGAGACCAAGCCTGCGCAGCAGGAGCGCGACGTCAGTGCCTTGGGCGCCGTCGTAGGTGTGGAACTCGTCGAGCACAATGTATTGCAGGCTGGTGGCGGAGTTGCGCCAGATTTCCCTGTCCGCCGGGCGGAGCAGCAACTGGTCCAACATTTTGTAGTTCGTCAGCAGGATGTCTGGCGGGTCCTGCTGGATCTGTTGGCGCGACGTGATGAGGGACTTCTTGGACACCTTGGTCACGTTGCTTCCGGCTTGCTCACCGGTGTAGATGCCAGCCGTCACCCCGGCGAGGGCTGCTTCCTCGGTGAGCAGCGTTGCAAGACGGTTCGCCTGGTCATTCGCCAGCGCGTTCATGGGGTAGAGCAACAGCGCTTTCACCCCGCGTTGCCCTTGCGCGCGCATGCGCCGCGCATGGTCCAGCACGGGGTAGAGGAAGGCTTCCGTTTTACCGGAGCCGGTTCCCGTGATCACCAGTGTCGGTTCTGGACGACGCTGCCCGCCTTCGTCCAGGGAGCGGAGCCGACGAAACGCTTGTGCCTGGTGGTGGTAGGGCTTGAACCAGTCCGGCAGCCACCCGAGCAGCCCTTCCCACCCTGTTGCTCGCGCGTACGGCAGGCGCGTGCGCACGTATGGCCCGTGGAACATGCCTTGCTTGGAGTCTTCGAGGAACGCTTTGAGCGCCGCCGACGTGTCCTGACTGGCCAGCGAGAACGTAGTGGCCAGGTACTCACTGACGCCTTCAAGCACATGGTTGGAGGCGTGAACGGGGATCAACGTGGACATGCGGGCTCCCTGGTGACGTAGCTGGTTCGGGTCTTAGGGTATCGCAACCCGTGAATGGTTTTAACACGTACTGCCCGTCGACGTACTCGAAGACCGTTATGCAGATTCCCTAACTAGATCTCTTTTTCAACCGATCCTTTATAAGACTCAAACATGCCGCGGCTTCCCAGCTTGGAGTAGTCGGCTTTCGCATAACATGGTTGCTCGCTCTCGGTGAATTGAATCACATAAGCATTCTTATGACTCACATTCGGGTGGCACCCTCCTGGCACACCTAGGCCAGACCTCCCCCATCCGTTCGGATGGCACAACTCGGAATCACATTCCTCAGGGTGGCTATCATTCTGAAAGGCAAAGACTTTCTCGATGGACTTTCCCGTTAATACGTTCTTACCGACGTATGACCGACTATCCGCCACAGCCTCGATCTGAATGTCGTAGACATAACCAGGAGGCATGCTGATCATTGCTTCAATTGTCTTCTCTTCACCCTCAGCGAGGAAAAAGTCGTATTCCTCAAAGAACCGTCGCTCTTCACCGGGAGACTCTGCAATATCAAGCACCTGCGCGTAATAGTCACCAGGCGTTGCGCTTAATCTAAAAAGCATCTTTCCGATAGGCGTAATGCTCTGCCCTTTTCGGATAATCAAGGTTCCGCCGTCTCCGACTGGCTTTACGGAGAGCACTGTTATTCGGATCTCTTTTATGGTGACAGCTCGACTAGCTACGATTGTGAGCCTTGCTTGCATCTTCGGAAGGTCTCGTATCGATCTTGGGCAGTCCTTGACACCAACGCTTTCGGGCTCTGGAATGTATACGCGGAAGAAACCCTCTTCATACGGATATCTGTTTAGCGGTTCGCCAACGGGTACACCATTTTCGTCAAAAGCTGAATCAAAATTCGGATTACTAGCCAGTTTTCCCTCTAAATCGATCTCTTCACAGTTATATGATGGCAGTATTTGATTTAGACCAATCTGATATGTCAATGAAAGCGGAGCCTTCATTTTCGGAAGTAGTTTTTCTCCCCAGCCAATAATCTTGCCCAGCATTTGACCAGTCTCGAGCATCTAAATCAACGCCTCCTTCCATTCCCACAAGTAGTTTTTCCTGAGACATTCATTCCTGCTTAGCTTCCTGATCGTAACGGTGCATAACTGGGAATTGCGTGCGGTAGATCATCATTAATTCGTCGCTGGTGACGCCGAAGCTCTCGGCGACGATATGGTCGATCTCCCACTGGACTTCGCGTCGCTCCTTCGCCTCACGGATGGGTGTTTCTAGTGTCCAAGACTCTCCAGTAATTTCTTCCCATAAAGGTGCATAGGCACGAGTCAAGCAGTTGAGCTTGAGAAATAGGCGAACCAACCGATCCTCCTTTTCAGGTTTAACCCTGAATGGGAGGTTTTCTATTGTCGACGAGTACAAGTTTGCTAACCCAGTTGCTCTCACCTGGAAGTCGCAAAGTATTGACGACATCACTGCAGCAACAGCAACGGTGGTCCGATTGCTTTCAACGCATGCTCCAGTGATAACTGAACCTGTAATTGCTGCGCCGCGTGGTATCAGAGCTGAATACAAAGTTCTATAACCGGTAGTAGCGGCCATCTTTCTCCAAGCCAACCGGAAATAGTCACGATCAGGGACCAAAACACCGCGCACTTCATGATGCGTGTAATTAGCATCGTAACTCTCTTCGCGGTTCGGCTGATATGCAGTTGCTGGAATGAAGTCTTCCGGCATCGCTTCTAAGTCCGTGAAACTCCAGTCTTGGTTGTGTTTCAGCGTAGGATTCGGTTCTTTGATCATCGGCGTCGAAATACCGATATGCGGACCCTGAAGAATTACGTCGCTCCAAGAATTTGGGCGTGCCCAACCGGTATCGAAATAGCCCTTCTTCTTATCAATCGTTTCGTCCCAGCCACGTGAAAACTGCAGACCAAGCTCACCAATTCGTGGCTGCGCAGCTAGCTTTTCCAACACCTTCGCGGCTTCGGTGTTCACGGTGTACACCATGCGCGATTCAAGTGGGTCGGCTTCAGAGTCGCCCAGGATAGAGGCCCACAGCTTGAGCTCGTCAATATCGATGTGTTCTATGCGGTCCTTGTGGGGACGTTGGTCCCAGTTGTAGTTGTCGTCCTTCAAACCGGGTAAAGGGCCCTCGCCGTTGTGTTGTAGTGACTCTTCGACGGTGCGTGGGTGGTAAAGATGTGCTGCCTGGATGAAATCAGGTGAATCGTGCGCCGGGCCGTATGTATGAATGCCGTAGGCATTGTGGTGATCGATGTCGAACAGCATTAGCTCATTAATAAACTGCCAGTGCCTCCGCAGCCGCAGGTACGCACCCCGGCGTAGGGGAGCGGCTTTCTTCTCGGTGAAGTGGGACTCAGGGTGGATGAGCGACACCACGCCGCGCGGGGATGCGTTCGACCAGGTGCGTTCCATGAACGCGCGGTAGAGGTCTGGCTGCTGGTTGGCCAGGTGCGGGTAGTCGGACACGTTGCCGAGTATGCTCGCGGTGGCGACGATATCGCCGGTGCCTTTGAATACGATGTCGCGCATGCGGGCGTCGTCGTTCCAGTGGGCGCGGCGTTCGTTCTTCACGGCCTGCGTCGGTTTGTGGGCGAGGGAGAACCACGGGTCCAGCTCTGAGTAGAGCCCGTCCAGGTCACCGCGGGGACGCACCCACGGCGGGTTACCCACTTGCAGGTCAAAGCCGCCTTCGGCGAAGACGGCGGCGAAGTCCAGGTCCCAGTGAAAGAAGCCTTGCTCCTCGGCGACGTCGCGAACGGTGGCGATCCATGGGTGGGCGCTCAGGATGCGCTCCATGGACAGGGCACCAGACAGGCCGAGGTCGGTGGTTTCCAGCTCGTGCAGCTCGTCCCAGTCCGTGGCACGGCCGACGACCATCTGGGCCGCATCGCGGGCTTCGGCCTCTTTACCCAGGATGTCCTGCAGGGTGTCGAGCCACTCGTCCCAGTCGGGAAGCTCGGTGTCCAGTACCTCATTGAGTGGCCAGAACTTCAGGGCGTTCCAGGCGTCCATCACCAGCCGGAGACGGCGGTAGGCGCCTTCCTCGTTGTGCAGGAGCTCGCGCTCGATCTGCTCGCGGGTGACCACACCGCTGGCGGGTTCGGACTCGCGACCCCACAGGTCAATGTCGCGGCGGATTTGTGATTCCGCAATCTGTATCTTGGCAAGGGCCACAGACCACAGGAACTCAACGCGTTGAGCGAGGTTCAACAGGCGTTTGATTTGCGGGTTCGTCGGCTTGACCAACATGGAGCGGCGCCACGCCTTCAACGCCTTCTGTTCCTCGGTGGCAAGCTTCTTCAGGTCCTTCGCGTCCGCTGCGGCACCCCAGCTCTCAGAGGGGAGGAGGAAGTGATGGATGCGGCCCGGCGCGTACTCCCGGCGCGGCACGGACTTCAGCCACGCCTTCTTGTTCAGCTGCTCCTTGCTAAAGGTGGCGCGCAATGCGCCGACCAGGGAGTTTCCGCGCCGCAGGTGCAGGCCGAACCACGGCGCCTTCAGGCCGGCCGTCATAGTGTCCAGCCAGAGGGAAATCTCGGCAAGCTCGACGGCGGTGGGGTTAAGATCCACGCCGTACACGCGGTGCAGCGCCAGGTAGGCCTTCACTTTTTGCAATTCGACGGCGCGCTCTTCGGCGGGGACGCGTTCGCCGAGTTCTTGTTCTTTCAGGTCCAGGTAGCACTCTGCGAGCTGGCGGACGGCTTCGACAGCGAAGGCGCCGGAGCCCATCGCAGGCTCGCAAATGCTCAGCGTGAGCACGTCATCTGCGCAGCTAATGCGGCCTTCCTCCTGCAGCACCTCGACAGCCTGGGAGACGCTGAACTCCGTGAGCACCTGCGGGGTGTAGAAGGACGCGGAGCGTTCACGGTCGCGGCTGGACTGGCGGTACACGAAGGAGCCACGCGGGTACCTGCGGCGGCGCTTGAATACGCCACCGGCGGGGTCTTCGACGTCCTCCATGACGAAGCTGTCCTCGGGGACCTCCCCGCTACGAGAGACTGGGATGACCCAGGAGCCTTTCTCAGCCTTGCCCTTCGGGGCGACCTCGTAAAGCTCTTCCTGTGCGATGAACCCGTGGTAGGACATCAACCCCTCATACACCTGGCCTAACTCGGTGACACCGAGCGTTGCGTAGGAGATGAACCCGCGGTCCTTCCCGGCCGTCTCACGGGAGAGCAGCAGGTTGCGCAGCACGTGCGTGAGCGCCTCGTTGGACAGGGAAGTGCGGTCAATCAGCGCGGTGGCCTCCGGCTTGAACAGGTCTGCGTCCAAGTTGCGGAAGGTCAGGCCGTGGTTCTGCGCGTCCTCATCCGCATGTGGTGCTGCGAACGGGTCGTGGCCGTGGTTGACCTGGTCAAACAGCACCTGCAGGGACTCGTAGAGGTGCGTGCCGTGACGTGCCTGCTCGGTGACCGGTGGCGTCAGAATCTGATCCCGCAGCCGGTCCAGGCCGTAGCCAGCCACGTACTCAGGGCTACCCGTGGGCAAAATACCCAACTCGGGTGAAGCCTCCGCGAACAACAAAAACAGAATGCGGTACAAGTACCGGAGCGCCTGGCGGGCAAGCTCGTTGCCGTCGACCTCCTCAAGCGGGAGACCCTGCTCCCGGCGGCGCTGCAGCACATCGTTGCCAATCAACTCAATCGATTCACGCACCGCATCACGCAGATCACCAGACACCTTCACCGCATGCTGGCGCGACTCCTCCAACGTGTCCGTCCACCACGTCGTGCCATCCGCAGCGCGCTCAATATCCTCGCGCGCCAACATCACCGCGGCACGCGCCAGCTCACCCGACTTCGTGGTGTCATTGCGCTCCACCACCAGCTGCACATCCACAGCCAAATAGCGGCCCAGCGGCCACAACTCACGCTCCGCAAGCACCACCCAGTTCCCGGCGATGATCACGATGAAGGCCGGAGGGGCGTCGCTAAGAAAAATATCCCCCACAACCTTGCTGGCCTGCGCAACCTCCTCAACACTGTCCACTGGATCAACCTCAAGCACCACCAGCGTGCCCGCATGGCCAACCCAGCCCACGAACTCCACCGGCTCCCCCGCGCGCGTAAACGTCAACTCCTGCGGCTCACCGTAACCGAAGGCCTCGCGGATCAACGCCGACGTCGGCGCACCCTGCGCAAACGCCGACTGCAACGCGCCACGCACACGCTTCAACCGCTCCACAGGCGTCTCCGACAGCGACGCCTCCTTCGCCCACTGATTCGTCCGCGCCTTCACACGCTTCGTAAACGACTCACCCTTCGACTCGTCCGTAGTGAGGTAGTAATCACTAATCCACTCCTCAACATTGACAATCGAATCAAACACAGCCATCGAACTTAGGCCTCCCTCGGCAACACAAGAACAAGCGGACGCACCAACTCACGATCAGGATGCAACGACGCCACCAACGCCTTCTCCTGCTCCAACAACCTCGCCGTCTTCGCAGCCCGCACCGAACGCGCCGAACCAGCAGCCTTCTCCGCCTCCCACGCATTCGCCTGCTGCAACCAACGCTCAATCCTTCTCGACGCATCCGCCTTCGCCCCAGCCATCATCGGCTGCAACTGGCCCTTCGCCTGCTCAACCGCCGAACGGATCATCTCCTGCGCCCCCTCCGGCACCACAACCGTGCCCGGATTAATCGCATCCACCGTCAACCCGACCCCCTGCAGCCACGCCACCGGATCCTCAATCGTCGCCGGGAAGGACTCCGGACCCGCCGTCACAAACGCACGCGACACCACCTGGCCACGCTTGTTCGTCAACGTGCCCATCAGCAACACCGTCGGCGCATCCACCTCGCCCTGCATCGCAGGAATCCTGCCATTCGACAACTGCGCCAACGCAC
This sequence comes from Corynebacterium sp. HMSC08D02, assembly GCF_001807505.1. NCBI lineage: Bacteria > Bacillati > Actinomycetota > Actinomycetes > Mycobacteriales > Corynebacteriaceae > Corynebacterium > Corynebacterium sp. HMSC08D02. The sequence goes on along the minus strand of NZ_KV789249.1, from coordinate 113,875 downwards.
GATCCGTCGCCCAATCCGTCACCGGATGCAACGGGCCCAAAAAGTGCGCCGCCGGCCACGTCGACCCCTCATCACCCGTACGAGCACGCTGCAACAACTCCTCCCCAAGCAGCCGCGTCGTGGCTAACTGGAACGACTCCTTCACCCTCCGCGCCGCCAAATAATCCTGCGGCAACACATCCAACCTCCGCCGCAAATCAACCGGCGGCGCCAACTCCGCCACCCCATTCCCATGCACGTGAAACGCCACCCCGTTCGCCTCCAACGGCTTCTCCGGCGCACCATGAAACGCCTCACTCAACGCATCCTGCAAATACCCCACCTCAGCCGGATACAACGAACGACGCTGCGCCCCCACATCAGCCACGCCCTCATCAGGCATCGCAGCTAACGACGCCAACATCTGCGCCACCAAATCCCCCGCCGAGCCATCCTGCACCGCCTCCGGTGCCAACGCGACGTCATCAAGCTCCTTCTGGCGTTCCAACACCTTCCGGATCTCATCCGCCTCAGCCGACTCACTGTATTTACCCATCAGCGAGCCCACATCCCCCAAAATCCGGTTCGCCTCAAACTCACGCTCCACCAACCGCGCGAGCACCTTCACTTCACCAACATCGCCCCCACCCTCAGTATCCAGCAACAACGTCGCAATCTGCGGCGCATGCTCCTGCCCATACCGATCCACACGACCATTGCGCTGTTGAATCCTGATCAACGACCACGGAATATCAAAATGCACCAAATCATGACACAACGTATGCAAGTTCACTCCCTCAGACGCCACATCGCCCGTCACCAACACACGCAACTTCGAATCAGCACGCTTAAACTCATCCACAAGCTGCATCTGCTCCTGATCCGACAACTGCCCATGCATCACCGCAACAGCGCCCTTCGGCATCTTCAAATCCCGCTCCAAATGCTCCCGCAGCCAATGCAACGTAGCCACACGCTCCGAAAACACCACCACACGAGTCGCCTTCCGCGGCCCAACCCCCACCTCACGCAAATACTCCAACAACCGCCGATACTTATTCGACGCCCCCGCCGACACCCCCGCATTCAACCCACGCAACCGCTCCAACGCCAACGCCTCCGCCGACCCCGACGGCACATTCTTCAACCTATTCACCAGCGTCTCCTCCAACGCCGCCGGCGACGACAAAAACGCCTTCACCAACGTCCACGGAAACAGCCGATCCCCAGCAGGATTCCCTGACTTTGGATGCACCCACACCTCATCCAACTCACGCGCAACCGCATTCTCGTCCGGAGACGCCGCCACCAAAATATTCCGCGGCTCCGCACGCTCAGCCCACTTCGCCCCCACAACACTCGCCACCTCAGGCGAATGACGATGCCGCCGAATAATCAACCGCTCCGCCGCCGACACATCAATCGAACCATCCGGACGCACCGACATCGGATCCAACAACTGCAAAATCTCACGGAACGAATCCGACGAACCATTATGCGGCGTCGCCGACGCCAACAACAACGCCTCCGTCGTCGGCGCCAACGTACGCACCAACTCATTATTCTGCGTCCCCGCATTCGTCGCGTTATGGATCTCATCCACCACGACAGCATCCCAACGCACACGCTCCAACTGCGCCCGATACTTCGGAGACTTCAACGTATCCATCGACACAATCACACGATTGAAATACGTAAACGGATTCCGGCTACCAGGCAACTTCTGACGCACACGCTGAATCCCCAACGAATCCAACCGCACCAACGGAATCGCAAACCTCGACCACAACTCCTGCTGGAACTGCTCCAAAATATGCTTCGGCGTCACCACCAAAATACGATCCCCACGCCCACGCCGAATCAACTCCGACAAAATCAACCCGACCTCAAGCGTCTTCCCCAAACCAACCGCATCCGCAATCAACACACGCGGACGCAAATTCTCACTACTCAACGCCTTACGAGCAGCCGCCAACTGATAATCCAACGGATCCAACAACATCTGACCCGCCACCGACAACTGCTCCTGGAACAACGGCACCGGCGTACGACGCAACGTCGTCTCCAACCACAACCTCGACGTACGGAACCCCGGCGAACGATCCGGAATCACCCGCACATCCGCCGGATCCACCACCTCAACACGGTCAATCGCCGTATAAAACGCCGCCGAAGCATCCCTCACGAAATCCGACAAGCCGCGCACCGACAACAAAAACCCGTCCGCCGACTGCGTCACGTTCGTGATCAGCCACAACTCGTCCCGGACCCGGACCGTAAGGCCGGGAGCGAACGTTTGGGATTGCTTGGCTGCGGGCTTGGCGGCGTTGGTTGCAGTCGCGTCAGGGCACATGACTGTTGATTCTATGTGGGTGGGGGTGGGCTTCGTGCGATTAGTCGGGATTTTGTGAACAGAATTGCAGATGGGAGTGGCGGGGGCGGAGCTGGCGTCGATAAGCGAACCTACGGGTTTGACACGCAACACACAGTCGACCCCAACCTGAGGCACAGTTACCCCCAAACTACCCCCGATCTTCACGGCGTTTACGTTAAGGGGCGCCTGGTACACGAAATTGAACTATATAAAGAAGAGTCATTTCCTCCACCCCTAGATTAGGAATTCATAATGAACAAACGCTCCATAGCCACACTGTGTGCGCTCGGTCTCGCAGGATCGCTTCTCGTATCGCCTTCGGCGCTGGCGAAAGATGTACAGCTAGACACGCGAAACAACAAAGAGATTTGCACTGTCACGCTCGACTCGGCAGAGCAAGAGATTGCTAAGAAACTCTTCACGCTGAAGATTGAAGAGCAGACCAAGGTGCAAAACCGGATGCGTAAAGAATTCCCTGAATACAAGAGCCTATTCGAGGCATGGGACAACCACCCGGAGGTGCAGAAAAACTCACTCTTAAACACGCCTTCAATATCCGATGCCGATTTAGAGGCCAAGGGCTTCGAATCCCTCGACAACCAATACATGTTTTTCACCAACTCAGATATAGAAGCTGAACTCAAAGAGTGGGCGTCCACCGGCTACCCTTACGACCTCGAAGTGGCCCGGAACTGGTCAAGCGAGGAAATGGGCGACTACCCATTTACAGAAAAGCCCGTCATCTTTGCACAAGACGGCAACGCCGTTACGTCCGCGCTTGACACCGCCCACCAGCTGCCTACCGTATATCGTGGCCTGCAAATGGGATTTCCTCCTTCGCCGCGTCTCAAGGCAATGCTTTCTCCAGGAGAGATGCGGCTCAAGACCCTCGAGGATGAGTTCGAAGCTGTAGCCGGTTACGGATCACTCGTTAACCTCCTAGGCAACACAAAAACCCCCGCTCTGCTGTGCGAAAACGCATACTTGCAGAAAGAATCCGAGGAAGCAGCTGCACGCGAAGCCGCCGAAGCGAAGCGCAAGGCCGAGGAAGCCGCGAAGAAGGCTGAAGAGGAAAAGCGAAAGGCAGAAGAGGCTGCCAAGAAGGCTGCCGAAGAGGAAGCTGCACGCCAAGCAGCTGAAGAGGAACAACGTAAGGCCGAAGAAGCTGCCAAGAAGGCTGAAGAGGAAAAACGCAAGGCTGAGGAAGCCGCCAAGAAGGCAGCCGAAGAAGAAGCAGCACGCCAAGCAGCTGAAGAAGCCGAAAAGAAGGCCGCCGAAGCCAAGCGCAAGGCAGAAGAGGCTGCCCAGAAGGCTGAAGAAGAAAAGCGCAAGGCCGAGGAAGCCGCTAAGAAGGCAGCCGAAGAAGAAGCAGCACGCCAAGCAGCTGAAGAAGCCGAAAAGAAGGCAGCTGAAGCAAAGCGCAAGGCAGAAGAAGCCGCCAAGAAAGCTGAAGAAGAAAAGCGCAAGGCCGAAGAAGCAAAGAAGCCGAAGCCAAGCACATCAGACAACAATGCCAAGCCAGCGAAGGAAGGCTCGTCCACAGCCGGCATTGTTGGGATCGTTCTCGGAGTCCTTGCATTGGTAGGCGGTGCGGCATTCGCACTGCTTCCACAGCTCCGTGGGGCCCTGAACCTTAAGTTCTAAGGTCGCTGAGCTATGTCCTGAGGGAACCGGATTCCCTCAGGACATCATTGTTTTCGCAGGTGTCAAAGTGAAAGAAGGTCTGACCCCTTCCGCGCCTGATTCGGTGCGCAAGAACCGAGAGAGGTTCGCCGACCGCATCGAAGGCAACGAACTCAATCGAGACACGTTGTTCGCCTCTCCGTCCGCAGCATCAAGCTTCCTAATGGGTGCATCAACCTCGGGCAACCGCTACTGGGAAGCACCCGAAGGCGTCACCCTAGGTGATCTCGAGGCGGCAGAGCTCAAAGCGGCTGCTGACGAAGTGTAGGAGATGGCGGAAGTGGTTTGCTGCTGCCTGCGCTGTTGCGGGGAACTGGCCGAGCGATGAGACCGGCACGGTCAGGAGGGATAGGCGTCGCGCGAAGAGTCGGGAATTTGTGAACAGAATTGCGGGTGGGGTGGAGGGGTGGAACTGGCGTCGAGAAGCTGACGCCCTAGACAGTGGCAACGTGATTAACGGCGGTTCCCGTATTCGGATTCAAATCTTGCTAAAACCTGTATCAGCGACAAGGCGAGGCGCTTCGCTGTCAAGGTCTCACCGATTGCCAGAAACCCCTCCGTTTCCAATTGCAATGCTGATACCCATTCCAGGGTGACCGGGGTCAGTTCTGGGGATAGCTCTTCGCGCGTCAATTTCAGCAGTGCAAGGAATTCTTCATCTGACGGATATTTGGAGGAATCCACAAGAAACACCTTTCGAATCATGTCCAACCGACACGTAACTGCTCATGACCGGTGCTCTCACCGAAACATACTTTTACCTGTACTCCCATTCCTCTTTTAGAGGCGCTCTCTACGAGATACAACGGGAATCGATCACACGATAGCTGCTACTTGAGGTCAGCGTCATTTCCCGAGGCGCCCACCGCATGGCCTCTACTCGTGGAGACAGAAAGCCCCTCCGAGCTTCCCGTCAGAACAGCGTCATACGAGAGGGGGGCTTTTATTTTTGGCGAAGTCACCGAGCCGCGGCGCAGGCGCGGGCGGAGCCGCCGTCGACAAGCAGTCGACCGTTGACCGGCAAAAATACGGCGCGTCGCGATAAGGGTTCCACTGACTATCAATGCCTGGCGCACCAAAATCCGGGTTTCCTGTTTGCCGACGTTCTATTTGCCCAGGTCACTGCTGTCACGTCGGGGATTGTGGTGCACAGCTAATGTTCAGGAAGCCCTCTTAGCCACTCTGGTACTTCGGGTGCCCCTCGAGCCGGGTTAAAAGCGTGCGCTTTAAGGAGTGCGATGCAGGTCAGCGGAAATCGGCCGAGCTGGGTGAGAAAGCGCGACCTGCATGGCACGCTTCTAATCGAACGCTTTGAATGCACAGAGGGCGGGCCGTTCGTGTTTGTGGGGTTGCCGGGGTGAGCTGCCAGGGGTGAGCTACCCCTTGAACGCCCGCACCGCGTCGGCGAGTACTGCTGCCGACCAGGCGCGGATGCGGGTAGTCAGGCTCAGGCTGATGCCCGGGGTGAGCTCGCGACGAAACACTTCCAGGTTCCGCGGCACAGGACGGCCGAATGGCTGCGCATACGTACAAGCCACGATGTATTCGGGACGGTCGGTAGCCTGCGGGTTGGCAAACACGCTGAAGTTTGCGGTCACTTGGGAGCCGGAAGATGAAGTCGGCGTGAGGGAGAAGGAAAAGCCGTCAGCGTCGGTGCAGGTTGGGGTGGTGCAGGTGCGGGCGATGGTGGCGTCGAAAAGTGGGTGGTGCTGGAGTGCACCGAACTGGCGCTCGAGCTCCGTGAACACCATGTCCGCGAGGCGGAGCGCGGAGGCATCGCCGAGGTCAGCGAGGGCGGAATCGACGTCGTCCGTGCCGCCGAGTTCGAGCATCGCGACGTTCATCGTGTCAATCGCCCGCTGCTCAATGAAGTCAATGAACGGGCGGAACACACCCGCATCGGCGCTCTCGAGGGCGTCGTAGTAGTGGTGCTTTTGGTCGTCGAAAATTACAAGGGGGATACCCGGATCCCGGTACAAAAACACCGACGCCAACGCGCGCGCCACACGCCCATTGCCATCAGCAAACGGGTGCACGCACACGAACGCATAATGCACATACGATGCCTGCACCACCGGATGCGCCGCCACAAACTCATCCAAACGGCACTGCTCCACCAGGCGCTGCATCTCACTCGGCGTCTCCTCCGGGGACGCGTACACGTGCTGCGAACCATCCGGACGCACCGGGGAATTCTGCTGCGACTTATACACGCCACGCTGCAGCGGCTGCTTCTGGCTCGCCATGATCGTTTCGTGCAGGCGACGGATCAACGCCTCCGTCAACGGCCAACGGCCCGTAGCCACATCAAGCGCCAGGTTGTAGCCGTCCATCGCCGCTTCAAACGACGGCCGCACATGGACACCGCGCTCCTCCATCGCCGATTCCCAACCATGCGCCTGCTTCGCCACGGAATACGTAAAACCACGATCCGAACGAAACACCCCCTCAATCGCATTCGTATCGACGGCAGCAAAGCGCGTCGACTCACGCGAATAGCGGGCACGCTGCTCCGCCCCAAAACACCGAAACTCGGCAGCAAGTCGCTCAAACGCCCCATGCCCATTCGCCTGGTTGGACCACTCAGCAAACGTCGGAAAAGGAACGTACGCAGCGGAATCGTTCACGGTGCACCTCCCCAACCTCGGCGTGTCCTCATTGGCACAGACTCTAACACGAACACACCCCCACGCCAGCCCCCAGAAGGTGAACAACGGGCGGACAAGCTGGGAAAAGGCCTGGTGGGAGGTGAACAATAGGTAAAAAGTGGAAAAGAGTTTCATTCCCGGCGGGGGAGGAGAATAATGCCAGGTTGTGAGTATCACTATCCTTCTGATTCTGATTATCGCTGTGGCACTGTTCTTCGACTTCACGAACGGTTTTCACGACACGGCGAACGCGATGGCCACATCCATCGCGACGGGGGCGCTCAAGCCGAAAACGGCGGTGGCGCTCGCGGGCGTCCTTAATTTAATAGGTGCGTTCCTGTCGGTGGCGGTGGCGAAGACGGTGGCGAGTGGCATCGTGAAGTTGGACGGGTTCGATCTGTCCAACACCATCGAATCCGAAAAGCTGCTGCTCGTGGTGTTCGCCGGGCTGACCGGCGCTATCATGTGGAACCTGTTCACGTGGCTATACGGGATTCCATCATCGTCCTCGCATGCGCTGTTCGGTGGGCTGATTGGTGCTGCGATCGCGGCAATCGGGTGGGGAGGCGTCGTGTGGGAAGGCGTCCTGGACAAAATCATCCTGCCGGCCGTGTTCGCGCCGTTCGTCGCGGGGATCATCGCGGCCGTCGCGACGTGGCTGGTCTACCGACTCACCGCCAACGCCGAACACGAACACCGCGACACCTACTTCCGCTGGGGGCAGGTCGGCACCGCGTCGCTCGTCGCGCTCGCGCACGGCACGTCCGACGCCCAAAAAACCATGGGCGTCATCTTCCTCGCCATGGTCGCCGCCGGGCAATTCGACGCCGACCACACCATGCCCTTCTGGATCCAAGCAGCGTGCGCCCTGGCCATCGCCATCGGCACCTACTCGGGCGGGTTCCGCGTCATCCGCACGCTGGGCAAAGGGCTCGTCGAGATCCACCCGCCGCAGGGCCTCGCCGCCGAAACATCCTCCGCAGCAATCATCCTGACCTCCTCCCACCTCGGCATGGCACTATCGACGACCCACGTCGCCACCGGATCCATCATGGGCTCAGGCCTGACGGGCCCGAAAGGTGAAGTGCGCTGGGGAGTCGCCGGAAGGATGGCACTCGCCTGGATCACCACACTGCCGATCGCGGCGGCCATCTCCTTCGTCACGTGGTGGGTGGCGAAGTGGGCGTCGACAATTGGGGGCGACCTCGTCTGGGGCGGCATCCTCCTCACCGTCATCCTCGCAATCGGCGGCGGCTACATGTTCTACCGTGCGCAACTGCAGCCCGTACACCGCGACAACGTCAACGACGACTGGGACCCAATCGACGGCCCCGAAGGCCCCCAAACCGGACCGACCGGGCCCGCGCACATCGTCGACACCACCCACGGACTCAACCACCACCTGGGCAAATAGGAGACACCAATGCTGAAATCACTACTCATGGTCCTCGGCGTAGGCATGCTCCTCGGCGCCGGGCTGCCCACCCTGTTTTCGTTGAGCATCCACTTCCTGTCCCCAGCCGAAGACGGCACGGCGGCGAGCGGAGTGCGGCGGGTCGTTGGCTGGGTCTTTTTGGCGATCGTGCTGGTCGCCGTGGTCGCCGCCATTTTGCTGATCGCGCGCGAACGGATCGAATACTTCACCGGGTGGGACCCGTACCCGTTCCTGTAGGTTTTTCGGGTTGTTTTCGTTCCGGTGTTTTCGTTGAGTTTCGTTGGTTTTCATTCCGGTCGAGGTGTTAAAGGAGTGCGACGCTGGTCGCCAGAAATCATCCTTGGCCAGTGCGAATGTGCGACCTGCATCGCACGCTTCTAATCCCACGCTTTGAATGGATCGGGGTATTTCTGCGGTTCAGCCGTGGGCGAGAATCGGGAAAGCGGCTGTGTAAGCTTTGGAATAGCGCTTTATCGAAGCGCTCCCTTTTCTAGCGGTGCGAGTCTCCACCGCTGGTGTGGTGGATCCAGGCTTGCCCTGGCTAGTTGGGGCCACCTCTCCGTGGGAAAGGGGGTGAGACGAGATGCCTAAACCTGGTGTCGGCGATAAGCCGGAAAAGGGGAAGGTCCGGATAGCAATCGGTGCGATTACGATCCGGACCTTTGTGGCGTTAGTGGCCAAACTGCTCGCGGATGTTATCCGCGAGCTGACCGGTTGGCCAACTAACTAGTCTCACGAAGCCCTTCACTTAGCTTGCCGGCGGGTGAGGGGCTTCGCCTTTACGGTGACATGGAGGCGTTGGGTGGCTTCATGTCATATCCCACTATAGACGAGTTGTTGCCCTTTACCTCAAGCCTGGGGAAATTAGTGTGCTGGCCACCGGGACTCGTTCCAGAAATACCTGCGACACGCCAATAGTGGGTGTTGACAAACTAATTTTGTGGCCCTAGAGTTACCTCAACGTGAACAGAAGGTTAACAACCTTCACACTTTGAAAGGAGGGACCCACATGATGCAGTTGATCAACCAAATCCGCACGTGGTTCCGCGACGAGAACAACGGCGTTGCCACCGGCATCGACGTGCTACCGCTCGCAGTCCTTCCACGGGCATAATTGCAAATGGGTTTGAGCCCGCACCCCTAGCTTTCGTGGCTGGGGGTGCGGGTTTTTGCGTTGGTGAGGGAGTGCGCACCAGATTCCAGGATTTCGGGAAGGTGCCGAGGCAAAAGACCAGGTCGCAGGTTGGGCGGGAAGGAATGTGGTGTCCCTCCCAACCGAGTGAGTGCC
>NZ_KV789249.1:77895-104448 GCF_001807505.1 Corynebacterium sp. HMSC08D02 | reverse complement strand
TGTCCCTCCCAACCGAGTGAGTGCCAAAGGACGCGACCAACTTTTCGCGACCTGGGCTTTTGCTGGATGTGGCAGATGGAATTGCGTCCTTTGGCACTGCTGCGAGGAGGCGCGCACCAAATTCCAGGGTTTTAGGAGGGGCCTTGATAAAAGCCCAGTTCGCCGCAACGCCAAGAGGGAATCTGGTGTCGAGCTGGAGGGAGTGTGCACCAAATTCCAGGATTTCGGGAAAGTGCCGAGACAAAAGACCAGGTCGCAGGTTGGGCGGGAGGGAATGTGGTGTCCCTCCCAACCGAGTGAGTGCCAAAGGACGCAACCCCTTTTTCACGACCTGGGCTTTTGCCGGATCCGGCAGATGGAATTGCGTCCTTTGGCACTGCTGCGAGGAGGCGCGCACCAGATTCCGGGATTTTGGGAGGGGGCGGGCGGAAAAGCCCAGGTCGCCGCAACGTCCAAAGGGAATGTGGTGCACAGGCCATGCACAGGGAACGCGCAGGCAGGCGCGGGAAGAAAAAAGGGCCCCACGAGGGACCCTCAAGAACCCAAAACTAGTGGGCGACGGTGTGGCCGGCCTCGCGTTCGTTGGAGGAGCTGGTCATGGAGGCGAGGACTTCGCTGATGTGGAGGTCGCCGATGGGGGCTTGCTCGGGGTCGTCGAAGAGTTGGTCGCCGAGGATGTTGTAGACGTAGTCGAGGTCCTTGTCGCCGCGGCCGGACAGGTTGACCAGGAGGTTGAGCTCGTGGCCGTCGGCGTCGGCGACTTCGGCGAGCTTCAGGGCGTAGGCCAGGGCGTGGGAGGACTCGAGGGCGGGGATGATGCCCTCGTAGCGGGAGAGGAGTCGGAAAGCTTGGAGGGCGTCTTCGTCGGTGACGGCGACGTATTGGGCACGTCCGATCTCGCGGAGGTAGGCGTGCTCGGGGCCGACGCCTGGGTAGTCCAGGCCAGCGGAGACGGAGAAGGACTCTGGGAGGACTTCGCCGTCCTGACCTGTGACGATGTAGGAGCGGGAGCCGTGCAGGATGCCCAGCTTGCCGTGGTTGAGCGGTGCGCCGTGGCGGTCGGTGTCCAGGCCTTCGCCGGCGGGTTCGACGCCGATGAGTTTGACGTCGGCGTTGCCGGGCTCGTCCTTCAGGTATTCGGCGAAGGCGCCGATGGCGTTGGAGCCGCCGCCGACGGCGGCGATGACGGCGTCGGGGAGTCGGCCGGTGTCCTCGAGCATCTGCTGGCGGGACTCGCGGGAGATGACGGCCTGGAACTCCTTGACCAGGGTCGGGAATGGGTGGGGGCCGCAGGCGGAGCCGAGGACGTAGTGGGTGGAGTCGATGTGCTCGACCCAGTCCTGCAGGGCGATGTCGATGGCGTTGGACATGGAGCCGCCGGCGTCGTTGGTGACGGGGACGACGGTCGCACCCATCAGGCGCATGCGGCGCACGTTCGGTTGCTGGCGGGCGACATCCTGCGCGCCCATGTAAATCGTGCACTCCATACCCATCAGCGCTGCGACCATGGCGGTGGCGGTGCCGTGCTGGCCGGCGCCGGTCTCTGCGATGAGGCGATTCTTGCCCAACCGCTTCGCGATCAGCGCCTGCGCCAGCACCTGGTTGCCCTTGTGGGCGCCGCCGTGCGCGAGGTCCTCACGCTTCAGGAAAATTTTCGACGCTCCCACCCTCGGCAGGTTGGCACATTCGTAGACCGGGGTCGGCCGGCCGAGGAACTTCGCTTGGAGGCGCGAAAGCTCGTCGAGAAACTCCTTGTCCTCGCGGGCCTCGACGAAGGCGCGCTCCAGCTGATCGAGCACCGGGTAGAGCGGCTCGGGCACGTACTGTCCGCCGAACTCGCCGAAATATGCAGGTAGAAGCGTGTCGCGCTCAATCTTTTCCACATCGGTCATGGTGAATTTCCTCCGCGTTTGTGAACCTTTGTTGTGCGACACTCTACCTCCAAAACAGGTAGTGTGGGGGCTTTCTGAACCCGAACGAAGGAGCAATCATGAAACGCACACTGACAGTCTTGGCCGCGGCGGCACTGCTCGCAGGCTGCTCGAACGGCGGCACTGAGGCGCCAGCAACGAAGACCGTGACGGAGGCTCCGGAGACCACGGTGGCGACGACGACCACGGCTGCGGCGTCGGAAAGCGCGGGCGAGGCCACCAACGACGCCGCGTACGAGGCAATCGAGGCCGCGCGCCCATTCGGCACCGTCATCTCCATCGACCGCGAGGACAACACCAACGCCTTCGAGGTCAAGGTCGCGGCAGAGGACAAGATCGTTGAACTGCTTGTCGACGGCAACCACGTGATGGAAAAGGAGTCCGAGCAGGACGCTGAGGACGTAGCCAAGGCCGGACAGGCCACCGTCGCGATCGAGGACGCCATCAAGGATGCGCTGAACCAGCACGACGGCATCCTCGACTCCGCCGAGCTCGACGAAGACAACGGCGTACTGCAGTGGGAAGTCAGCATCGATAACCCGGACGGCACCGACCTGGCAGAAGTGAACGTGCCGGCGAAGTAAAAATAACCGCTACTGGGGGTCAAACCCGGGCGGGTGCAGCAACGCACCCGCCCGGGTTTTTGCGTTGGTGGGGGAGGGGTGGCGTCGATAATTAGTTGGATTTTGTAGCTACAGCAACATGCAGCGCGTAATGTGTGCCGCGTCACTAATTGGAGTTGAAGGGAGTGAACATGGGCATCGTTGCGTTGATAGTGTTCATCGCGATCACGGTTGTGTTCAATGTTTTGCTAAAACGCAATATTGCAGAGGCGCTGCTGATCGGCCTGGTCGGCGTGGCGCTCGTCGGCGGAACGAGGGCGCCAGAGCTGCTGTGGCTGGGAATTAAAAAGGCCGTCTCCTCGGAGGTCACGTTCGCCGGTATGGCGTTCGTGTTCATGGGGATCATTGTGCAGTCGACGGGCTTGATTGACAGGCTAATTACCATCCTGAACTCGATCTTCGGCCGGCTGCGCGGCGGGGCGGGCTACGTGTCCACCCTGGCCTCGGCGATGATGGGACTCATCGCGGGCTCGACCGCCGGCAACTCCGCCACGGTCGGCTCCGTGACCATCCCGTGGATGAAGCAGACCGGCTTCTCCTCCAACAGGGCAGCGACGCTGGTCGCCGGTAATTCCGGCCTGGGCGTGGCGCTGCCGCCGAACTCCACCATGTTCATCATTCTGGCGATGCCGGCGGCTGCGGCGTCGTCGGCAAGCCAGGTGTACGTGGCGCTGGCCTGCGCCGGCGCGTACGCGGTGCTGTACCGCCTGGCAGTCGTGTTCTTCTGGACCAAGAAGGACCGCATCCCCAAGACCCCGAAGGACCAGATCGTGCCGTTCGGGCAGGCGTGGGCGCAAGGGTGGCGCTCGCCGTCGATCTTCCTCGGCATCATCATCCCGGTGCTGCTCACCATCGGCCCGCTGGCCAACTGGTTCAAGAACTCCACCGGCGTCGGCGAGGACGGCATCAAGGCCATCTCCATCATCGTGTGGGTGCCGGTGCTGATCACGCTCATCGCCCTCATTGAGGGCGCGGGCCGCATCCGCCGCAACAACGCCCAGTTCAGGGCACAGATCGTCCGGGACCTGCCGAGCTTCGCCACCGTGGGCATCTCGCTGTTCGCAGCGCTCGCGGCCGCGTCCATCATGGAGGAACTCGGCGTGGGCGACCAGCTCTCCAACACGCTTGGGGCAATGGACCTGCCGAAGTGGGTCATGATCCTCGTCGTCGGCGTGCTCGCCGTCGTCGTGGCAACCCCACTGTCCTCCACCGCGACGGCAGCCGCCATCGGTGCCCCGGCAGTCGCGGCGCTCACCGCGGTGGGCATCGACCCGACGGTAGCGATCGTCGTCACCCTGCTGTGCACCTCGACGGAGGGGGCGTCGCCACCCGTGGGCGCGCCGATCTACCTCTCGGCCGCGATGGCGGAAGCCAACCCGACCAAGATGTTCATCCCGCTCATCATCTACTTTGTCCTGCCGATGATCCTGCTGGCGTGGCTCGTCGGCATGGGACTGGTCCCCGTCTACGTACCAGGAGTGTAAAACCATGAACCCAATCTTCAAGCTCTTCTCCATCCTGTTCTACGTCTTCCTCGCCGCGTTCCTCCTCGGCGGGCTCGCGCTCGTCGGCATTCAGGCAGTCGGTCTTGTCACCGGCAGCGGCGACACCATCACCGGCGCCAAAGCGGCGCTCGCGCCATGGGTCTTCGGCGCAGCTACACTTTGTGCAGTATCCGCATTCGTACTCGGCTACCGCCCCGAAGCGCTCCGAGCACAACGCGAACAACGCAAACGCGACAAAGAAGTGCAGTTCCACGAGCACCGCGACGAAAACAGCGCAGAATAATAGAGGACACGCATGAACACCACGCCACACGCCATCCAGGCCAAGCTCCGCAAAGACATGCCAACCCGGGCCGCCTACTCCTCTGACGCATCACTCTTCCGACGCGTCCCGGCGGCAGTACTCGAACCCAGCAGCGCACAAGACGTGCTCGACGGCATCGCCTACGCACGCGAACGCGGCTGGTCCATCGTAGGGCGTGGTGGCGGATCCTCCGTGGCGGGCAACGCCATCGGCGACGGCCTGGTCATCGACACCTCCCGCTACTTCAACCACATCCTCGACATCGACCCCGAGGCCAAAACGGCCACCGTGGAACCCGGCGTCATCTGCGACCAACTCCGCGACGCCGCCGCACCCCACGGCCTGACCTACGGCCCCGACCCCTCCACCCACTCCCGCTGCACCATCGGAGGCATGGTGGCCAACAACGCCTGCGGCTCCCACTCGGTGGCCTACGGTACCTCCGCCGACAACCTCGTCGACATCACACTCGCCCTCGCCGACGGCAGGGAAGTCACCTTCAGCGCCGACGGCTGCGACGACCCCACGCTTCACGACGCCCTCTCCGCCCTCTACACCCGAAACCAGGAACTGATCCAGCGGGAACTCGGGCGCTTCCCCCGCCAGGTCTCCGGGTACGGACTGCACTACCTGGGCACCGACATGGCCAAAGCCATCGCCGGATCCGAAGGCACCCTCGGGGTGATTACGCGGATGACCGTGAGGCTCGTCGATAAGCCGAAGTACACCGCACTGGCCGTACTGTCCTTCGCGGACGTCTTCGCCGCCGCCGACGCCGCCCCCAAACTGCGCCAACCCGGTGTGGCCACCATCGAAGGCATGGGCGGCGACCTCCTCGACGCGCTACGCAGCAAAAACGGGCAAGAACACGCCGGCGAGAACCTCCCCGGCCAACCCCACGCCGGCGGCTGGCTCTACTGCGAAACCGAAGGCGACACCCTCGAAGAAGCCATCGCCGCCGCCGAAGCACTCACCACCACCGTCGAACACACCGGCGCCGTCGTGGTCAGCGACCACGCCGAAGCCCGCGCGCTGTGGCGCATCCGCGAAGCATCCGCAGGCACCGTCACCCGCCTCCCCGACGGCGGCGAAGCCTGGCCCAACTGGGAAGACTCCGCCGTACCGCCCGAAAACCTGGCCAGCTACCTGCGCGGACTCTACGCCCTCATGGACACCTACGGCTACCGCGGCATCCCATTTGGCCACTTCGGCGAAGGCTGCGTCCACGTCCGCATCAGTTTTGACTTCCACTCAACAGAGGGCATCACCAACTTCAACAACTTCATGAACGACGCCGCCGCACTCGTCACCGAGCACGGCGGGTCCCTGTCCGGCGAACACGGCGACGGCCGCGCACGCTCATCCCTGCTGCACACCATGTACAGCCCCGAAATGCGCGCCATCTTCGAAGAATTCAAACTGCTCTTCGACCCGCAACGCATCATGAACCCCGGTGTCCTCGTCTGGGCCGACGCCGTCACCGACGGCCTGCGTATGGAACCCGCCCAGCGCACCCACGAAATCACACCCGTCCAGCTCTTCCCACGCGACAACGGCAGCTTCACCGACGCCGTCAACCGCTGCGTCGGCGTCTCCGCCTGCCGCTCCATGGACGGCTCCATGTGCCCCTCCTTCCAAATCACCCACGACGAAATCCACTCCACCCGCGGCCGCGCCCGCATCCTCTCCGAACTCTTCCGCGGCGAAACCATCACAGGTGACGACGCCACCACCGCCCTCGACCTGTGCCTCTCCTGCAAAGCGTGCGCCTCCGAATGCCCCGTCAACGTGGACATGGCCACCTACAAAGCAGAGTTCCTCAACGACCACTACGCCGGACGCGTCCGCCCACGCGTCCACTACCTCATGGGCTGGCTGCCAATCCTCAGCCACATCGCCCACAAACTCCCGCTCGTGCCACGCATCACGAACTGGGCTCTCCACGCCCCCGGCGTATCGACGGCCGTCGCGAAACTCGGCGGCGTCGACACCGGGCGGCCGCTCATCAGCTTCGCACCCGAGTCGCTGCAGAAGTGGGCGCGGAAGCGTTCGGGTGCGGCTGGTTCGGGGGCTTCGCGTGAGCGGATCGTGCTGTGGCCCGACAGCTTCAACAACAAACTCAACACCGGCCCGGCGCGAGCGGCCGTCGAAACGCTGGAGATGCTCGGCTACGAAGTCATCATCCCCGACGGCTTCGTCTGCTGCGGCCTGACCTGGCACTCCACCGGCCAACTCGCGATGACGCGGCGCGTGCTCGAGCACTCCGCGCACGTGCTCAAGCCGTACCTCGACCAAGGGCTGCAGGTCGTCGCGCTGGAACCGTCGTGCACCGTCATGCTGCAACACGACGCCACCACTCAAACCGCCGACCCCGCCGTCCGCGAACTCGCCGAAGCCACCCACACCTACGCCGAAATCGTCGCCCCGAAGATCCAGGCGCTCGTCGCCGAGGGCAAGGTGCGCAAGCACAGCGGCAGCATCCTCACCCAGGTCCACTGCCACGAGAAGTCACTCGGCGACCCGCAGCAGTCCTCCCTGATCCTGGCGGCGCTCGGCTACGACGAGGAACAGATCCAAACCGGGTGCTGCGGCCTCGCCGGCAACTGGGGCTTCGAAGACGGCCACGCCGAAATGTCCCTCGAACTGGGAGAACGCGAGCTGTTCCCGCGCGTGAGGGAACACGACGGGCCCGTCGTCGCCGACGGATTCTCCTGCCGCACCCAAGTCGAGCAGGGCACCGGCACCCAGGCGCAGCACGTCGCCGAAATCGTTCGCGATGTGCTTCGGGAGGAGCTCGGGTAGCCGATTTCAAGTAGCGTGTGGGCATGAACCACACCATCGAACACCAGCTACGGCACAGGACGATCCGCGAATTTGAACGGAGGGGCGTCGATAAGGAGGTGCTGGACCAGCTCTTCGAAGTCGCGATGCGCACAGCGAGCTCGCGCGGCCTGCAACAAGCCAGCATCATCCACGTCACCGACGCCGACAAGCAGCGGCGGTTGGCCGAGATCGGGCAGCAGGAATACGTCGGGCGCGCGCCCGTCTACCTGCTGTTCATCGTGGACACCGCGCGCAACGCGGCGCTGTTGGAGGACCCCTCGGCGGCGGGGCACACCCGCCCCTTCGTCGAAGGATTTACCGACGCCTGCCTCATGGCCCAAAACGTCGTCAACGCGGCGGAGTCGCTCGGGATGGGAGCCAACTACCTCGGCAACATCCACAACGACCTCCAAGCCGTCGTTGACCTGCTGGAACTGCCACGCTTTACCTTCCCGGTCGTCGGGCTGACCCTGGGCTGGCCCGCCCAAGACCCACAACTCAAACCACGCATCCCGGCGCGGCTTCGCGTCATGGAAAACACCTACCAGGCCCCCGCGAGCTGGTCCGAGGCGCTGGCGGAGTACGACCAGGAGATGACCACCTACTACGACCTCCGCGACAAAAACCGCAGATCCGACAAGTTCTTCCGCCAAGTCCGCGCAGGGTTGCCGACGCACGCCGTGCCACAGGATGGGTCCCTCGACGTAGCGAGGAGGCAGGGGTTCGAGATCTAGTTTTTTTGGGGGTGCCAGTGCCAAAGGACGCAATTCCTGTTGGATGAGGGGGTAAAAGCCCAGGTCACGAAGAAGGGGTTGCGTCCTTTGGCACTGGGGTGAGGGGGAGCGCACCAAATTCCCCCTCGTGGAGTTGGCGAACTGGGGAAACGCCGAGGGGGTCTGGCGGAAAACGGGAATGTGGTGTCTGGGCGGGGGACACGCGCACCAAATTCCTGAATTTTGGCGGCCGGGTTTATAAAAGCCCAGGTCGGCGGGGGTACGGGAGGGAATGTGGTGCGCGCGACAGGGGAGTGAGTGCCAAAGGACGCAATTCCTCGTGTGGGTGAGGACAAAAGCCCAGGTTGGCTGCGAACCGGAAGGGAATTAGGCGCGCAGTTCGGGGAGTGGGGGTGAACTTTCGGGCGAAAAGCACCCGAGAACTATACAAAGTGTGTGCCAGGCCACTAACCTGCCCGGTATGACACAAAGCACATTCACTGCCCAGAGTGGGTCGGGCAATAGCTCCAGTGAAGCCATGATTGATCTAGCGGGTGTACAGAAGCACTTCGGCGACTACCACGCGCTCCGAGACATCAACCTTACTGTGCCGAAAGGCCAGGTAGTGGTGGTGCTCGGGCCGTCGGGGTCGGGGAAGTCGACGCTGTGCCGCACGATCAACAGGCTCGAAACGATTGACGAAGGCACCATCACCATCGACGGGGTCCCGCTGCCAGAGGAGGGCAAGGCCCTTGCGAAGTTGCGGGCGGACGTCGGGATGGTGTTCCAGTCCTTCAACTTGTTCCCGCACCTGACCATCAAGGACAACGTGACGCTTGGTCCGTTGAAGGTGCGGAAGCAGGGGAAGGGGGACGTCGAGAAGCGGGCGATTGAGCTGCTGGACCGCGTGGGCATCGCGAATCAGGCGGACAAGTACCCGGCGCAACTGTCGGGTGGGCAGCAGCAGCGCGTCGCGATTGCGCGGGCGCTCGCCATGTCACCCAAAGTCATGCTTTTCGACGAGCCCACCTCCGCCCTCGACCCCGAAATGGTCAATGAAGTGCTTGATGTCATGGCCAACCTCGCCAACGAGGGGATGACGATGCTCGTGGTCACACACGAAATGGGCTTCGCCCGGCGCGTCGCAGACCGCATCATCTTCATGGCAGACGGCGCGATCATCGAAGACGCCACACCCGAAGAGTTCTTCACCAACCCGAAGACCGACAGGGCGAAAGACTTCCTGGCCAAAATCCTGGCCCACTAACCGAAAGGACAACACCATGAACATCCGTTACGCCGCACTCACCGCCGCGCTCTCCGCTGCTGCCGCAACCCTCGTCGCCTGTGGCGGCGGTGCCGGCGAAGGCACCGACCTCCTCGGCCAGATCGAATCCGGCCAGGTCACCCTGGGTACCAAGTATGACCAGCCGGGCCTCGGCCTGCGTAACCCGGACGGCACCATGTCCGGCCTCGACGTCGACGTGGCGACGTACGTGGTCAACCACATCGCGAAGGCGAACGGCTGGGCAGAACCGACCATCACCTGGCGCGAAAGCCCATCCGCACAGCGCGAAACCCTCATCCAGAACGGCGAGGTCGGCGCCATCGCGGCGACCTACTCCATCAACAAGGGCCGCTCCGAATCCGTCAACTTCGGCGGACCATACCTGGTCACGCACCAGGCGCTCCTCGTCAGCAACGACAACACCGACATCAAGGGCCTCGAGGACCTCGACGGCAAGATCCTCTGCTCCGTCACCGGCTCCACCCCAGCCCAGAAAGTCAAGGACGCCTTGCCAGGCGTGCAGCTCCAGGAGTACGACACCTACTCCTCCTGCGTTGAAGCACTCCGCCAGGGCAACATCGACGCCATGACCACCGACGCCACCATCCTGCTCGGCTACTCCGCCCAAACCCCAGGCGACTTCAAAGTCGTCGAAATGACCAAGGACGGCAAACCATTCACCGACGAGTACTACGGCATCGGCCTGGCAAAGGGCGACACCGCAGGCACCGACGCCATCAACAACGCGCTCAAAGAACTGCAAACGTCCGGAGAGTTCGACGCCCTCGTCAATAAGAATCTTGGCGGCGACGACGCAGTCGACGCCGGCACCCCTGGCGACCTCTCCTTCATCGAACAGTAAGACCCCCTAAGGCAGGAACATCATGTCCACACTCTGGTCCGACCTGGGCCCGCAGCTCTGGGCAGCCTTCTGGCTGACCATCAAGCTCACCATCTACTCAGCAATCGGCTCCATGATCGTGGGCACGATCCTCACCGCGATGCGAGTCGCACCCATCCCCGTGCTGCGCGCGATGTCGACGTTCTACATCAACGTCGTGCGCAACACACCGCTGACCCTCATCATCATCTTCTGCTCCTTCGGGCTCTACCAAAACCTCGGCATCACGCTTGCCGATAGAGAGTCCGCGACCTTCCTGGTAGACAACAACTTCCGCCTCGCCGTGCTCGGGTTCATCATCTACACCTCGGCGTTCGTCGCGGAATCGCTGCGCTCCGGCATCAACACCGTCCACTTCGGGCAAGCCGAAGCCGCCCGATCCCTCGGACTCAGCTTCGGCCAAACATTCAGCAACATCATCTTCCCCCAAGCCGTCCGCGCAGCCATCGTGCCACTCGGCAACACGCTCATCGCGCTAACGAAAAACACCACCATCGCATCCGCAATCGGTGTCGCCGAAGCATCCCTCCTGATGAAATCCACCATCGAAAACCACGCCAACATGCTCTTCCCCATCTTCGGGATCTTCGCACTCGGCTTCATCATCCTCACCCTGCCAACCGGCCTCGCCCTTGGCGCCCTCTCCGAACGCATGGCGGTGAAAAAATAATGAGCGTCCGCGCAACAGTACTTTACGACGTCCCCGGCCCCAACGGCCGCCGCACCAACCGCATCCTCACCGGCATCAGCCTCGCCGTCTGCCTCGGCATTGCCGCATGGGTCTTCTGGAAACTGCAGGCCAACGGACAACTCGCCGCCTCCAAATGGACCCCGTTCCTCAACTCCCAAACCTGGACCACCTACATCCTCCCCGGCCTCATGGGCACCCTCAAAGCAGCAGTGGCATCCATCCTGCTCGCGCTGGCCGTCGGCATCCTCCTCGGCCTAGGCAGGCTCTCCCGCAATCGTTTTGTTCGTTGGGTATGTGGCGTCATCGTCGAGATCTTCCGAGCCATCCCAGTGCTCCTCCTCATGATCTTCGCCTACCAACTCTTCGCCATCTACCACCTCGCCCCGCCAAAGCACCTGGCGTTCGCCGCCGTCGTCTTCGGGCTCACCATGTACAACGGGTCCGTCATCGCCGAAATCCTCCGCTCCGGCATCAAGAGCCTCCCCAAAGGCCAAACCGAAGCCGCCGAAGCACTCGGCTTGACCTACCCGCAAACCATGCGGACCATCCTGCTGCCCCAAGCCATCGCCGCCATGCTGCCAGCCCTGATCGCCCAAATGATCATCGCGCTCAAGGACTCCGCACTCGGCTACCAAATCGGCTACGTCGAAGTGGTCCGCTCCGGCATCCAAAGCGCATCCGCCAACCAGAACTTCCTCGCCTCGCTGGCCGTCGTGGCCATCATCATGATCCTCATCAACTGGGGACTCACCGTCCTCGCCCAACGAGTCGAACGCCAACTGCGCGCCGGTCGCGCCCGCCGCAACATCTTCGCCAAGGTGCCCGAGGAAGCCGACCAGGGGTTGGACACCAAGGACAACGTCAACGTCGACTGGCACGACCCCGACTACGTGGAAATCCGGAACCCGGACGAATAGTTGCTGAGGACTCCAGTGCCAAAGGACGCAATTCCTGTTGGGGGGAGGGGGTAAAAGCCCAGGTCGTGAAAAGGGGGATGCGTCCTTTGGCACTGGGGTGAGGGGGAGTGCACCAGATTCCCCCTCGTGGAGTTGACGACCTGGGGAAACGCGGAGGTGCCCTCTCAAAAAACGGGAATGTGGTGCGCGGCTAGGCGAGGAGGGCGTCCACCAGGTCGAGGGCGCCCTCGACGGAAAACTCCTCGGGGCGGTTCGCTTTGTGGGTGGAGTAGGCGTCGATAATGTGGCGCCACCTGAGAGGAATCCCCTCCTCCCCGTACACCGCGCCCAGGAACGCGCCGGCAATCGCGGCGTTTGTGTCGGTGTCGCCGCCCATCCCGACAATCGCGACGAGGTCCTCCTCGAAAGAGGTACCGTTCGCGACGAAATAGCACACAATATTCCAGGCGAACTGCACGTACCCCATCTGATGGCTATAGACGTCCTCGGGAAGGTGCTGCATGAACTCCCTAATTGTCGACGCCTCATCCTCAGCCGCCGCGAGCAGCGCCTCGCGAGGATCCTCGCCGCTGATCGTGCGGGCGAGCGCCTCACAGTACATACCGTTGACGGCCACCGGGTACTCGTTGGGGTGGGTGAGGCGAGCGTCGGTGCGGGCATGATCGCCGGCCAGCTGCGGGTCGTGCGCGTACGCGATGCCGATCGGGCTGACCCGCATCAACGCACCGTTCGACTTGCTTGCTGAGTTCGGCTCAAACGGCGGCCGAAGCGCAGCCGCACACGTATTGCCGATATCCGGCGGGAACGACGCCGCCCACCGCACATACGACTCAAACACGTCCTTTTCTTCGTACCCGCCGCAGCGCACCATGCTGCGGGCAAGCGCCAGCGCCAGCTCCGAGTCGTCGGTGGCCTGGCCCGGCGCGACATTGAATGGGCCGCCGCCAGTGAGTTCCCGGACACCGTCCGGGAAATTGTGCCGGATCTGCGCGGGGGAAGAGAACTCGACGATCGCGCCGAGGTTATCGCCAATGATCTGGCCGTACATGGCGCCGCGGGCCCGCGCGCGTAATGCCTGACCCATGAGGGGTTCCTTTCTCTGGTAGTTGCTGGGGGTTGCAAGTATCAGGATACGAACGGGACCCGACACGGCAGGCACGTGAGACGAAACTATGTTCGGGGTGGGGGCGCCAGTGCCAAAGGACGCAATTCCTGTTGGGGGAGGGGGTAAAAGCCCAGGTCGTGAAAAGGGGGTTGCGTCCTTTGGCACTGCGCCCTCCGAGGGGCCTAGCCCTCGGCGAAACCAGCCTGGTTGAGCTCCCAGTAGGCGCCGCGGCGGGCGAGGAGGGAGGCGTGATCGCCCTGCTCGACGATGTGGCCGTCCTGCATGACCAGGATGAGGTCGGCGTCGCGGATGGTGGAGAGCCGGTGGGCGATGACGAAGCTGGTGCGGTCGGCTTGGAGGGCGGCCATGGCGTGCTGCACCATCAGCTCGGTGCGGGTGTCGACGCTGGAGGTGGCTTCGTCGAGGATGAGCAGGGACGGCTTCGATACGAAGGCGCGCGCAATTGTGATCAGTTGGCGTTCGCCGGCGGAGAGGGCGCCGCCGTCCTGGTCGATGACGGTGTGGTAGCCGTCGGGGAGGGTGTGCACGAAGCGGTCGACAAGGGTGGCTTTGGCGGCGGCGATGACGTCGTCGTCGGTGGCGTCGAGGCGGCCGTAGCGGATGTTTTCCAGGATGGTGCCTTCGAAGAGGGTGGCGTCCTGAAGCACCATGCCGACCTGGCTGCGCAGGTCCTGGCGCGACATCGACTGCGTATCGACGCCATCAAGGAGAATCTGGCCGGAGTCGATGTCGTAGAAGCGCATCAACAGGTTGACCAGGGTGGTTTTGCCGGCTCCGGTCGGCCCGACGATGGCGACTTTCTGGCCCGGTTGTACCTCGAGGTTGAGGTCCTGGATGAGGGGAGTGTCGGTGTAGGAGAAGTGGACGTCGATAAATTGGACGTGCCCGGAGGCGCGTGTGGGGGTGGGGTGTGACTCGCGGGGCTCCTCGGGGGCGTCGAGGAACTCGAAGACGCGCTCGGCGGACGCGACGCCGCTTTGCACCATCTGAGCCATACCGCCGAGCTCCCCGAGCGGCTGGTTGAACTGGCGCGAATACTGGATGAACGCCGTCGCCGCGCCGAGCGTGAGCGAACCATTGGCGACCTTCAGGCCACCGAAAACCGCGATGAGGACGTAGGAGAGGTAGGAGATGAACTGCATGATCGGCATCATGAGCCCGGAGAGGAACTGCGCGGAGAAGGAGGCGGTGTAGAGGTCGTGGTTGCGGGCGTCGAAAAGTTCTTGGGAGGCGTCCTGGCGGCCGAAGAGCGTGATCACCTCGTGGCCGGAGAAGGACTCCTCAATGTGCCCGTTGAGCTGGCCCGTTGCGCGCCACTGCTGCTTGAAGTGCCGCTGCGAACGCTTACCGATCACCCCAACCACCAGCGCCGTCAACGGAATCGAGACCAGGGCAAGGAGGGTGAGCTGCCACGACACCGTAAACATCATCGCCATGATGCCCAACACCATCAGCACCGACTGCAACGCCTGCGACAGCGCCTGCTGCAACGTCTGCTGCACATTATCGACGTCGTTCGTGGTGCGCGACAGGATATCACCGCGCTGGCCGCGGTCGAAGTAGCTCAACGACACCCGGTTCAGCTTCGCCTCCACCTGGGCGCGCAGGCGGTAAATCTCGCGCATGACCATGCGGTTGAGCAGGAAACCCTGCAGCCACATCAGGAGGCTCGCGCCGACGTAGAGCGCCAACACCGCCAGGATCAGCTGGCCGAGGCGCGAGAAATCGACGCCCACACCAGGAGTCACATCCATCCCGGACAGCATGTCCGCGAACGTGTCCTGGCCGCCCGCGCGCAACCCCTCAATCACCTGCTCCTGGGTCGCGCCGGCGGGCAAGTGGGCGCCGATCGCGCCCGAAAAGATGACGTCCATGGCGTGGCCCATCACGCGCGGGGCGTACACATTCAGCCCGACGGACACGCACACCAGCGCCACCACCAGGGCAAACATCGCCTTGTGCGGGGCCAGCAGACCGACCAGCCGCTTCGCGGACGGCCAGAAGTTCTTCGCGGAGCGCGGGGCGCCGCCGAAGTGGCCGTCCATGGAGCCCTCGAGCTTCTGGATTTCCTCGTCGGTCAACTCGACGTGGTCCTTTGCCATTATTTTGCCTCCACCGTCTGCTGGGAACGGACAATTTCCTGATACGTCGGCGAGGACTGCAGCAGCTCATCGTGGGTGCCGCAGGCCACGATACGGCCAGCGTCGAGGACCAGGATCTGGTCCGCGTTCTGAATCGAGCTGACACGCTGCGCCACCACGATCACCGTCGCGTCGGCGACGTGCTCGGCCAGCGCCTTGCGCAGCCGCGCGTCCGTGGTCATGTCGAGGGCGGAGAAAGAGTCGTCGAACAGGAGGACGCCGCGCCGCTCCACAATCGCGCGCGCGATGCACAGGCGCTGCCGCTGCCCGCCGGACACGTTCGTGCCGCCCTGCGAAATCGGCATCTCCAAATCATCCACGAACGTGGCCTGCGCGATCTCGAGCGCCCGCCACAGCTGCTCATCCGTCGCATCCGGGCTGGCCACACGCAAATTCGACGCCACCGTCCCCGAAAACAAATACGGCTTCTGCGGCACCATCGCCACCGCATCCACCAGCTGCTCACGGCGTAACGACGCCACATCCCGACCACCAAGCAGCACCCGACCGCCCGTCGGCGCGTAGAGGCGCGGAATCAAACCCAACAACGTCGACTTGCCCGAACCCGTCGAACCGATAATCGCAGTTGTTTCGCCAGGGTTGGCCTGGAAGGAGACGCCGTCCAGCACCGGTTCCTCTGCGCCCGGGTACGTGAAGGTCACGTCCTCGAAGGTGACGGTGCTGTTTGCCGGGTCGCTGGCTGCGCTGGCTGTGCTGGCGTGCGGCTCGGTCAGCGACGGCTCGTGCTTCAACACCTCCGTGATACGGGTGGCGCACACCAGGGCGCGCGGCAGCATCATCGCCATGAACGCGCCCATCATCACCGCGGCGAGGATCTGCAGGAGGTACTGCAAGAACGCCGTCAGGGACCCGACCTGCACCTCACCCGCATCCACGCGGTGGCCACCGAACCAGAGGACCGCCGCAGTCGCCAGGTTCAGGATCAGCATGATCAGCGGGAACATCATCACAAACAAATTGCCGATCCGCAGACTCAACCGCGTGAGGTCGGCATTGGCGGCGTCGAAACGCTCGGACTCGAACTCCTCCCGCGTAAACGCGCGGACCACGCGCACGCCCGCGATCTGCTCGCGGAGCACGCCATTAATACGGTCAATCTTCGACTGCATCGAGCGGAACAACGGCAGCAGCAGGCCGATCAGCACCGCCACGACCACCGCCAACACAACGACAGAAACCGCGACCAGCCAACTCATCCCCGGATCCTCCCGAACCGCCATGACCACGCCGCCGACCATCATGATCGGCACCGCCACCATAAAGTTCAAGAACATCAGGAACACCTGCTGGACCTGCTGCACGTCATTCGTCCCGCGCGTAATCAACGTCGCCGAGCCGAAGTGCGACATGTCCTCCGCCGAGAATCGCGACACCCGACCAAACACTTCCTCGCGGATATCACGGCCCGTGCCCATCGAGGCCCTCGACCCGAACCACACCGCCGCGCACGCCGCGATCACCTGCACAAACGCCACGGCCAGCATCACGCCGCCGGTACGCCAGATGAAGGGGACGTCACCTTGGGAGACGCCTTCGTCGATAATTTTTGCGTTCAGGCTGGGCAAGTAGAGCGTCGCCGCAGTCGTGATTGCCTGCAGCAACACCACCGCGAGCATCGCGCCGCGGTACGGGCGCGCGTGCCTGCGCAAGAGCCTTACGAGGTCCATGAACGGTCCTTTTCTGGTTGTGGAATTGGAAAGTTTGATTGTAGGCGTCATTTTTGGAGGGGGACAGGTAGTGATGATGAGTTTGCTCGAGATTTTGTGAACAGAATTGCGTTTTTGCTTGCGCCCCACTTTTCGCTTTCCGACGCCCACTTCGCCCCCACCGCGCCAACCGGGTACCATGGAACGCGGTCAGTCACCATTGCCTGTCACATTGCTAGTCTCTGATGACAGCAACAGCGTGACGACCTCCTTTCGGGTCTGGTGGGGCCCGAACCTAAAGGGCCTGGTGGGGCCCATGGTGGGGCAGCCCGCGCGGTACTACGGTACGGCGCGGGCTGTTTTGGTTGGGGGGTTAGAGAGGCTTACTTTTAATCACATTAGGGATGAACGCAAATCCTGCGACAATTTGGCCAAAGTCCTCGTTAATGCTTCGAAGCAGACGAATTGAATACTTGTGGAACTTCAGCAGCCGGTCTGTATCAAGCATTGGACGTAGGTGACTCGCACGATTTCTCATTTGCCTCACCTCTTGGGACCACCGATATATTGCTTCTTTCGGTTCATTACTGAAACCAACACTCAGGGCGTTGTTCCAGAGCCATAGCCTGGCATTGCTATTACTCGTTGCGCTCGGGTGCGGGAGAATGCTAGTCCACGTTCCAAAGGATAATCCGGCAACAAGATCGTGATGATTGGGTTGCTGCACCAGGCATTCTGACCGGGCTTCCCTCTCGATTTCCTCCTTTAGAGTTTGATCCTGCTAGTAATGCCACAACCCTCTCGGGTGGGGTAGCCTTGAAGTTCGTCACGCGACCTTTCATTGAGGATCTCTCTCCGCTTGGTGAAGTGAAGACACCCATACGCCGTCGCGTGGCTCACTCCAATTAACACTACTCTCTTTCCGCTTGAGCGGTTTTGTCGGAGTGTTCTGATACATTGGAACTAACCAACAAACGTTGGCTCCCAAAGCGCTAGCCCAAGTATAAAAACCCTCCCGGACATTAAGGACGTGGGTTAGCACAACTTTTCGAAAGGATCACTTATGTTGAATCTAGAAGAGCTTCTTGCAGCATGTAAGCCTGGCGGACCATCAGCTTGGTCATCCGTAACAGAACTCTCTGCAGCAGCCGGATCACACGCATCCATCACTCCGGCGAAATATGTGCAGGGCAACTCGCAGTGTTTCGCCTTTGAAACCAGGTACATCGACAAAAAACCGAATGAGGTTGTGATTATTGACGGCATCGCGTCGTCAACTAACCGTGGCGAAAAGGCCATCAGCAACTCCATCCTTGACGGAGACCCACTGATTTCCCGTATTCCGCGCATTGCCCTGTCTTATGGCGATGAGACCCTCACCGATATTGACCTGCCGCACCGTTTTGCTGACGGCCACATCCGCGCCGGAAGCTACGAAGGGAAACCCGTCACGCAGGCCGACTGGTTCCGAGAGATTCGAAACTCGAAACCACGTAACTACCGTGCACTCCTCAACACTGCACCGATAGCTATCCTGTGCGGTGGTTGGGACTCTGTCCGACCAGAAGACCAAGTTCGAATCCGTCGATCGATTACCGGAGAGACCATTGGTGTGCTGGCAGATCAGAGTCGGCCAGGATCCGAACAGCAGGGAGCGCGCAGTGGCGCACGTGTTGACCCAGTAGGTGCATCGGTACAACTGGATGCAGCAGCCTTCAAGAAGATCATTGACAACCAGGCAGACAAGCTCTCGGAGAAAAAAGTCAAAGATACTCAGGACAAATTGAAGAAGGCCAAGAAGGGTGAGACCTTCTCGGGCTCCGCAGTCGGCGTCGGTGCACTGCCACCCACCCTCGATCCGTTGGGAGGAGTGTCCTGCTCCCGCGTGATTCGCTCCTGGGTACTCAGCTTCACGGCGCTGCGCCAGATCAGCTTCGGTGGCACCCCTGAAGAAAACGTTGCTGGTCGCGCACTCATCGCGGCCCTCGGCTTCGCGCTGATCGCCCGTGCAGAGCAAGAACTGTACTACCGCTCCAACTGTGATCTCGTTGAAGTCGCAGCGCCTGTCGTCAAGCTTGACCTGCGTTACGGCGAGAAAAAAGAGCTACCACCGCTCTCCATTGAGGCTGCTGACGCGCTACTCAAGGAGGCACTCGACCACGCTGAGGCCCTTGGAGTCGCTGACTGGCATGGTCAGATCCGCGAAGTGGTAGGCAACCCTGACATCTACGCCGGCGCAGCCGAACCAAGCGAAAAGGATGAATAATCATGGCCCAATTGACGTTGAAAGCGTCGCTTCCTTTGGGCACCTACTACGGGCATCGGAGTGACGGGTCCGTCGAAAACTCGCCGTCACCCCTACGTCTACATGCTGCGCTTCTCGCTGCTGCTGGTCAGGGGCCTACGTCCGAGGATGGTCAACCGTCTGATGCGTCGCTCAAAGCACTGCGATGGCTTGAAAAACACCCACCGAACGGGCTGTATCAGCCCGAGACACTGCTGCTCAATGGTGGTCACCACCGAATTGGGTACAGGGATGTAGGAACGTTCGACGCTACGAAGAATTCAATTCGCAAAAAGGTGGAAGCACGCCCGATTTCTGACGGCGTAGCAGTCCGTGACTACTACGGCTTCATGTGGCACGACGTGCCAGAGGATGTTGCTGAAACGCTCACAGCCCTTGCTGAGGATGTGCCGTACCTCGGCGAGAGCCACAGCGTAGTCACGATTAGCGCCGAGCGCTTTGAACCGAACCTGCTGCTTTCCCCGACGGCGAACTGCTTCACGCGCGAGGCTCACTCGCGCGCTGTTCCAGCCGAAGGCCGAACTGACGCGCTGATCGCTGCGTATAACGCGCGGTTTAAAGCCAAACCACCATCACTGAGCCGTGACAAGTTCTCAAAAGGTCAGAAACCAACGAGTGAAAAGCCGTCAGAGGCTTCAATCGGTGAAACTTGGTACGAGCCCATCGAAGGCGAACCAGAAACAGCACCGTGGGCGACGGCGTATTTGTTCAATCTCGATCGAGAAGTCGACAAACGTGACCGTGTCGCGTTGTGTCTCAGCATGCATAAGGCACTGATTTCGCGGATTGGTTTTGGCGCTGCACCCCTGATTACCGGGAAATACAACAAAGGTGTGTTGCCTCCGGCAAACCGACTTTCCATCCAGTACATCCCGACAAAGCTTGCCCAACTGCTTGGAGAAAACGGCCCTCTACTGGCGCTTTTTGTACCCAACGGTGCTTCGCCGGAAGAGCTGCAGCAAGTACAGGAAGCTGTACATATCAAGCACCTATGGTCAAGTAGCTTAGGGAAAATCGGTGTTTCCTTTGCAAACACCACCAGATCTGGAACCCGGTTCTGGCCGGCACCGGCAGCTGGCAAGCACCGTCTCTGGGCGACCGAGATGCCCATCGTGCCTGAGATGCGACGAATCCGCGATAAGGACTCAGAATGGAGTCTCGCGGATTCAGCACTGGTCTCGGCGGGATTCGTATGGCGTGACAGGTTCAACATAGAAGGGAAGGGGCCGAAGCGGTACATCTCTCTTCGTGACCAGGTGGCGCAACACAAGGTCATTGTGGCCAAGACTCAACTCGTCACACGCTCCGTGCGCAGGTTCGCGCACCATTCGCCGAAGGGCGTGCCCGTACAGCCGTACGATGCTGTTCTCGACTTGGGGCGGTTGCACCCTCCGCAAGCAGCGATCATGCTCGGCCAGTCACGTCACCTTGGTGGGGGACTGCTGTATCCCTTCGACATCGAGCTTCCCGTTCCAGAACAGACAGAGGAGTCATGATGGAACCAGTACAGTTACATGATTTCGACGAGTTCTTTGCAGCGCTGAACGGTGGACACAAACCCTTCAGTTGGCAATGCGCACTCGTCAGCCACGTCGTGCAACACGGAGTGTGGCCAGACCAAATCGTTGCTCCAACAGGCGCCGGTAAGTCTTCGGTCGTCGATGTTCACGTTTTCCTCAACGCGCTGAGTGCGTGTGGGAATGCGCCCAGGATTCCACGTCGACTACATACCGTTGTCAACCGGCGCGGCCTTGTGGACAACCAGTACCAGCGGGCACTCTCTATCCAATCAATGCTCAAAGAGGCGCTGCAGGACCCTGCAGCAGCATCGGATGTTGTTCTTCGAGTGGCATCTGCGCTCCAGACATTCAGCGGCAACCGTCAAGGACATCCGCTTGTTGCGTCAGTGCTTCGTGGCGGTCTGACTTCACGTTCACTTCCTGTGAGCGACTTCTCGAGCTGCGCCGTCATTGCCTCAACGCCGGATATGTGGGGTTCACGCGCGCTCTTCCAGGGTTACGGTTCAACACTGTATGCGCGTCCGCGTGAAACCGCGCTCATGACGATGGACTCCGTTGTGGTACTCGATGAAGCACACCTCAATAGGCAACTGCTGGTAACGGCGCGACGTATTCGAGATATCCAACAAGCAGGAGCTAAAACGGGGATTCCGGAACTCCAAGTAGTCGAAACAACGGCGACGCCGTCTACACACAATACCGAGTACTCCTCCATCGGAGTAGATCCCAATGACCTTGAGTTTCCTCGCGACAACGCTCTCCATCTGCGTCTTCACGCCACGAAGCGCATCACCCATGAGCAGCTTCCGAAGTGGAACGGCAAGATGGGGAATCGCGCCGTCGTCGACGGCGCGATAGAGCGCATAGAGCAGTGGCTCAACGACGAGGCCCGAACGGGCACCATCGGTTGCATCGTGAACCATGTGGACACAGCGATCAAGATCTCCGCCGCGCTGAAGAAATCAAAGATTCGTGCAGTACTTCTGGTCGGTCGTTTGCGGCCGCACGACCTGGAAGACATCGAGGAAACCTATCCGGGGATCTTCACTCCGAAGGGCCATCCTGACGTCGATGTTGTCGTAGCAACGCAGACGCTCGAGGTAGGAGTTGATGTTGATTTCCAATACATGGTGACAGAACTTGCCCCAGCAACCGCAGTTCAGCAACGTATTGGCCGACTCAACCGGCTCGGAAAGTACGATGACGCTGAGCTGGTCATTCTGCAACCAACAGCGGATGCGGCCCCAAAGCGGGACTGTCCCCCATATACAGCAGAAGATTTACGTAATGGGCTTACATGGATCAACCAGTTCGAGGACGGAGAAGACATCAACCCGGCTAGGGTGGGCGAATACGCGGCACCAGCAACAGATCCGCGACGCCTGCTGTACCAGCGCCTCGAGTTCCGCGATGTCGAGCTCCTGGCAAAGTCCTCGGAGCGTCACGCTCACCCAATGGAACTCGAGTTTTGGCTTCGTGACGACCTTTCCGACGAAACTCCGCAGGCCGGGGTAGTAGTCCGTCACACAGTAGCTAAGACTGCAGAAGCAACCATCGAGCTTCTTCGAACGATCCCTCCGACTGCGAATGAGGTCTTTCCAGGAAGTATCACGACGGTTAGAGAGGTCGCTTCAAAGGTTGCCCAAACACTAGGTCCCGATCACGCAATTCCGCAGCTCGTCTATCGCGCTGGCGAGATTGAAGTATTGGAGGAGGTCAAGGACCTCAAGCCTGGCGACGTCCTCATTGTCACCGCTGATATCCCAATCACTACTGAGCAAGTCTTGTCGATCCCGGCAGGAGACAAAGACGCACCCGAAGAAGCCGCCATCGATGGGGTTACGGTGTATCTACCAAAGGATCAGGGAGAACTCGACCTCGAGTTATTCCGTGCCGCGCACGAGCTGACGCCGACGGAGTTCACAGAGCTGTGGTATTCCCGGTTCCCTGACGACGAAGCACAGGCACCGAGTATCGAAATCTCTACTTCTATCGTCGAGGATCCGCGCGGCGACATGGCTGCCTGGATCATCCGGCGCGAGTCGAAGATACTGCGAGCAGACTCCGAGACGATTCAGGAGTGGACGCCTAGCGTGCAACCAGGCGGCGAAACGCCTCCGACGCTTGCAGACCATCAGCGTGACGTCGCTCAACGCGCGCGTGAGATCTGCGACGGCCTCGGGGTGGAGGGCTCCTTTGCTCAACACATTGTCACCGCTGCTGAACTGCATGATGAAGGAAAACGAGACCCTCGATTCCAACGCATGTTGAAGAACCCTGATGCCACACGCCCCTGGGCAAAGAGCCTCACTCGGAGCCGTCAGGAGATCCTTCGTTCGAAGGCGGGATCGGAGCTGCCTATCGGCTGGCGCCATGAACAACTTTCAGCAGTTGTTGCTGAGGAGAAGCGGCTGTCCGGCGATAAGCGCATCAACGAACTTGTCGTCCACATTGTTGGGGCAAGCCACGGCAGAGGACGCGACCTCTTCCCGCACACCGGCGAAGAGCTCGATCCAAGGTCTGAAACTGCTCACCGACTGTTTACAGAAGGGCAGTGGGAGAGCAACGTCAGAACCCTCACGCGGAAGTTCGGCGCTTACACCCTCGCGCTGTGCGAGTCCCTTGAGCGCGCTGCGGATGCTCAGATTTCAGGAGAAGGACGATGAAACACTCAATCACAGTCGCAGGCGATGTTTACTCGGGACTGACCCACTTCGCTCTTGCAGGTCTTAGCCTCATTGCAAGATCGCTCACTGATGGAGCGGTGACCATCCATTGGAACAACGACCCGACTCCAAAAGGCATCCTCGAAATGGAGGACGTCACTCCGCTTGAGCTTGCCGAAGCAACAGTGCAGATCAGCCGGAACTGGCATGACGGTTGGGCTACAACCCAAGTCCAGTACGGGGAAGGAACATTCTCTCCTTTCAGTCCGCGCTTTAAAGCGATCAATCCCACCAAGTTCCCCGAGGACTGGAGTCGCCACCAGGAGGCTCGATCGAAGGATCTCGACCAGCTGCAAGAGCAGTCAGACATGTTGGGACTGCAGTTCATCCAGGCTCTCGGTGAAGCTGCCTACTGGAGGTTCAACGGCAAGGACCCTCGTCCTGATAACGGGGCGTCCCGCTGGGAAATGAAGACCCGCAATGCTGGCGAGGAATTCGTTTCCCAGAAACTGTCGAAGTTCGTCGAAGAGCTCGCATCATGGGACCCGGAACGTGTGTTGGCAGGCTGGCAGGGCGACAAGATCGAAGACCCATTTGGCGGTGACGCGTCCCGAACGCCATCGGGATTCACCCCTCCCGGAGAAACCGATCTGGCGCTCGCCTTTGCAGCGCTCATAGGCATCGGGCAGTACCCGATTACGCCCCGCACTTCGCACGTGACGTTCACTCCTGGGGCTTACCCTGATACCGCCCACCATCCGCAGTTGGCTGTATTACCAGTACCAACTACGCCGATAAGCCCAGAGCGGTCCGAAAGCATCGTGTTGTCTTCCTCGTGGAGCGACATAGTCAACGCCTTTGGCGCCCAAGCGGAAGGGAAGACAGAGGAAGGTGTCCTCCCGGAGAAAGCGATTGCGTCCTTACGCGCGTACGGTGTGCCAGCAGCCGCAACATTCCGCATTTATGTAAGTCCGGCAAAGGCGCCCGAACGCTACTTCGAGCGAGGAAGGGTCCAACTACTGTGATTGCAGAAGAGGACTTCCTGCCGATCAGCCTGGTGCTGCACACCGCCTACTGTGAGCGTCGCACCTGGCTCGAGGCAAACGGGGAAACTACGTTTACTCAGCAGATGCAGGCAGGCGACGTGGCTCATCAGGCGGTAGATAACGCAGCGAACTCTCGGTCGCAGCGCCTCACGTCGTATCCGCTTCGATGCGAAGCGCTCGGACTCGTTGGGAAAGCAGATGCTGTCGAGTTTCTTGACGAGCACGAGGTGGCTTTGGTGGAGCACAAAGCCACACCAGTGCGCAGGCGAGCGGTTGTGACGCCAGCGAACCGACTGCAGCTTACGTTACAGAGGGAGTGCCTGCGCGAGGCGGGCTTCTCCGTCGTTGATCAGGCGATTTACTTCACTGATCATCGGCGACGCGTGAGCGTGGAGCTCACCGAGGACGATGTGGACAACGCAGCTCGCATGGTTGCAAGGACGCGGGACATCGTTGACTCTTCGCATGCTCCGGTGCCACTTGTGAACGACGAACGCTGCGCGCGTTGCTCCCACTTTTCCGTTTGTCTGCCGGATGAATATAACGGAGGAAACCCCCGCCGCAGAATCCACGCCGCAGACCCCGATGGGCAGGTACTTCACCTCACCACGCAGGGTTCTCGTGCGAGCATTCGGCGGGGCAGAGTGGTCGTCGAAAAGGAAGGAGAAAAGCTTGCCGACGCCCCGCTAGCGCGCGTTCAAGGCGTAGTAGTCCACGGCAACATCGACCTATCCAGCGCGTTGCATCGAAACTTGCTCTGGAACGACGTTCCGGTTGTTTGGTGCTCATCTACCGGGCGGGTCTACGGAATGTCGCAGCCCGCCGACGGCCCTAATGGAGCAGCGCGCGTGGAGCAACACGTCCGGAGCCACAACGGGGATCTCACCATCGCGCGCGGGATGATCACAGCAAAGATCGCCAACCAAGCAACGCTGCTTCGACGCAACGGCGATGCACCCGATGCAGTGCAGTTTCTCCTGAACGAGGCAGAGCGCGCATCAACTGCGGGTGACATTCCCGAGCTCTTCGGTATTGAAGGCGACGCAGCTGCTGCGTACTTCAAGAGCTTTCCAACAATGCTCAGTAGCAAGCGCATGGAGGCACTCGAGTGGGAGTGGGCCGGAAGGCATGGCAGAGGAGCTGCCGACCCCATCAATATCTTGCTGAACTACGCCTACGGGCTGCTCCGTACGGAAGTGATCCGAGCGATCCTCACCTGCGGGTTAGACCCACACGCGGGGTTTTTGCACAGCAGTGGGCGAAACAAACCGGCGCTCGCCCTAGATCTGATGGAGGAGTTCCGTGCTCCTATCGCGGACTCGGTGGTGATCTCAATGATCAACCGCCGAGAGATTAAAGCAACGGATTTCACTTACATTCAGGACGTTGCTCGGTTACGCGACAGCGCGAGGAAGAAGGTGATCGCCGCGTTCGAACGCCGAGTGCAGACCAGTATTCAGCACCCACTGTTCGGTTATGACGTGACGTGGCGCCGAGTCATTGAGATCCAAGCCCGGATGATTCTCGGGGTGCTCACTGGTGTGCAGCCTTCCTACGTTGGAGTGACAGTCCGATGAGCAGAGACGACGCACGCAGAACGCTTATCTGCTACGACATCATCCACGATCGTCGCCGCGACCGCGTTGCGACCACCCTGCAGGAATACGGCGATCGAGTGCAGTACAGTGTATTCATCGTGGACATCTCACCCGCCCGATTGTTGCAGCTCAAGTCCGAACTGGAACAGCTCATTGATTCGGACGAGGACTCCATCCTCTTCTGCGATCTCGGAAGAGTTGCCGAACTCAATGAGCAACGCTTCGGGTACCTTGGGAAGTCGCGGGAGGTGACCGACAACGATGTCCTAATTTTGTAGGTCATGCTTGTCCTGCGAGCGCTCCGGTGTAACGAAAACCCCAGGGTACGCTCGCAGAAGGAAACCGCATGTCAAAGGTGAGAACTCAATAGTGAAGGCAAAAGATCAACCTCAAAACTGCTATTATTCCTATTGCGCTCGGAACCTCCAGCAAACCCGCTGTATATGGCCCTATTTTTCCGGGGTCTACCGCCGCTCTTTCGGGAGCGGCCTTTCATTGAGGGACCACGACTTTCTCCCCGGGTTTTGCTCCGACTCGGAACCGCCGCTCTTTCGGGAGCGGCCTTTCATTGAGGGTCTACTGGCACGACGAAGTACGCGAAGACGGCAGCAACCGCCGCTCTTTCGGGAGCGGCCTTTCATTGAGGGTGAACACCTGTTTCAGCCGCCAGCCGATCGCGCGCTTACCGCCGCTCTTTCGGGAGCGGCCTTTCATTGAGGGATCACCTTTGTAGCATAGTGTGCTAGCGTATGCAAAACCGCCGCTCTTTCGGGAGCGGCCTTTCATTG
>NZ_KV789249.1:77665-77875 GCF_001807505.1 Corynebacterium sp. HMSC08D02 | reverse complement strand
CCGCTCTTTCGGGAGCGGCCTTTCATTGAGGGACGCTCGGAGCGGAAGCCTTACTGGAAGAACGGCGTACCGCCGCTCTTTCGGGAGCGGCCTTTCATTGAGGGTCCGCTCTTTCGGGAGCGGCCTTTCATTGAGGGGTTCCACTGAACGGCCCATAACGCTCGGGACCACCTGGCGGACCGCCGCTCTTTCGGGAGCGGCCTTTCATTG
>NZ_KV789249.1:77331-77645 GCF_001807505.1 Corynebacterium sp. HMSC08D02 | reverse complement strand
CGCTCTTTCGGGAGCGGCCTTTCATTGAGGGGAGAATTACGGGCCGGGGCTTTTCGAGATTATTCACTACCGCCGCTCTTTCGGGAGCGGCCTTTCATTGAGGGTGAACACCTGTTTCAGCCGCCAGCCGATCGCGCGCTTACCGCCGCTCTTTCGGGAGCGGCCTTTCATTGAGGGCTCAAGGCGCGCCGCCAGGGCGTGACCGCCGAGCACCGCCGCTCTTTCGGGAGCGGCCTTTCATTGAGGGAAGTCCGGTGAGCGTTTCACTCTCGACGGGGATAAACCGCCGCTCTTTCGGGAGCGGCCTTTCATTG
>NZ_KV789249.1:76994-77311 GCF_001807505.1 Corynebacterium sp. HMSC08D02 | reverse complement strand
CCGCTCTTTCGGGAGCGGCCTTTCATTGAGGGACATTCAATGTTGGCCCAGGCTACCGCTCCGACGTGTACCGCCGCTCTTTCGGGAGCGGCCTTTCATTGAGGGCGAAACGCCTGGTTACCAAGCGGCTCACCCTCCCAACCGCCGCTCTTTCGGGAGCGGCCTTTCATCGAGGGACTATAGGCACTCTAAGTGTATTCCGGGTTTTTCCTGCACCGCCGCTCTTTCGGGAGCGGCCTTTCATTGAGGGCCGATGCTCCAAGTCACCTCGACAATCCGACCAGGACCGCCGCTCTTTCGGGAGCGGCCTTTCATTG
>NZ_KV789249.1:71099-76974 GCF_001807505.1 Corynebacterium sp. HMSC08D02 | reverse complement strand
GCTCTTTCGGGAGCGGCCTTTCATTGAGGGACCAGCACCTACACCACCACCGTTACAACTACGGGACCGCCGCTCTTTCGGGAGCGGCCTTTCATTGAGGGTCCGCTCTTTCGGGAGCGGCCTTTCATTGAGGGGAGGTGAGCGCCTATGAAATCGCAAAACTGTGCGGACACCGCCGCTTTTTCGGGAGCGGCTTTTCATTGAGGGGTCACTGTCCGCGATACCCGCCCAGTCTCCCTGGTCGTCGCCGCTCTTCCGAGGGCGGCC
This sequence comes from Corynebacterium sp. HMSC08D02, assembly GCF_001807505.1. NCBI lineage: Bacteria > Bacillati > Actinomycetota > Actinomycetes > Mycobacteriales > Corynebacteriaceae > Corynebacterium > Corynebacterium sp. HMSC08D02. The sequence goes on along the minus strand of NZ_KV789249.1, from coordinate 76,707 downwards.
TTTCATTGAGGACAGGGAGGTTGCGAACTTCACCCAAGCCTGGGTCGGTAGGGTCGGCACTCGGTTTCACGGGTTCCGACCCCTTTCTATTAGTAGTCCCGAGCTACCTGAACCTAAGCCTCAGCCTCAACCTCCCCGGAAGCGGCCCCAGCCGCCCTCCGCACCTGCAGCGCACCGACGAATCCGAGGGCCAGGAAGGCCGTGGCGGCGAGGAGGGACCAGCGGGCGGCGTCGGCCATGCCCTCGCTGAGGGCCTGCACGACGGCGGCGGTTTGGTCACCGAATGCGCTGGCTGTGCCTTCCATGCGGAGTTGGTTGATGGCGGAGCCGGCGGATTGGCGGGTGGCGGTGGAGGTGGCGTCGGCAAGTGGGCCGGTGATACCGGCGTCCGTGAGGGTCTTAGGGAGGGTGATGGCGAGGGCCATCGAGAAGACGGAGCCGGAGACCGCGGTGCCCAGGGCTGAGCCGACTTGGCGGACGGTGCTCTGGGTGGCGGAGCCTTGGCCGGAGCGCTGCACTGGGATGTCTCGCAGGACGGTGCCGGTGAGCTGCGCCGATGCCAGGCCGAGGCCGAGGCCGTAGAGGGTGAGTGGGGCGGCGATGAGCCAGCCGCTGGTGTTTGCCCCCATGACGGAGGCGAGGATGATGACGCCCACAACCTCGAGGGCAAGCCCGATCAGGACGGTGCCCGGCGCGCCGAAGCGGGCGGCGACGTGGCGGGCTGCCGCGCCGGAGAGGAATGCGCCGACGGCCATCGCAGCCAGGACTAGGCCGGCGGACATGACGGACAGGCCCAACGCATTAATGAGGTAGAGCGGCAAGATGAAGATGATGGCGAACTCGCCGATGGCGACGGCGCCGGCGGTGATGTTGCCCCAGGAGAAGGTGGAGTAGGAGAACAGGCCCAAGTCCAGGAGCGCGGAGCGTTCCACGCGCTGGCGGTGCTGCTCCCAGCGGATGAAGAGGGCGAAGGCCACGGCGGAGATCGCAAGTGCGACGGGGACGGGGGAGACCGGGGCGGTGGTGGGCCAGGTCCAGCCGAACACGGTGAGGGGTTCCTTAGGCGTCCACCAGCCGAGGTCGGGTGCCTCGATGATGGCGAAGACGAGGGTGCCGAAGGCGATGGCGCTGAGCTGGGCGCCGTCGACGTCGATGCCGGGGAGCTTGTCGGGGCTGCGGGTCTCGCGGACGGTGAGCACCGCGCCGATGGCGACGAGCACGCCGATTGGCACGTTGACCAGGAAGATCCAGTGCCAGGACACCCACTGCGTCAGCGCACCGCCGGCCAAGGGACCGACCGCGGCTGCGCCCGAGATCACGGCGCCCCACACACCGAAGGCGGCCGCGCGGTACTTCCCGCGGAAGACCGCGTTTACCGTCGAAAGGGTTGACGGCATGATGAGGGCCGCGCCGACGGCTTGCACTGCACGGGCGGAAATGAGGGTCGAGGCGGACGTCGAAAAGCCGGCGAGGACGCTGCCCGCGACGAACACCCCGAGGCCCGCGAGGAAGGCGCGCTTGCGGCCCCACGAATCCGCAATCTTGCCCGTGGACAGCAACAACGCGGCGAGCAGCACCGCGTACAGACTGTTCACCCACTGTGCCTGGGTGAGGTCCAGGCCGAGGTCAGTAATTATCGACGGCAACGCCACGCCAACGATCGTGCCGTCGAGAACGATGACCCCGAGCCCCACCGAGAGGACGGCGAGGCTGATCCAGTCGCGACGCGTTGGCGTGGTGGCCTCTGCTTCGTTCATCACTAGCGCCTTACTGATTCCGGCTCAACAGACTTGAGCGCGCGACCGAGCGCCGCCATGAACAAGCCCAACGCAACCGTGATCGCGATGTGGCCCAAGCCCGCGATACCCGCGATCATCGCCGTGGACTCCTTGCCCTGCACGGTGAGGATGCCGTGCCAGACCATCATGCCCGAGGTCATGAGCACGCCGACGTTGTACACCCAGAAGAACCAAGTGAACAGCTTGCCGGACCGCGAAACCCGGAACAGTTTCTCCAACACCAAGAAAATCAACGACATGACGAACCCGAGCACCAGCAAGTGCGTGTGCGTCACGCCAAGCTGCGTGAACTGGCCTTCCGGGAAATCATTCGCGCGGGTGAACTCGCGGTAGAACAACCCCGCGCCCAACCCAAGCACCAAATACAACACTGCTGCCCTGTACAACTTCTGCACCTTGCACACTCCTTCTACAACCGCCAACACGGGCGGGAAATCCATTGACACCATCAATGGTGCTGGAGCGGACGCAGAAAGTAATCGCGCAGCAGGTTGAACATTGCGTCAACCGAACGGTTGAGTGGGGTTAGCGCTTGAGCCCATCCACGAACCGCGCGATCATGGGCTCGCCCAGCAGGTACGCGGCGTAGAGACTCAGCCCTGCGATGCCGATCACGATCGACAGCGTGAGCCCAAGGACCATGTCCTCCTGCTGACGGCTCAGGGGTTCCCCGGCCTTGATCTTCGAGGACAACACCTCGAACTCGGTGGCTACTCGCTTCATCCAGGGCTGGCCGGGTGGGCGCATTCTGGTGACGGGTGCGAGGAGACCGGGGGCGTCGTCGTGAATCCCGCACGACTCAGGCTGTGTGCGAGTGTAGGTGGGCACCTCCGTGCTCGCCTTGCATGACTTATTCGTTACCGACGTGATTTTCCACTCGTACCAGGGCTTACTCGGCGGGGCCTCGACGGTGCTTGTTTGCGAAATGACGCCGACGAACCCAAGAGAACTGCCATCCGCGTCGACGAGCCAGGCGGGCCCACCGGAGTCGCCCTGGATGAGGGTCTCGTCGGACTCGACCTTGATCACGCCGTCGCCCGCGCCTTGGATATGTCCGCAGACGACCTTGCGTTGCCTGACCGAGTTCGCGCACAACTCCATGTCGGCTTCGAGGGAGTCGTAATCGGCAATTGCATCGCCCGAAAAGAGGTTCTGTCCTGCGATGACATCCTCGTAGAGCCTGACAGCCATGACGTCGTCGTTTTTGAAGCGGGCGTCGATAAGCCCGGCGCGAGTGCTGGAGCCCACCGCTTGGCTGTTCTTGTAGAGCACTTCCCCCGGGCCCTGGGTGAAACAGTGGCGCGCGACGTACGCGGTTTTCGACGCCTCATCGACATAGCCGACCTGGCACTTCGTGATGCCCACCTCAACAACATCACCCTGGTTCACCACGACGCCGGCGGTGTAGCGCACAGAGCTGAGGGTCGTCGCCTCGCTGGGTACAGCCGTTCCCGCCAGCGCTAACATGGCAGCCAGCGTGACAGCTCCGAGTCTTGTTGCGCGTTTCACCTGCGCTCCTTGCTTGCATGGAGGATGCATTTGTGGGGGAGACCTTACATGTGAAGCCACCTTATCCTAGTGCACACTTTTTCGACGCCTGTTTCACGTGAAACATTCACGGGGCTAAGCGGGCTACCCCTGACACCATCGAGCTGTACTATAAGGTCAAACTTTTGATTGATGAAAGGACGTTCGATGCAGGAACAGCCAACAACCGAGGAAATCTTCGCAGCTCACGAGGGCGGAAAGCTCTCCATCACCTCCACGATGGAGGTGAGCACCATGCGCGACCTTGCCATCTGCTACACGCCGGGGGTAGCGGAAGTCTGCGAAGCCATCGCGCAGGACCCCGCCCAGGCGCGCCGCTACACCGGCGCCGGAAACACCGTCGCCGTCGTCACCGACGGCACCGCGGTCCTCGGACTCGGCGACATCGGTCCCCAAGCATCCCTGCCCGTCATGGAGGGCAAAGCCCAGCTCTTCCAGCAGTTCGCTGGACTGAACTCCTTCCCGATCGTCCTCGATACCCACGACGTCGACGAAATCGTCGACACCGTCGTGCGCATCGCCCCCTCGTTTGCGGCCATCAACCTCGAAGACATCGCCGCACCACGCTGCTTCGAGATCGAACGCCGCCTCGACGAACGCCTCACCATCCCCGTCATGCACGACGACCAGCACGGCACCGCCGTCGTCATCTATGCGGCACTGCGCAACGCCGCGCGCGTCCTCGACCGCACCCTCACCGACCTGCGCGTTGTCATCTCCGGCGCCGGCGCCGCGGGCATCGCATGCGTCGACATGCTGCTCCACGCCGGCATCCGCGACATCATCGTCCTCGACTCCCAAGGCCCCATCCACGCCGACCGCGCCGGCCTCACCCCCGTCAAACAGTCCCTCGCCGCGCGCACCAACCCGCGCAACATCCACACCACCGTCGACGACGCCCTCCGCGACGCCGACACCTTCATCGGACTGTCCCGCGGCCACATCACCGAAGAGCAAGTCCTCCTCATGGCCGAGGCACCCATCCTGTTCTCGCTGGCCAACCCCACCCCGGAGATCGAGCCGGAGGTTGCGCGGAAGCACGGAGGGGTCGTCGCAACGGGGCGCTCAGACATGCCCAATCAAATCAACAACGTCCTCGCGTTCCCCGGCATCTTCCGCGGCGCCATCGACGCCGGCGCCACCCGCATCACCCGCCCCATGCTGCTCGCCGCCTCCGAAGCCATCGCCTCACTTATCGACGCCCCCACCGCCCACAACATCGTCCCCCAAGCACTCGACCCCCGCGTGGCACCGGCCGTCGCGAAGGCGGTCGCGGACGCCGTATGAGGCTGTATACCCTAGGGTTTTCCCACAAACGCGCCGAAGAGTTCTTCACGATCCTGCGAGACAACAACATCTCGCGGGTCGTGGATATCCGCAGGTCAAACACCAACCAGCTCGCAGAGTTCACCAAAATGCACGACCTGGAATACTTCCTGCGCACCATCCTCGACATGCCCTACCTCCACGAGCTGACCCTCGCATCAAGCCACGAGCTCATGCACGCCTACCGGCATAACGAGATCCCCTTCGACAAGTTCGCCGCGGCACTACGCGCCGAGTACGACGAACGCCACGCCGCCGACCTCGACCGCGACACCTTCTCCGACGTAGTACTACTGTGCTCCGAAGCCGACCCGAGCACCTGCCACCGCATCGTCGCCGCCAACTACCTTGCCGAACACTGGGACAACGTAGAAGTCATCCACCTATAGCCCCTGAACTGGGACAATGCTAGGAGTTGTGTAATTATAGAAGGCACGCTACAATCGCGTATGAGCCTCCTGCCCACGGATTCCCCCCGAGTCCGGTTGAGCACTCAACACCCCCCCATTTTCGAGTGCGAGAGCGCAGGGGGTTCACTCTTTGCGTTTTTATGTTTGAGGCCCTTGCAGGCAGGCCCCGGCCCCGCACCAAATTCCTGGATTTTGGGAAGTGGCGTTGGCAAAAGCCCAGGTCGGGGGTCGGCCAGGTGGGAATGTGGTGCGTACACAGAGACCTCAGTGCCAAGAGGCGCATGTTTGAATTCCGACCTCCGCATTTCCACAGGTCATAAATGTGCTAGATGTTATCGGTTGCGTCCTTTGGCACTGGCGGCCGAGATACGACACCAAATCCCGGGATTTTGGGAAGCGGCGTTGGCAAAAGCCCAGGTCGCTGAGACTGTGTGAGGGAATTTGGTGCGCACCAAGCACGGACTGACACCAAATTCCTGGATTTGGAAAGCGGCGTTGGCAAAAGCCCAGGTCGGGGGTCGGCCA
>NZ_KV789249.1:52519-71079 GCF_001807505.1 Corynebacterium sp. HMSC08D02 | reverse complement strand
GGTCATAAATGTGCTAGATGTTATCGGTTGCGTCTTTTGGCACTGGCACGCCGAGATACGACACCAAATCCCGGGATTTTTGGAAGTGGCGTCGATAAAAGACCAGGTCGTTGAGACTGCGTGAGGGAATGTGGTGCGCGGGGAGGGGCGGGTTCGGGCATGGGGGTGTCGGTGGGTACACTGCTGGCGTAATCGCAACCTTGAAGAAGGAGTCCTTTCCTATGCGTCACCACGCCGTAGCAGCAACGTTGTTGACCGCAACACTGCTGGTCACCGGGTGCACCGCCGAAAACTCATCCGACAATGCAGCCGAAAACGCAGCAGAGTCAACGACCCAAACAACGCAGGAGGAGACGACCCGCCTGCTCACGGACATCGACGGCACGGACGTGCGGGTGCCGAAGCAGGTGACCCGGTTGGCGGACACGTGGGACGTGAATAACCAGTTCGTGCTGATGCTTGGTGGCGGGGACACCCTGGTGGCCACCACTGAGGAAGCGAAGCAGCTGCCGTGGCTGACGAAGATCTACCCGCACGTGACTGAGCTGCCGACGCCGGCGTCGGGAACTCGGCTCAACGTGGAAGAGCTGAAAGAGATCAACCCCGAAATGCTCCTGACCTCCTCGAAGGAACAGGTAGAGGCTGCGCAGGCGCAGGGGATCCCGGCGGCGAGGGTCGACTTTGATGACTTTGAGCAGCTGATGAAGTCCGTGCGCATTACGGCGAACGCGCTGGGCACCGAGGAGGCCGACCAGAAGGCGACCGAGTACGTGACCTACATGGAGCGCAACCTGAAGATGGTCGCGGACCGCCTGGGCGGCATGCCGGGGGAGAAGAAGCCAAAGGTGCTGCACATCGTTGGCGGGGAGGACGTCACGCAGGCGGACGGGCCGGACTCGCTGGTTGGGGAGTGGATTGCAGCGACGGGGGCTCGCAACGTGGTGGAGGAGGTTGTGGACGTCACGACCGTCACCCCGCACGACATTGTCGACGCCGCTCCGGACTTCATCATCGTGGGCGGTATGGAGGCGCAGCTGGGCGTCGATAAGCTGGTGAATGATCCTGCACTGGCGAACGTGCCTGCGGTGAAGCAGGGCAACGTGGTGAAGAACCCGGTGGGGACGTCGAACTGGGGCCGCTACTCGGCGGAGGAAGCGCTGCAGCTGCTGTGGGCAGCGAAGCTGTTCCACCCGGAGAAGTTTGAGGACGTCGACCTGGTTGCTGAGACGCAACAATTCTACTCAACGTTCTACGGATACGAGCTGAGCACCGAGGACGCGCAGCGGATCCTGGACGGCGAGGGCCCGGCGGCTTAAAAAAATTCTAAGAAGGCAAAGAAAAACCCGGCACCTCGTGTTCTAGGTGCCGGGTCTCTGCTTCGAATTTCTCTACTTGGGACTATACGGAACCAGCTGCGAAAAAGGGAATACCCGTAAGAAAATCGGCCTAAACTTTAAAGACAGGGGACAACGAAGGTTTCTTAACTTTCTCTTAATTTCGCGCTGACCTTGGGGTATTCCAAATAGAAAAAAGTTTGAAAAACGGGGACACGTCACGCAGCTCAGCCCCGTACGGGGGGAGGATGTAACGGGGGTAGCGGGAGTGTGACTCGCGACATAGCGAGTATGGCCTTGTGATTCCAGATGGTAGGTTAAGGGAGTACCTTATCCCCACTACGGAACGTTCGGCACGTACCTGCCGATGGAGGACCACATGGCATCAGTAACTTACGACAACGCAACGCGCATCTACCCGGGTGCGACCACGCCGAGTGTCGACAAGCTCAACCTTGAAATCGCGGACGGGGAGTTCCTCGTCCTCGTCGGCCCGTCCGGCTCCGGTAAGTCGACCGCGCTGCGCATGCTCGCCGGTCTCGAGGACACCAACGAAGGCCACATCCGCATCGGCGACCGCGACGTCACCCACGTCAGCCCGAAGGACCGCGACATCGCGATGGTCTTCCAGAACTACGCCCTGTACCCGCACATGACCGTGCGTGAGAACATGGGCTTCGCGCTGAAGATCGCCGGCATGGACAAGGCCGAGATCAACAAGCGAGTGGAAGAGGCAGCCAAGACGCTCGACCTGACCCAGTACCTCGACCGCAAGCCGAAGGCTCTCTCCGGTGGCCAGCGCCAGCGCGTGGCAATGGGCCGCGCCATCGTGCGCAAGCCACAGGTCTTCCTTATGGACGAGCCCCTGTCCAACCTGGACGCGAAACTGCGTGTGCAGACCCGTACCCAGATCGCGAACCTGCAGCGTCGCATGGGCGTCACCACCCTGTACGTCACCCACGACCAGACGGAAGCCCTCACCATGGGCGACCGCATCGCCGTCCTGAACTTCGGCGTCCTGCAGCAGGTAGGCACCCCGCGTGAGCTCTACGATCACCCGAACAACGTCTTCGTCGCAGGCTTCATCGGCTCCCCAGCCATGAACCTGTCTACCTTCGAAGTCGACCTGACCGAGAAGGTGGCCAAGCTCGGCCGCGCCTCCATCCCACTTTCCGACGAGCACATCTCCCACCTCACCGTGGAAGACGACGGCCAGGTCATCCTCGGCTTCCGCCCGGAGTCCCTGCAGGTCGTCGACGAGACCGCGAAGCACTCCATCCCGGTCGAGATCGACTTCGTGGAGGAGCTCGGCTCCGACTCCTACCTGTACGGCCACCTCGCAGGCGGCGGCTGGAAGGAAGAGGGCCTCGAGGAGGAAACCTCCGGCCAGATCGTGGTGCGCACCGCGCCACTGTCCGGCGTGATGAAGGGCGACGTAGTCCACGTCCAGATCGTCGACGGCGGACTCCACGTATTCAGCAAGGCAACTGGCCAGCGGATCTAAGGACACACATTGCGCGAGAAACTCAGCGTTGTCTCGCCCGTCTACGCACCGACGTTGCTGAAAATGCCGTGGGCGCAGCCACTCGAGGACTGGTCCTCCGACCTCCTCGCGGCGCTGCCCCGCGGCATTTCGCGACACACGGTGCGCCTCATCGAAGCTGACGGGCTAGTTTTCGCAGTCAAGGAAATCGGCGGGGAAGTCGCCTACCACGAGTACAACATGCTCCGGAGGCTTCAAGAGCTCGACGCCCCCTGCGTCGTCCCCGTGGCCGTCATCACGCACCGCGTCGACGAAAACGGCGAGGAACTCACCCCCTGCCTGGTCACGGAGCACCTGCGGTTCTCACTCCCGTACCGCGACGTGTTCTCCCGCGACATCACCGTCGACACCATCAACAAGCTGGTGCGCGCCCTCGCGGTGCTGCTGGTGCGCCTGCACCTGCTGCACTTCTACTGGGGCGACGTCTCCCTGTCCAACACCCTGTTCCGGCGCGACGCCGACCAGTTCTCCGCCTACCTCGTCGACGCCGAAACCGGCGAATTCCACGACCCAATCTCCGACGGACGACGCCTCTACGACGTCGACGTCGCCCGCGTCAACATCATTGGCGAGATGATGGACCTGCAGGCAGGCGGCTACCTCAGCGAGGACGTCGACGTCATCACCCTTGGCAACGACATCGCCTCCACCTACAACGAACTGTGGGACCTGATGACAGGGGAGCTCATCGTCGAAGGTGACGCGTTCGGGGCGATCGCTGGGCGCGTCGCAAAGATTAATGAGCTGGGCTTCGACGTCGGCGAAGTCGAGATCGAACACGACGGGGAAGACACCTACCGGGTGATCATCGAACCCGCCGTCTTCTCCACAGGGTTCTACCAGAAAAAACTGCTGCGGCTCACCGGGCTGGAGGTGCAGGACCGGCAGGCGCAGCGCCTCCTCGGCGAGATGGAGGTGTACCGCGCCGTGCGCTACGGCGGCAAACTCCCCCTCGAAGCCGTCGCGCACCGCTGGATGGTAAAGAACTACGAACCCATCGTGGAACTCATCCCGCCGCAGCTGCGAGAGAAGCTCGAACCCGCCCAGATTTTCCACGAAATCCTGGATCACCGCTGGTTCATGAGCCAAAACGACCAGCGCTACGTCACCTTGGCCGAGGCGGCGCAGTCCTATTTCGATCATGTCCTGCCGGGGCATCCGGACGAAGCAATCGTCTATAAATTACCCCCGGAGATGTGACTGGGGCCATAATGTTTGCCGTGCTTCACAGAAGGTCACTATGCTGAGGTAGTACCTTAAAACGCGCCGTGAACCGCATCGGGTAACGCTGGCAAGGAGCACGGCTACACATGAAGGATGGCCCATGAAGAAATTCACGCGAGCTTTTGCCTCAACCGCTGTCGCAGCACTGGCAGCGTCCGCCCTCGTCGCCTGCGGTGGCGGGAGTGACACCGCAGGTCCGAACGTCTACTTCCTCAACTTTAAGCCTGAACAGGACGCGACCTACCAAGCAATCGCCGAAGAGTACACCGCGGAAACCGGCGTCCCAGTCAAGGTCGTCACCGCGGCCTCCGGTAACTACGAGCAGACGCTGCGCACCGAGGTCGGCAAGTCCGACGCTCCGACGCTCTTCCAGATGAACGGCCCAACCGGCTTCAAGACCTGGAAGGACTACACCGCAGACCTCTCCGACTTCTCCCTCGCACAGGACCTCAACGAGGACGTCACCCCGCTCACCGCGGAAGACGGCACCGTCCGAGGCATCCCGTTCGCGGTTGAAGGCTTCGGCATCATCTACAACGAGGAAATCACCGACAAGTACTTCGCACTGCCAAACCCGGCAGTCGCTTCCATGGACGAAGTCAAGAACTTCGAATCTCTGAAGAAGCTCGCCGAAGACATGCAGGCAAAGAAGGACGAGCTCGGCATCGACGGCACCTTCGCCTCCACCTCCCTCACCAGCGGTGAGGACTGGCGCTGGCAGACGCACCTGGCCAACGGCCCGATGCACTTCGAGTTCGAGGACCTCGGCACCACCGACGCAGAGGACGTCACCTTCAAGTACAACAAGGAGTTCAAGAACCTCTTTGACCTGTACCTGAACAACTCCACCGTCGCGCCGACCCTGGCACCGTCCAAGGCAGTCTCCGACTCCATGGCAGAGTTCGCACTCGGCCAGGCAGCCTTCGTCCAGAACGGTAACTGGGCATGGTCGCAGATCGCCGACGTGAACGGCAACGTCGTGAAGGAAGACAAGATCAAGTTCCTCCCGATGTACATGGGCCTCCCAGATGAGGAGAAGACCGGCATCAACGTCGGCACCGAGAACTACCTCGCCATCAACGCCAAGGCTCCAGAAGAGGACCAGCAGGCCACCAAGGACTTCCTGAACTGGCTGTTCACCTCCGAGGCAGGCAAGAAGCACGTCATCGAGGACCTCGGCTTCATCGCGCCGTTCAAGAACTACACGGAGACCGACGTCCCGGCAGACCCACTGGCACGCCAGGTGCAGGAGGCAATCTCCAACACCGAGCTGACCACCCTGCCATGGGACTTCCAGTTCTTCCCATCCCAGCAGTTCAAGGATGACTTCGGCGGCAACCTCGCCCAGTACGCATCCGGCAACATGGAGTGGGCTGACGTCGTCGCTAAGTTCAGCGAGGACTGGAAGGCCGAAAAGGGCTCCAACTAAGCACTGAACATGTTGTAAACCAGAGCGCGGGGTGTGCGAACAGCGCACTCCGCGCTTTTTATTCCCCAGATAGGCACCACAAATGCAGCAATCACTGAAGAAATATTTCCCAATCTTCGTACTGCCGACGCTGCTTGCGTTCTTGATCGCCTTCCTTGCCCCATTCGTCATTGGTTTCCTGCTGTCATTCACCAGCTTCCACACCATCACCGACGCAACCTGGGTAGGAGTCGACAACTACGTCCAAGCGTTCCAAGCACGAGAAGGCTTCGTCCGAGCGTTCGGATTCACCGCCCTCGTTTCCATCGTTTCCATCATCACCGTCAACGTCTTCGCGTTTGCAATCGCTTGGACACTGACACGGAAACTCAAAGGCACCAACTTCTTCCGTACCGTATTCTTCATGCCGAACCTCATCGGCGGCATCGTCCTCGGCTACACATGGCAGTCCATGATCAACGCCGTGCTCGCCCAATACGGCACCACGATCGTCTCCGACTGGAAGTACGGCTACCTCGGCCTGGTCATCCTCATTAACTGGCAGCTCGTCGGCTACATGATGATCATCTACATCGCCGGCCTGCAGAACGTGCCACCAGAGCTCATCGAAGCAGCAGAACTCGACGGCGTCTCCAAGTGGGAAATGCTCCGCCACGTGACCATCCCAATGATCATGCCGTCCATCACCATCTGCCTCTTCCTGACCCTGTCCAATACCTTCAAACTCTTCGACCAGAACCTCGCGCTCACCAACGGTGCCCCAGGCGGATCCACCGAAATGGTCGCTCTGAACATCGTCAACACGATGTTCCTGCGCAACAACGTCGAGGGCGTCGGCCAAGCGAAGGCCGTCATCTTCGTCGTAGTGGTCGTCGTCATCGCAATGTTCCAGCTGCGCGCAACACGCAGCAAGGAAGTGGAGGCATAACCCATGGCAACCAAAACAAAGGCACCCGTCACCGCCTCCGAGGCGAGCGTCAGCGGCCCAGCCAAAGTACTCATCTACGCGGTGCTGGTATTCCTCACCGTGGTCTTCCTCGGACCAATCGTGTTCATCTTCCTGAACTCCTTCAAGCAGAAGTTCGCGATCTCCAACAACCCATTCGCCATCCCACTCGGCGACATGTGGGCCGGATTCGAAAACTACATCACCGGCGTCCAAGGTGAAGGTTTCGCGTGGGCCATCGTGTGGTCATTTACCATCACGATCCTCTCCGTCGCCTCCATCGTCTTCTTCTCCTCAATGACGGCCTACTACATCACCCGCGTGAAAACGTGGTGGACGTCCACGCTGTACTACCTGTTCGTGTTCTCCATGGTCATCCCGTTCCAGATGGTGATGTTCCCAACCGTCACCATCGCCGACCGCCTCGGCCTGGCCAACCCGCTCGGCATGGTGGTGCTCTACACCGGCTTCGGTGCAGGCCTGTCCGTCTTCATGTTCGCCGGCTTCGTCAAGTCAATCCCACTCGAGATTGAAGAAGCAGCAACCATCGACGGCTGCAGCCCACTGCAAACGTTCTTCCGCGTCGTCCTCCCGATGCTCAAGCCAACCGCAGTGACCGTCGCCATCCTCAACGCAATGTGGGTCTGGAACGACTACCTGCTGCCATACCTCGTCATCGGCCTGTCCACCCCATACCGCACCATCCCAGTGGTCATCCAGCAGTTCGTTGGATCCCAGGGCAACCGCGACATGGGCGCAATGATGGCAATGCTCGTGCTCGCCATCGTCCCGATCATCATCTTCTACATGTCTTCCCAGAAGCACATCGTGGAAGGTGTCGCAGCTGGCGCCGTGAAGGGATAACATTCTGGCGTGAGCCTTTTCAATCCCGATTCCCGATTTATGTCCGCCTTCACCTTGATGGCGGACATTGTCATTGTCAACATGCTTTTCGTGCTGTCTAGCCTGCCCATCGTGACGGGCGGCATGGCGATCCGCGCCGCGAACGTCGTCACCGGATACATGGTCGAAGGCCGCGGCTCCCGCTACGGGCTGCACTACCTCCGCGAGTTCCGCTACGGCGGCGGCAAATTCGGCGGCGCTTCCACGCAGTGGTGGGGGGTCCTCGTCGCCATCGCCCTCGGCGTCATCTACCAACAGTGGGTCATCTTCCAGGCGGGTATCGACGGCCACCTCCTCAACCTCACGCAAGGGCTCACCCTGTCCGGCATCCTCATCATCGCCGGCATCAGCGTGTGGTTCTTCGCGCTCCAGGCGCAGCTGGACCTCCAGGCGACCTCAGAAGAGCAGCAAAAAGCGCCCCTGGGCGAAACCCTGGGGCGCTCCGTGATCCTCACGTTCCAGCAACTGCCACGCACCCTCGGCGCACTCCTGTGCATCGGGGCGGCGGCATCCCTGCCGCTGTGGACCTCAGTTGCCGTGTGGATCCCCGCCTACTTCTTTTTGGTGCCGGCGCTCACGCTGTTTCTTGTGCAGCTGCTCGTCGCGGCACCGCTCGGGCGGGGGCTCGCTAGCGACTAGTGACTTCCTTGGCGCGTTCCATATCCTGCGTGACGATCTTGCCCTTCGCGAAACGGTTCACAATCATCGCGATCGCGCCGTCACCGGTCACGTTCGCCGCGGTACCGAAGGAGTCAACCACAATGTAAGCGGCGATCATCAGGGAGATCATCGACTCGTCGAAGCCCAGGTTCGCCTGCAGCAGGCCAACCGCGGCCATGATCGCGCCACCAGGCACGCCCGGCGCAGCAATCATCATGATGCCGAGCAGCAGCACGAAGCCGACGACCGCGCCACCGGTGATCGGCAGCTGCGCCATGAACACAATCGCCAGGGCGTAGAGCGTAATCTTCATCATCGAACCAGACAGGTGAATCGTCGCGCACAGCGGCACGATGAAGCCCGCCACGTTCTCGTCCACCTTGTTCTTCAGGGTGGACTGGTAGGTGACCGGAATCGTCGCCGCGGAGGACGACGTACCCAGCGCCGTGAAGTACGCCGGCAGCATGTTCTTCAGCGCCGTGAACGGGTTCTGACCCGCCACAGCACCAGCGATCAGGTACTGGCCCAGCACGATCACGATCGTCATGCCGACCGAGAGCAGCAACACCACGCCGAACGCGGCCATCGTCGAACCGAAGTTCTCGTTCATAGCCAGGTTCAGGAACGTACCGAAAATGAACAACGGCAGCAGCGGAATGACGAAGCTCTGAACCACCTTCATGATCACGTCACGCAGCTCGTTGAGCACCTCGTGCATCGTGCGGGACTTCACCGTGGTCATCGCGATACCAATCACGAACGCGAGCAGCAGCGCCGACATCACCTCAAACGGTGCAGGCATCTCCACCTCGAAGAACGGCGACAGGCCGCCCTCGGAGGGGTCGTCGATATCTGTACGCAGCTGCGTACCAGCCAGCAACGTTGGGTAGAGTGCTGAAGCCACACCCCAGGCAATCAGGCCGGAAATGATCGTGGATCCGTAGGCGACCCCGGCCGTGATACCCAACCACTTACCCGCGCCCTTGCCCAGGCCCGCAATCGCGGGGGCGATCAGGGAGAAGATGAGGATTGGGACGAAGAATCCCAGGAAGTTCGAGAACAGGCCATTGAACGTCACGAAGACGCGCGCGAGCCAGTCAGGAAAGAAAAAACTGCACAGAAAGCCGGCGACGATCGCCACGACAATCCAGAAGAGCAGCGAGCTCAACACTTTCGATTTCATTGTTGCACCTTTAATACGAGGCGATGGACAGATCCACAGGCGAAAAACCTGTGATGGTTATGCTATACGGTATGTTGCTTGCACAGAGCCCTAATGGGCCATTTTCTGACACAAGTTCCATAAATACTATCATTGGGATACTCCTTATAGTATTCACTGTGGCACTTCTCATACTAGGCGTCCTCGCGACCGCCGGGAAGCTGCCCGGCAACGGCGTGATCGGGCTGCGTGTCCCGGAAGTTCGCAAGCACGAGTCCACATGGCGCCAAGCACACCGCGTCACCGGCCCCTTCTGGGTGCTCGCCGCAGTCGCCTTCGCCATCGGCGCCGCCTTTGCATTTATTGCATACGGGTGGATGTGGATTCTCGTCGCCGTGGCGGTCGTCGCCGGGTTCGTGAGCATCTCCGTCGGCGGCAACTTCGGGGCCCGCGCCGCCGCGCTTGTCGACGCCGCCCTGGACGCCTCAGACTCAGACTCCTCAGACGAGCCCGCCGTGGACCTCGGCGCGCTACGCAAGGCCGCCGGGAAGGCGGACGAGCAGCAGTAGGAGCTTTATATTCACGGTCTACGCTGCGCCTTTGGCGGTTCTGCGCACAGCGCCCGATCTCTCCGCTACCTTTACACCTATGACTTTCACGACTCAGAAGAACTGGTGGTGGCTCCCGAACACGGCGAGCCGCCACTTCTAGTACCTTCTAGAGTCCCAACAACGGCCCGCCGGCTTGTAACCACAAGCACCGCGGGCCGTTTGCTTTGGCTCACACGCCCTCGGTGTACCAACACACGAAGGACGACCATGAGCACACACAACACCCGCCGCGTGAAGTACCACGCGGACGCCGCCAGCCTCTTCGCGCACCTCGGCGGCACCACGACCCGGGACACCGTCCTGCTTGAATCCGCCGACATCACCACCCGCTCCGGCATCCAATCAGTCGCGGTGCTGCGGGCCGCGGTGCGCGTCACCTGCTCGGGCAGCCATGTACACGTCGAGCCACTGACCCCCTTCGGGCGCACGGTGGCTGATCAACTGCGGGAGCAGCTGGGGGAGTACCACGTTGGAGAGAACGTCTACGCGTTTCCGCCTGTTGCCGCTGCTGTTGTTGCGGACGAGCGCGAGCGCCTCACCGCCACCTCCACCGTCGAGGTACTGCGCGCGCTCAGCCGCTTCGGGTTCCTCGCCGGCGGGTTCGCCTACGACTACCTCGAAACCTTCGAGGAGCTCCCGGCCGTCGCCGACGGCGCCAACACCTACCCCGACTACCAGTTCGTCCTCGCCGAAGTGCTCCTGCGCATCGATCACCAATCACAGACCGCGACGCTCAGCGGAGTTGGGATTGACGCGCTCGCCGAGCGTATCGACGCCGCTTCGCCCACACCATTACGTTCCTCGGAGGAGGCCGGCGGCACCCTGGTTGCTCGCGCCGACATCCCCGATGCCACGTTCTGCGCCGACGTGGAGCGACTCAAGGAGCACATCTACAACGGGGACATCTACCAAGTCGTGCCCGCCCGCAGCTTCATCGCCGACTGCCCGGACGCGTTCGCCGCGTACCTCCAACTGCGCGCGACTAATCCTTCGCCGTACATGTTTTACCAAAGGGGCGTCGATAAGCATGGTGACTCTTTCGAGCTGTTCGGCGCCTCGCCCGAGTCCAACCTGAAGTACACCAACGCCGACCGCGAGGTGCAGCTGTACCCGATCGCGGGGACGCGGCCGCGCGGGCTCGCCGAGGACGGGACGGTCGACCACGAGCTGGACACGCGGATGGAGCTGCAGCTGCGCACCGACGCCAAAGAAGTCGCCGAGCACACCATGCTCGTGGACCTCGCGCGCAACGACGTCGCCCGCGTTGCGGAGCCCGGCACGCGGCGAGTTGCCGAGTTGCTGCAGGTAGACCGGTATTCGCGCGTCATGCACCTCGTGTCCCGGGTCACCGCGCGGCTGGCTGGGGACCTCGACGCGCTCGACGCGTACCGGGCGTGCATGAACATGGGCACGCTCACCGGGGCGCCGAAGCTGCGCGCGACCTCGCTCATCCGCTCGCTCGAGGGCGCGCGGCGCGGGTCTTACGGCGGAGCAGTCGGCTACCTGGACAGCAACGGCGACTTTGACACCTGCATCGTGATCCGTTCTGCGTACGTCACCGGCGGGAAGGCGATCGTGCAGGCAGGCGCTGGAGTCGTGCGCGACTCCAACCCGCAGTCCGAAGCCGACGAGACGCTGCACAAGGCGTACGCGGTACTCAACGCGATCGCGCTGGCCGCTGGCGCAGAACTGGAGGTCATCAAATGATTGTGCTGCTGGATAACCAGGACTCGTTCGTTTACAATTTGGTGGACGCGCTTGCTGAGTATGAGTCAGTAGTCTTCCGCAACACCGTTGATGCGGACTCAATACTGGCGCTGGATCCTTCACTGATCGTGCTTTCACCCGGGCCCGGGTACCCCGGCGACGCCGGCTGCATGCCCGAACTGATCCGCCGGGCACAGGGCAGCGTGCCGATGCTCGGCATCTGCCTCGGCTACCAGGCCCTTGTGAAACACTTCGGCGGCACCGTCCAGCCCTGCGGGCCCGTCCACGGAGTCTCGGACACCATGAGGCTGACCTCGGAAGGGCTTGCGTGCGGGCTCTTCGACGGCATGACCAGCCAGCTCAGGCGCGACGTGCCCGTAGCACGTTACCACTCGCTCGGGGCTACGGAAATGCCTGCAGGGATGCACGCTTTGGCACGCACCGGGGACATCGTCATGGCCGGCGCAACCGACGACGGCATGTCCATCGGGCTGCAGTTCCACCCCGAATCGATCCTCACACCCGCAGGCCCAACGATGCTGCGCCGGTGCGTCGACAAGCTGAAGAAAGGAAACTAACCATGGCAACCGAACGATCCCTCACCATCCTCAAGCGCTTCCTGGACAACCGGGAGCCGACACTCGAGGAAGCCATCGAGGCATTCACCCCGCTCACCGTCGGCGACTACGACGACGTCCACATCGCAGCACTCCTGGCCACGATCCGCACACGCGGCGAAACCTTCGCCGACATCGCCGGCGCGGCTCGCGCGTTCCTCGCCGCGGGCCGACCGTTCCCGGTGACGGGGGAGGGGCTGATGGACACCGCCGGCACCGGCGGCGACGGCGCAAACACCATCAACATCACCACCGCGGCATCGTTGGTGGCGGCCGCGGGCGGGGTGCCGATGGTGAAATGCGGCAACCGGTCCGTGTCCTCCAAGTCCGGTTCCGCCGACGTCCTCGAGGCCCTGAACATCCCACTCGACCTCGACCCCTCGCGCGCGGTGCGGCAGTTCGAGTCCTCCAACTTCACGTTCCTCTTCGCGCCGGCGTACAACCCGACCATCGCGCACGTGCAGCCGGTGCGCAAGGCGCTCGGCGTGTCCACGCTGTTTAACACGATGGGGCCGCTGCTCTCACCGGCGCGGCCGGAGTACCAGATCATGGGCATCGCCAACCCGGCGCAGGGGCGCGTCATCGCTGAGACGATGCGCGAGCTCGGGCGCGGGCGTGCGCTCGTCGTCCACGGCGCGGGCACCGACGAGCTGGCGGTGCACGGCGAGTCGCAGGTCTGGGAGCTGGGCCGGGACGGTTCCATCACTGAATACGTGCTTACGCCGGAGGAACTCGGCCTCAAGCGCTGCTCGCTCGAGGACTTACGCGGCGGCGACGGCGCGGAGAACGCAGCCGCCATCCGCGCGACGTTCGCGGGGGAGGGGCCGGAGGCGCACCGCTCGGCCGTCGCCGCCGGTGCGGGTGCCATGTTCTACCTCAACGGCACAGCGCCAACCATCGCCGACGGCGTCACCCACGCCCTCAACCTGCTTGCCGACGGCACCGTGCAAGCATGGTTGCAACGACACGAGGAGGCTGATTACAGTGCCTAAGCAATTACCCACCGTGCTCGAGGAGATCGTGGCAAGCCGACGTGGCGATTTGGCAGCGATCCGCGAGCGTCTTGCCCACGTTGATGTCGCTGCACTCCCGCGCTCGGAGCGCTCGCTCTACGACAACCTGAAGCGCAAGGGCACCAGCTTCATCATGGAATGCAAGTCCTCCTCGCCGTCCCTCGGCCTGATCCGCGCCGACTACAAGCCCGGCCAAATCGCCTCGGTGTACTCGCGCTACGCCGCCGGCATCTCCGTGCTGTGCGAGCCCTCCCGCTTCGGCGGCGACTACGACCACCTGGCCACGGTCGCCTCGAGCACGCACCTGCCCGTACTCTGCAAGGACTTCATCATCGACGAGGTCCAGGTCTACGCCGCGCGCTACTTCGGCGCCGACGCTATCCTGCTCATGCTCTCGATTCTTGACGACGCCAGCTACGCCTACCTCTCCGGCCGCGCCGAGTCCCTCGGGATGGACGTGCTCACCGAAGTGATTAGCGAGGAGGAGGCCGTGCGGGCTGGTCGACTCGGCGCGCGGATCTTCGGCGTGAACCACCGGAACCTCCACGACCTGTCGATTGACCTAACGCGCTCCGCCCGGTTGGCGCGACTCGCTCCTGCCGAAGCGGCGGTGGTGTCGGAGTCCGGCATCCAGTCCGTGGAGACTGTGCGTCAGCTCGGCGGGCACTCGGACGGGTTCCTGGTCGGGTCGCAGCTGACCGGCCAGCCGGACATCGACCTGGCCGCCCGGAAACTGGTGTACGGGCCAAACAAGGTGTGCGGGCTGACGTCGTGGAGCGCCGCGCAGGCCGCCAAGGCGGCGGGCGCCGTGTACGGCGGGCTCATCTTCGAGGAGTCGAGTCCGCGCAATGTTTCACGTGAAACATCGGCGGACATCATCGCACACGAGCCGGGGCTGCGGTACGTCGCGGTTTCCCGCCGCACGTCCGGGTACGGCGAACTGATCCAGCCCGGCATCCACGCCGTGCAGGTGCACGCGCCGTATCAGGGATCGCTCGAGGCCGAGCGCTCGCTGGTGGACCGGGTGCGGGCGGAGATAGGGGAGGGCGTCGAGCTCTGGAGGGCGGTCTCCATGACTACAGGGGCTGGCGTGGAGGTTGCGCTGGGGATCCGAGGGGGCGTCGACAAGCTGGTGCTCGACGCGCGCGACGGCGGCTCCGGCGAGACCTTCCGCTGGGCCGACATCCCGGACGAGGTGCGCGGCGACTCGCTCCTCGCCGGCGGGCTGCACCCCGACAACCTTGCGGACGCGCTCGCCGTCGGCTGCTCCGGCGTAGACCTCAACTCGGGCGTCGAATACCCTGCTCAGGCCGGGCGTAAGGACGCGGGCGCGCTGCGGCGGGCCTTCGAGATCATCGGCAACTACCACTACCCAAGGACAGAAAATGACTGATTACACCCACGGTGGCAGCACCATCCTGCCCGCATACTACGGCGAATTCGGCGGGCAATTCGTCCCCGAATCCCTCCTGCCGGCGCTTGACCAACTCGAGCGAGCGTTTGTCGACGCCCTCGCCGACGAGAGCTTCATGGCCGAATACCGCGCGCTGCTGCGCGACTACCTCGGCAGACCGACCCCGCTTACCGAATGCCGCAACCTGCCCCTCAACGGCGCGAACGCGCGCATCTTCCTCAAGCGCGAGGACCTCGTGCACGGCGGCGCACACAAGACGAACCAGGTCATCGGGCAGGCGCTGCTAGCGAAGAAGATGGGGAAGACGCGGATCATTGCCGAAACCGGCGCCGGCCAGCACGGCACCGCCACCGCGCTCGCCTGCGCTTTACTGGGTTTGGATTGCGTCATCTACATGGGCAAGACCGACATGGCGCGGCAGAAGCCAAACGTTTACCGCATGCGGCTGATGGGTGCTGAGGTAGTGGGCGTCGACTCAGGCGCCGGCACCCTGAAAGACGCCGTCAACGAAGCACTACGCGACTGGACCGCCACCTTCCACGAGTCCCACTACCTGCTCGGCACCGCGGCGGGGCCGCACCCGTTCCCCAAGATCGTCAAGGAGTTCCACCGCGTGATCTCCGCCGAGGCGAAAGCACAGATGCTTGAGCGTACCGGTGAACTGCCGGACGTCGTCTGCGCCTGCGTCGGTGGCGGATCCAACGCTATCGGGATGTTCGCCGAGTTTATCGACGAGGAGGGCGTCGAACTCGTCGGCGTCGAACCCGGGGGAGAGGGCGTGGGCGTCGGCAAGCATGGCGCTGCCATTGCTGCCGGGACCGTCGGCATTCTGCACGGCACGCGCTCCTACCTGATGCGTGACACCGACGGCCAAGTTGCTGAGTCTTACTCAATATCCGCCGGCCTGGACTACCCCGCGGTCGGACCCGAGCACGCACACCTTGCCAAGACGGGCCGAGCGAAGTACGTTCCCGTCACCGACGAATCCGCCCTGCGTGCGTTCCAGTTGCTGTCACGGCACGAGGGCATCATCCCGGCGCTCGAGTCCTCGCATGCGTTGGCGTACGCGCTGCAACGCGCGGCTTCCCACCCGGCTGACGCGGAGCTCCTCACAATCCTCGTTTCCCTTTCGGGCCGCGGCGACAAGGACGTCGCTCACGTCCGTAGAACACTCGCCGAACACCCGGAATGGGTTGAAAATGTACGAAAGGAGACCAACTAACATGTCCACCCCTACTACGTCACGTTACGAAAGACTCTTCGCCTCCCTACAGGAGAGGGGAGAGGGGGCCTTCGTCCCATTCATCATGCTTTCCGACCCAACCCCCGACGACGCCCTCCAAATCATCGACGCCGCCGTCACCGCCGGAGCCGATGCTCTCGAACTCGGCGTCCCGTTCTCCGACCCCGTCGCCGACGGCCCCGCCATCCAGGCGGCACACGTGCGGGCACTCGATGGCGGAGCGACCGTCGATAAGGCACTGGCACAAGTTCGGACGATCCGCGAGCGATACCCCGAGCTGCCGATCGGCATGCTGATCTACGCCAACGTCGCCTACGTGCGCGGTCTTTCCTCGTTCTACGAGGCGTTCCGAGAGGCCGGCGCGGACAGCGTGCTACTCCCGGACGTTCCTGTGCGCGAATCGGCGCCGTTCAGCGAAGCTGCTCTTGCCGCGGGTGTCGACCCGATCTACATCGCCCCTGCCAAAGCCAGCCCGCAGACTTTGGAGGGCGTCGCCGCGCAATCCCGCGGCTACATTTACGCCATCTCCCGTGACGGCGTGACCGGCGCCGACAAGGAAGCCTCCGTCGACGGACTTCGCGAGGTAGTGGACAACGTGCAAGCATACGGCGGCGCCCCGGTGCTGCTCGGGTTCGGGATCTCCACACCGCAGCACGTCGCGGACGCAATCGCAGCCGGGGCAGTAGGCGCAATCACCGGCTCCGCGATCGCGAACATCGTGGCCAGATACACCGAACACTCGCACCCGAACCCCGCGCGCATTACGGACATCGACGCGCTGACCGCCGAGCTGTCCTCCTACGTCACGGCAATGAAACAGGCTACTATCAGGGCATGACTTGTTCACGACGCATGTTCCTCCTCGGCACCGCCACCACCTTCGCCGGCGCGTTCCTCGCCGCCTGCGGATCTGAACCAACCGCCGAGGTAGCCAAAACCCAAGTACCCGTCGGCAGCGCCGTCATCCTCGACGGCTTCATCATCGCCCAACCGACCGCCGGCGAGTACGTCGCCTACTCCCAAACCTGCCCGCATCAGGGCCAGAAGATCACCAAGGTCGATGGGGACACTGTTCGCTGCACCGGCCACGGCTCCGTCTTCAGCATTATCGACGGCTCCGCAGTCTCCGGGCCAACGCAGAATCCACTGACCCCAGCGCAGCTGACAGAAGAGGGTGAGACGCTGAACGCGTCGATGTAAAACTGCTGCTTTCTCGGCCTGCCTGGCGTGGCCTGCGTGGCTATCATGTGTGCATGCCAGGTTTTCTTCGCCGTATTGACCCCTTGCTCCTCGGCATCATCCTCGCCGCGGTACTCGCGTTCATTGCGCCCGCCCGAGGCTCGTTTGCCGAGGGCTTTTCCATTGCTGTCAAACTTGCAATCGGTCTGCTGTTTTTCCTCTATGGTGCGCGTCTTTCCACCCGCGAGGCGCTGCAAGGTTTGACGAATTGGCGCCTGCATTCGATCATCCTCGCCTTTACGTTCATCGCGTATCCTTTGATCGGCCTGGCCATGCGCCCCACAACCGCGTTCATTTCCGACTCGGTATACCAGGGGATCCTCTATCTTTGCCTGGTGCCGTCGACTGTCCAGTCCTCGGTTGCACTGACAGGCATCGCGCGTGGCAATGTGCCGGGGGCGGTGGTGGCGGCGAGCCTGTCGTCGATAGTTGGTGTCGTAGCGACGCCCGCCCTCGTTATGGTCCTGATGGGTGCCGACAGTGGCATTCATATCGATGCATCCGTGTTCCGGAATGTTGCATTACAGTTGCTCCTTCCTTTCGTGCTGGGTCAGGTCGCTCGGGCAGTGGTGCCTGGTGTTGCTGGCTTCGCTGCGCGGAAAGCTACCAAGCTTGTTGACCGCGGGTCCATTTGGATGGTCGTGTACTCGGCGTTCTCAGCCGGTGTTGTTTCTGGCGTGTGGTCGAATGTTTCTGCGCTCGAGTTGGTCTTCCTCTCTGCGTTCGCTCTGGTTCTGGTTTGCGTCATGCTGTGGGTGACGCGGGTTGTCCCGGAGGCCTTGAGGTTCTCGAGGGCGGACACGGTAGCCATCCAGATGTGCGGGACGCAGAAGTCTTTGGCGGCGGGGCTGCCGATGGCGTCGGTTATCTTTGGCGGCGGTCAACTCGGTGTGCTGATTGTGCCGTTGATGGTCTACCATCTGATTCAGTTGATGACGTGCTCCGCGTACGTCTCGCGCCTTGCCCAAACCACAGCTTCGAAGGAATAGTTTCACGTGAAACATTACGTCCGGATTCATTACAGCGCTCCAGATCTTGGGGGAGAGCTTCTCAATATTGCCGAACTTGAGGAGCTGAACCCTCGCGAATGTACGATGGTTCGGATGATCGAGCTGGACCCGAGCGAGACCATTACTGGCATTTATACCGACGGCAAAGTGATTGGTCAGGCGAATGAGCCGATGTCTATCGTTCCGCACCCAGACCTGTACGCACAGTTCGAGGGCATTTCTGCGACAGCCATTGCGGTAGAGGAGTTCGAGGCGCTGTGGGCTGAGGCTTGTAGTCTGCTGAGGCATGCTTAAACCTTGGGTGTGTCCCAATCCCACGTCGGTGCGGCTTCATCCGCAAACGAATCCACACCCCACCCATCCAACTCAATCTCGGCAGCATCATCGCGATACCCCACCCGACCAGGCTCACACACCCACTGCTCACCACTTACAAACCGGAAATACAACACAGGCCCAGGCTTGACCACCCGAATAAACCCATCCGTGACCAACGAATGACACC
>NZ_KV789249.1:462-51519 GCF_001807505.1 Corynebacterium sp. HMSC08D02 | reverse complement strand
ATAAAGTTACACACACACCAACAACAACACAAATCGCCAGTTCAGACAGCATTTTTATAACTTCATATCAGGGTTCTTTTGGGCTCCGTTTACACGTCCCGCGACGTACAGCGTGAGCGTCGCGAGTGCCACCAGCAATGCGCATCCAACTACTGGCAGCGTCCAGGCCAAGGGCTCTGGGTCGCGGATGAACTGCCAGAGGATCATGACGGCCATGAACGTCACTAGCTGGTTGCGCCCCCATGCCAACGGCATCGCAAGTCCGGTGAGGACCAAGATGAACGTCGCCCAGACAGGTGCGGTGGTGAGGGTGTGGGCGTCGAAAAGTGTGGGAAGGGAACGCAGCGCTACGTAGATCCCGGCGGACACCACCACTGCACCCAGCCCATGCAGACCCCACGTGCGCCGGGGGATTCCGTACGCGCGAGCAGTAGCCGGGGAAGCCGCGCCCCACGAGTAGATTACCGCGAAAGCGCCGAACAGGAACAGGTCAGGGACGGTCGCCACGAACGAGACCCACTCTTTGTCGACAAAGCGCTGGAACAGGAGCTGCATGGCAATCGAGACGAGACCGAGGGCAGCGGCCAGGAGAAGCGGCTGCTTCCAGAAGAGTTGGAAGATGAGGGGCTGGTCCAGACGCAGCCCCATGATGGCCGAACCGTTGTCGGAAGAGTTGAGTTCTTCGCCGGTGGTGGAGTCGTCAGCTACGTATAGGGCAAGCCAGCCGGTGACCAGTGCGATGGCGAGCAGGCCGTACAGCGATGGGCTCACGATCAGCGTCGGGATGCAAAGTACGGCCCAGACCACGAGGGCGGCGCGGCGCTTGTACGCGAGGGCGCGCTTGCGGTTCATCCCATAGGAGCGAAAAACGTCCGATTCGGGGATGAAGGTCGCGTAGAGGAGGAGCGAGGAGAATGTCGCGGCTGTAATGACCAGCGGGACGCTGCCCAACCAGTCGGCAAAGATGGTCGCTGCGCCCATGAGCAGGCCGAAGAGTGTCATCCAGAAGCGCCATTTGGAGCCTGCGAACATTTGGGCGCGGAAGAAGCCGGGGCGGACAAAGGTCTGCATTTAGCTCACCTCCAGGAGGTGCTCGATGACGTCGCCGAAATCGACAGGTCGCAGGGGGTTGCTCAGGTCGAGGCGCTCGGCGTGGGCGTCGGCATCGTCGGCGGTCACGTGCGCACTGACCTTGCCGTCGCGGCCCAGCACCAGGGCGCTGCTCAGAATTTTCGACGCCTCTTCGATATGGTGCGTGGCCATCACAAACGTGCGCCCGCCCTCGGCGACGTCGAGGAGGTGGCGGTAGAACACGTTGGTGTTGTGGACGTCGAGGCCGACGTAGGGTTCGTCGAGAAGCGTGAGCTCGGCGCCGGAGGCGATGCCGATGATGTTGCCAACCATCGCGCGCTGACCGCGCGACATCTTGCTGTACGTGGTGCCGAGCGCCTCGCCGAGGTCGAAGTCGTCGATGAGGCGGCGCGCGAGCCCATCGTCCCAGTTCGGGTACCGCAGCTGCGCGCCTTTCAGGATGTCCTTGCCGCTCCAGCTCGCCGGGTAGCCGACGTCGACGCCGGTGAGCGCGACGCGGTCCATCACCTCAGCATTATCGAACGGTGCCAGGCCGAACACCTCGACGGCGCCACCGGAGGATTTCAGTTGGCCCGCGACGATCTGCAACAACGTCGACTTACCGACGCCATTTCGCCCCAGCAGCCCGTGAATACCACCAGACGGCAGGTCGAAGGCCACCCCGTTGAGGACGTGCTTCTTACCAAAGTGCTTCGCTAGCCCATCGGCGCGGATAATCATGGCGTTCATTGATACATTCCTCTACTTTCTGCTACTCGATGTACAAGGTCGATCAAGTCGTCGCGGCTCAGGCCGACGCGGACGGCTTCGTCGATAAGAGGGGCGACGAACGTACCCGGGAACGCTTCCCGGCGGGTTTCCAGGATCCGTTCGCGCGCGTCCGGGGTGACGAACATCCCGAGGCCGCGGCGCTTCTCGAGGACCTGGGCGTCGACAAGTAAGCCGAGGCCCTTGCGTGCTGTCGCGGGGTTGATGTTGTGGAAGGCTGCGAGCTCGTTTGTCGACGGCGCCCGCTCGCCCGACTTCAGTGTCCCGTCGACGATGAGGTCCTCCACCAACTTCGCGATCTGCACGAAGAGTGGCTCTGAATCCCCAACCACCATTTCTCCCTTCGAGCTCGTTGGTTAGTTACTGCACTAACTAACTATAGAACCGTGGCCAGGTGGCTCGCAAGGACCCCTACGAAATTTCTTGAACTACTAGCATGAGTAGGCACACAAACATATGTAGCCTTGTGATGAAAAGAATTTAACGACAATAAAGAATCGGAATTTAGGAGCCATGCTTGAACGCACACTGGTGTTCGTCGACACTTCTTACCTACTGGCGAGCTTTTACAACTCATGGGAAATCGGCGCGCGAGCACAATTAGAAATCGACTTACCCGAGGTAGTCGCCAACCTCGGAGTCATGATCAGCCACCAACTCCACCAACCCATCCACCGTCAAATGTGGTACGACGGCATCCCCGACTCCGGACCCCACCGCTACCAGCGCGCCCTGCGCTCCTGCGACGGGGTCCAACTCCGCACGGGGCAACTCATCGAATGGGGTGAGCGGCGCACCCAAAAAGGCGTCGACACCCGACTCGTCGCCGACCTGGTCATCAACGCAACACGTGGCCAGTTCAGCGACTTCGTCCTTGTCTCCGGCGACGCCGACATGATCCCAGGCGTCGAAGAAGCCACCAACAACGGCGTACGCGTCCACCTCTACGGATTCGGCTGGGACTCCATGTCCTCCGCCCTCCGCCACGCCTGCGACACCACCACCATCCTCGACCCACGCGAAGACTTCGCAGACTCCATGCAACTCCGCGTCCTCGAAGGGCCCCTCCCACCAAGCATCCGGGAACGCCCGATCGCCGACGCCGAACCCGTCGAAGACAACCAGGGCCCCACCGAAGTACCCGGCCTGGGACCCGATCCACTCGCTGCGCCGGAGGAGCCTGCCGCTGAGGAGCCTGCTTCGGACCAGCCGGTCGATCCACCGGCCGCGGAAACCCCAGTTACCCCGGCGACCCCATCGCCTGCCGATATGCCGAAGCCCGGCCCAAAGCCTGGCCCGGTACCCACGGAACCACCGGCACCGGTCAAGTCGGCAGAGCCTGCAACACCTGCCGAGGACCCGAAGCCGGAAACCATCTCCGACGAGGACACCGACGACGTACCGGCCCCCAAACCGGCACCGAAGCCGTCGATGATGGCACCGCGCCGCAAACTCCGCTCGCGCTACGTGCCGCTTCCGGAAGAAGTCTGGACGTCCTCCGGCTTCCAAACCCCCTACGACGTGGGACAACAGTACGCAGCCTGGTGGTTCGAGAACGCCGCATCCAGCGAACAGCGCGACAAGGCCCACATGCTTTCCGGTGGCGGTCTGCCGCCGGAGATCGATAGGCCGCTGCTCCAGTTCGCCTGCGAGACCCTGCACGAGTACACCCTGACGGAAACCCAGCGCGTCAACCTTCGCGACGGCTTCCACTCCGGCATCCGGGGCGTACTCATCAATATTCGCCGCGAAAGCTAACACACTTTCGAGACAGCAAGGCCCCTGTCCGACACATTCAGGTCGGGCAGGGGCGTTCTTTTTGCGTTGTGCGCTGCGGTTTTTCTAAATGTGAGCAACAGGATTGTAGTAATCCCCATTTCGAACGTATTTTCGGGGATTACTACAATCCTGTTACTACAGTTTGCGGCGCTGAGGTTTTCCTAGTCCTTGTTGTCCTCGATTTCCTTCGGAGCCTCGGATGAGGATGAGGAGGACTTGCCGCCGGAAAGCTCAGCGCGGATCTGATCCAGGCGGGCGCTGGCGGCGACATCGCTGCCAGCGGACTCGATTTCGGCCATGCGGTCGGTCATGGAGGACTTGGCCAGCTCCTGCTCGCCGAGCGCCTGGGCGTAGCGGCGTTCGATCTTGTCCCGAACGCCGTCGAGGGTCGGGACGTTGTCGTCGCCGCCGAACTGGTTGAGGGAGTCCATGGCCTTAGTGGTCTGCTCTTGCATTTTCGCCTGGTCAAGCTGGGATTCCAGCTGGGAGACCTGGGCGAGCTGTTCCTGCAGGCGCGCCTCGGATTCCTTCTGCTTCGCTTGGGCTTCCTGTGCGGCTTGCTCGGCGGCGGCGTAGGCCTGCTTGGTTTGCTCGAGTTCCTGCTCGACGGACACCAGCTGGGTGGCGATGACCTCGGCGGCGGCGTCATCGTTCGTTTGGAGGGCGGTCTTGGTCTTCGCCTCGAGGTCCTGTTGGGACTTGAGCAGGCGGTCCAGTTTCATGCTGAGCTGGTTGCGGTTGCCGATGATGGCGGCTGCGTGCTCAGTAATTTCCTGGTGCTGCTTCTTCGCGGCGGCGACGGCCTGCTGGATTTGCACCTTCGGGTCGGCGTTTTCGTCGATCTTGGTGTCGAAGGACTGCATCAGGTACTTCCAGCCCTTCACGAATGGGTTTGCCATTACTGTCCCTCCTGCGCGTTTTGGGCCTCGACCTGGCGGCGGACCTCGTCCATGTCGAGTGCCTTGACTTGCTCGACAAGGTCGTTGAATGCGGATTCCGGCAGGGCACCGGCTTCGCGGTAGACCATGATTCCGTCACGGAACGCCATGAGCGTCGGGATTGCCTGGATATCCAGGGCGACCGCTACTTGCTGGTATTCCTCGGTGTTGAGCTTCGCAAAGGTCACATCCGGGTGCTTCTCGGAGACCTTTTCGTAAACAGGCGCGAACTGGCGGCAGGGCCCGCACCAGGACGCCCAGCAGTCGACGATGACAATACCCTCTCCGAGAACGGTTTCCTGGAATGTTTCCTCAGTGAGGTCGGTTGTGGCCATTAGGTAGCTCCTTTTCGCTTTTTGTTAGATTGGCAGCTATCAATGCAACACTAACAAGTGCGGGGCGATTCCCGCAGGAAGGAAGGAAATATTATGGCAACGCAAACATTCCAGGTTGAGGGCATGAGCTGCG
The DNA here is from genome assembly GCF_001807505.1 of Corynebacterium sp. HMSC08D02. Lineage (NCBI taxonomy): Bacteria > Bacillati > Actinomycetota > Actinomycetes > Mycobacteriales > Corynebacteriaceae > Corynebacterium > Corynebacterium sp. HMSC08D02. The sequence goes on along the minus strand of NZ_KV789249.1, from coordinate 46,474 downwards.
GGCATTGCGAGCTCAGCATCCAGGAAGAGGTCGGGGAAATCCCGGGCGTGACCTCGGTGAACGCTGATCACACGACCGGCAAGGTTGTGGTTGAGGGCGCAGAGGTGAGCAGGGAGGACGTCGATAAGGCGATTGAGGAAGCGGGGTTCAAGCTACTCTAATGTCGAATGCACAGATAGAACTCGGCGTTTCGGGCATGACGTGTACGTCGTGCTCGTCCCGGGTGCAGCGGAAACTGAACAAGATGGAGGGCGTCGAGGCGTCGGTAAACTTTTCGACGGAAACCGCATCCGTCGAGTACGATCCGGCGCTCGCTGACCCTGATGCGTTGATCAAAACGATTCGGAACGCGGGCTACGACGCCTTCACGTTCTCCGACGCGGACGAGCCGCTTGACGACGCCCCCTCCGAACCCGAGCGCGACACCCTCTTGTGGACCATCGTGTGGTCCGCGGTGGTGTCGCTGCCGGTGATGTTGGTGTCGATGATTCCGGCACTGCAATTCACGTACTGGCAGTGGGCCGCATTCGCCGCGACGACCCTGGTGTATTTCTCGGCAGGGTCGCTTTTCCACCGCGCGACATTGGTGAATTTGCGCCACGGCAGTATGACCATGGACACACTGATTTCCATGGGCACCACGGCCGCCTACGGGTGGTCGATATACGCACTGTTCTTCGGCAACGCGGGCGAGCCGGGCATGAAAATGCACATGAGCCTCATGCCGAACTCGGCGGCGATGGACGAGGTCTATCTGGAGACGGTGTGCGTCGTCATCACGTTCTTGCTGCTTGGGCGCTGGTTTGAGCACCGCGCGAAGGGGCGCAGCTCCGAGGCGTTACGCAACCTGCTGCACATGGGCGCGAAGGACGCGACTGTGCTGCGCGACGGCGTGGAGACGCGCGTGCCGATCGCCGACGTGAAGGTCGGCGACACGTTCGTGGTGCGCCCAGGCGAGAAGGTCGCGACGGACGGCACGGTGGTCGAGGGACGCTCGGCGATCGACGCCTCAATGCTCACCGGCGAGTCTGTTCCTGTCGACGTCAAGGAAGGCGACGACGTCACCGGCGCGACCCTGAACACACACGGGCGCCTCCTTGTACGGGCGACGCGCGTTGGTTCGGACACGACGCTCGCGCAGATGGGTCAACTGGTCAAGGACGCGCAGGCAGGCAAAGCGCCGGTAGAGCGGCTGGTAGACAGGATCGCGCAGATCTTCGTCCCGACCGTGATCGCTATCTCGGCGGTATCCCTGGTGGTGCACCTCCTGTTGGGCTACAGCGTGGCTGCCGCGTTTACGGCGGCGGTGGCGGTGCTGATCATCGCGTGCCCGTGCGCGCTCGGCCTGGCCACCCCGACCGCCATCCTGGTAGGCACCGGGCGAGGAGCCGAGCTGGGCCTGCTGATCCGCGGCCCGGAGATCCTGGAATCCACCCGCCAGGTGGACACCATCGTGATGGACAAGACCGGGACCGTCACCACCGGCGAAATGACCGTGGTTGACGCGAATGGCGGCAGCGACGCACTCGCACTCGCCGCCGCGGTGGAGGCGCACTCAGAGCACCCGATCGCCCGTGCCATCACCGCTTACGTCCAGGACGCGCCCACAGCAACCGCAACCGACTTCCGCAACGAGCCCGGCATCGGCGCCAGCGCGACCGTCGACGGCAAGCACGTCCGAGTCGGCAGGCCATCGGGTGACCTGGGCGAGTACCGTGGCGCCTTCGACGCCATGGAGGCGACTGGTGCCACCGTGGTCGTTGTCGAGGTCGACGGCGTGCTTGAAGGGGTTATTGCGGTGCGCGACGCCGTGAAGGAAGACTCCCGGGTGGGCGTCGAGAAGCTGAAGGAGCTGGGGCTCGAGCCGCACCTGCTCACCGGCGACAACCGCGCGACCGCGCTCGCCGTGGCGAAGGAAGTGGGTATCGACGCCGCCAACGTCACCGCCGGCGTGCTTCCCGCCGGCAAGGTCGAGCTCGTGCGCAGCCTACAGGACGCGGGCAAGCGCGTAGCGATGATCGGCGACGGCGTGAACGACGCCGCGGCGCTCGCGCAGGCCGACCTTGGCATGGCGATGGGCGCCGGTACCGACGTGGCCATCGAGGCCTCCGACATCACCCTGATGAATAACTCGCTGGTCAGCGCCGCCGACGGCATCCGCCTGTCGCGCGCGACGCTGCGCACCATCAAAGGCAACCTGTTCTGGGCCTTTGCGTACAACGTGGTGCTCATCCCCGTGGCAGCCATCGGGCTGCTCAACCCCCTGCTTGCAGGCATAGCGATGGCATTTTCATCCGTGTTCGTGGTGACGAACTCGCTGCGGCTGCGCCGCTTCCGCGCTACGCGCTAAACAGGCCGCGGAGGCGGTGCAGGACACCGCTTGGCTGGGAGGTGGCGGCCAGCTCGTCGATGCTGCGGGGGAGGTTCAGCAGCATCGTCGAATCCTGGTTCTTCGCGACGGTAATACGTTCCTCTAATTGGGCCACCGTGTGGGCGCACGCGGACGGTGCGTCGTGCATCATTCGGACAGACATTGTGACTTTTCCTTCGTTCGTAACTGTGTTAGGCCACAATGCTAGCCAGAAACGCGCAGCGTGTCATGCATGGCGAGCCAACCCTAAGCAAGGACAGCCTTGGCTGTCCACCCCCGGACGGGTGCAGGATTAGCCGTGCGCCATGTTCACGAAGCGCGAGTAGTGCAGCTGGTGCGCAACCGGAATCGTGTCGATTGGTCCACCGCGGTGCTTCGCCACGATGATGTCGGCTTCGCCGGCGCGCTCGTCGTCGCGGTCCTGCGAGTCCGGGCGGTAGAGCAGGAAGACCATATCCGCGTCCTGCTCCAGGGAGCCGGATTCGCGGAGATCAGCGAGCTGCGGCTTCTTGTCCGTGCGGGCCTCAGGGCCACGGTTGAGCTGCGAAATCGCGATCACAGGGACCTCGAGTTCCTTCGCCAACAGCTTCAAGTTACGGGAGAACTCGGAAACCTCCTGCTGACGCGACTCCACACGCTTGCCGGAGCTCATCAGCTGCAAGTAGTCCAGCACGATCAGGTCGAGGCCCTGCTGCTGCTTCAACCGGCGCGCCTTCGAGCGGATCTCCATCATGGTGAGGTTGGGGGAGTCGTCGATAAAGAGTGGGGCGTCCTGGATCTCCTCGAGACGACGGGTGAGCTTCTCCCAGTCCTGCTCCCCCATCTGACCCGAGCGCATCGAGGACAGCTTGATCTCCGTTTCGGCGGAGAGCATGCGCATGATGATTTCGGACGCGCTCATTTCGAGCGAGAAAATCACTGAGGTCTTGCCCTGCTGGATTGAGCAGGAGCGCATGAAGTCGAGCGCCAGCGTCGACTTACCGACGCCCGGGCGCGCCGCGATGATGATCATCTGCCCTGCGTGCAGACCGTTGGTGAGCTTGTCCAGGTCAATGAAGCCGGTGGGCACGCCCTGCTCCAGGCCACCGCCCTGCGCGATGGCTGCGAGCTCGTCGACGGTGTCCTGCAGCAGGTCACCGAGCACCTTGTAGTCCTCGCCGGCGTTCTTGCGCGAAATCTGGAAAAGTTCCTGCTGCGCGCGGTCGACGACGGCGTCGATCTCCATGCCGTCCTCACCCTCGTAGCCGAGCTGCACCACGTGCGTACCTGCGTTGACCAGCTGGCGAAGAATCGACTTCTCTTCGACGATCTCCGCGTAGTAGCGGGCGTTTGCGGCCGTCGGCACCTCGGAGATGAGCGTGTGTAGGTAGGGGGCGCCGCCGACGCGCTCAAGCTCGTTGTTGCGGTCCAGCTGGCCCGCGACGACCACCGCGTCAATGTCGGATCCGTGCGAGTACAGGTCGGTGATGGTCTTGTACACCAGCTGGTTCGCTGGGAAGTAGAAGTCTTCCGGGCGCAACGCGTCCGAAACGTCAGTGATGACGTCCTGGTTGAGCAGCATGGCACCAAGCACGGAACGCTCCGCGCGCTCGTCGTGCGGGGGCTGGCGGTACTCCTGCAGGTCCTTGCGGCCCCGGTTAAAGTTCGACGACCCACCGTCCCACTGGCGTGGCTCCGGTGGCGCCGAGGACTCTGGAGGCTCCGGTGGTGGAACGTAGTCGTCGTCAAAATCGTCGAAGCTCGCGGCACTCGAGTTCTCAGCCATGCAGCACCCTTTACCCTTTCGTGTTGCACAACAGCGTACCGGATACCCCGGAAATTCACGTACCGCCAGTTGAGTTATCCACAGGGGCTGTGAATAGTTTTCCATTGTGCCTGGGATCTATCCACAGGGGGTGTGCACAACGTGTGGAGAGTGTGTGGAAAAGCCATCGAAGGCGCGCCCTACAGCAACCTCTTCGCAGGTCACACCACTTTTATTCAAGACGATACCCATTGGCACCCCCGGTGGATAACCCGCTACCAGCCGGTTTGACTAGGCGCCTTCGGTGCGCTAAATACACCGTCACATGAGGGTCACACCGCCTCGCTGTGGAGAGTTATCCACAAGCGCAGGTAGGCAAACGAAAACGGGCCCCGCTCCTCACAAGCGGGACCCGTTCTCAAGCTGTTGTCGTTGGACTACCTATCGGTAATCGTCGTTATTTGCTAACGACCTCGAAGTTCACTTTGCCTTCCACGCTGTCGTGGAGGTTCACCTTGACCTGGTATCCACCGGTCTTGGTAACAAGGCCCTTCGGTACATTGATGCGGCGCTTGTCCAGGGATGGACCGCCGGCTGCCTTGACAGCTGCTGCGATGTCGCCAGGCTTGACGGAGCCGAACAGCTTGCCCTTCTCGGAGGTACGCACTGGCACCTTCACGCCGGTCAGCTGGTCGAGCTGATCACGCAGCTCCTTTGCGTGGTCCAAGTCGCGGACCTCGCGCTCCTTCTGTACACGCTGAATATCACGGATCTGCTTCTCTGCACCGCGGGTGGCTGGGATAGCCAGGCCACGTGGGAGCAGGAAGTTACGGCCATAGCCGCCCTTGACCTCGACGATCTCGCCTGCCTCGCCAAGGTTATCAACGGCAGCGGTGAGGATCAGTTTCATGAATCCTAACCTTCCTTGAGTTGAAAATGCTTATGTGTGGGAAATGCTTAGAACGGGGGCTCGTCGTCCATCCCGCCGAATCCACCGGCAGGTGGAGCCGAATTCCACGGATCGTTTTGCGGCTGCGACTGCTGTGCCTGCTGCTGTTGCTGTGCAGGCTGCTGCGGTGCCTGACCAAACCCACCCATGTTCTGAGGCTGCTGCTGTTGTTGCTGCTGCTGTGGGCGACCGTAACCCGAGTTGCCCTCGCGTGGCGTGCGCTGCACGTTCGCGGTGGCGTACTTCAGGGACGGGCCCACCTCATCAACTTCGACCTCAAACACGGTGCGGTTTTCACCCTCGCGGGTCTGGTAGGAGCGCTGCTTCAGGCGACCGTTGACGATAACGCGCATACCCTTGGTGAGGGACTCTGCGACGTTCTCCGCCATCTGACGCCAGCAGTTACAGGTCAAAAACAGGGCCTCGCCGTCTTCCCACTGATTCGTGTCGCGGTTGAACTGGCGTGGCGTGGAAGCGATGCGGAAGTTCGCTACCGCTGCACCACTTGGAATAAACCGCAGTTCCGGGTCCGCAACCAGGTTGCCGACGACGGTGATCGGTGTATCGCCTTGTGCCATTGTTTTGACTCCTTCGTTTCCGTGGTTCCGAAAGCCGTTCTTTACTTGTCGGTTCGCAGAACCTTGGTGCGCAGCACTGATTCGCTCAGGCTCAGCACACGATCGAGCTCTTGGACGGTATCTGCTGCGCATTCAAGATTGATGACAGCGTAGATGCCCTCTTCCTTCTTGTTGATTGGGTACGCAAGACGCTGCTTGCCCCACACATCAACGTTTTCTACCTTGCCGTTTTCCTTACGGACGATCTCGAGGAACTTGTCCAGGGACGGGGCAACGGTGCGTTCATCCTGCTGTGGATCGAGGATGATCATTACTTCGTAGTGACGCACGGACCTCATCACCTCCTATGGTCTAGATTTGAATGTTTTCGGCCGCCGCATTGTGCGGTGGCAGGAGGGTCGTTGCGTCAAGCAACCCCACCAGCGTACCCCACCCGTTACGCTGGGCAAAATACTTCTCGACGCCCCCTCCGCCCTACTGCGGATTGGGCACGGCTACGAAGACCGCGAGGATCACCGGAATGACGGTAATGAAGACAAAAGCGGCAAGACCGTAGCCGACGGCGCGAGGGATTTCTTGACGGTTCGTCGCTACGAACGCTGCGGCGATGAAACCGAATCCGACTGCGATTGAGGCGATTCCGGTAACGGTTGCGGATCCCATGCTGGCTCCTTCCAATCTTCAGGGGTAGTCAGAAGCGGGTCGTGGCCGTTGTGCGCGGCAGCAACTTTGTCCTCGCGTTTGCCGAACATCTGCTGGATAACCAGCACCATGATGGCGATGATGAGTGCGTCGCGGGAGATGATGACGGTGTCCAGCAGCGCGCCAGGAGCACCCTTTTGGTCCTCGCCCATCATGTGCCACATCAGCACTGGCCACACCATCATGTCGACCGTCATCCAGGAAAGCAGGAGGCGCCAGTACGGCAGCGCCAGGACAGCGGGAACGATGAACCAGATGGAGTACTGGGGGCTCCACACCTTGTTGAAGAGGAGGAAGAACCCGACGATGAGCACGAACAGCTCGGCGACGCGCGGCGTGCGCGGCGCCTTCAGGCCAAGCACGAGGACGGCTGCGCAGCCCGCGAGGAAGAGCACCAGCGTAACCGTGTTCAGGATGACGGGGGCGCCTTCACCACTATCAAACCCGCTCCAGCCGAAGACGCGGTTGATCACTGCGTAGATGGTGGTCCACTCCCAGCCGCGGTCAGTGTTCAAGCGGTTGAACTCATTCCATGCCTCCGGGTTGTGCAGGTACACCGGTAGGTTCACCGCAGCCCAGGTCAGCGCCGTGGTGGCAACCATCTTGAGGAAGGGCACGAAATTCCGCTTCCGGATGGCCAACACCAGGTATGCGCCGAGGATAAACAGCGGCCACAGCTTGAACGCGGTACCGGCGCCAATCAGCACGCCTGCCAGCCAGTACTTCTTATTCCGCACGGCGAGCATCGCCGCCACCACGAAAAAGATTGAGGGGATGTCCCAGTTGGTAAACAGGTGCATGATCAGCAACGGGGAACCGACAACGAGCAGCGTGTCCCAGATTCGGTTGCCGGCAAGCTCCGCCACCATGCGCGCTGTAACCACCCAAATGGCGGCCAGGATGAGCACTGTTACGTAGAAGTACCAACCGGACTCCGGCAGGATGCGCGAGACTGCGAAGTAGGTGTTGCGGGAGATGAACGCGCAGAACTGCTGGAACAGGCCGGCGAGCACCGGGTACTCCATGTAGCGAGTCAGGTCGCCCTCAACCCAGGAGAAGTCGTAGACGAAGCCCGGCTGGTCCAGGCCGCGGCCGCCGTACAGCGGCAGGATGTCGTTATAGCAAAAGGAGGTGTACTGGCGGTTGCCGTCCCAGTTGACCTGCATCACGCCGGCGTCGTCAAGCTTGCCCATCGCGCAGTTTGACTTTGAGAGCGCGCCGAGGCCGATGAAGACGTAGGCGAGCGCGAAAATGGTGCGCAGCGGCGTCCAGAACTTAGAGCGTCCAATTTGGGCAAAGCGCCCCATAGGTCCGCCGAGGAACTCAACCCAACCGCGGGCGGCGGGTTCGGTGAGGGCTGGCTGGACGCGATCCTTCGGGTCAGGCCACGTGGTTGCTGTCATCGTTGCTCCGTTATCCAAAGATATCGTTTATAACCTGGTCGATTGCGTCCTGTACCGGGTCCGGCCGCGGCGCGGGCGCCGGTGCTGGCGCCGGAGCCGGAGCCGGTGCGGGGGCTGGTGCCGCCGGCTGGCCAGGTCCGGCCTCGCCCGTCGGCGCGTTGGCGTCGGCGCTTGGCGACGCCGCATCAGCCGGAGCACCCGTGGTCGAATTACCGGAGAAGCCACCGTAGTAGCCGCCCAGGTTCACGCCGCCCGAGTAGGGGTTGACGCCCCAGTACACAGGGGATGCCTCAGGGAAGTACTCGAAGTCCTGGCCCTGCAGGAGGGAGTCCAGCACGTTCTTCCAGATCCGGCCTGGAGTGTCGGCGCCGAACATGTTGCCGCCGTAGGAGTTGAAGATCGCCGAGGTGTTGTCGGCGGTACCGACCCACACGGCCACGGCGAGCTGCGGCGTCGAGCCGACGGTCCACGCATCCTTGTTCAGGCCGGTGTTACCAAGCTGGGCGGTACCGGTCTTCGCGGCGGACGGGCGACCGCCTGCCAGCACGGCGTTGGAGTACGGGACGACGGACTGCATCGCCTTGATCACGTTGTCAGCGACCTGCTGGGAAACGCGGCGTTCCGTGTAGCCGGGGTCGAACTCGTAGAGGACCTCGCCGTAGGCGTCGGTGACGCGCTGCACGAAGTGCGTCGGGTGCGCCAGACCGCGGTTCGTCAGCGTGGAGACGGCGGTGGCCATGTCGAGTACACGGGACTGATACTGGCCCAGCACGATGCCCTCGTAGGGCTGGCCACCGTTTTCACGCAGCGTGACCGGGATGCCCGGGATGGAGCGGGCCACGCCGAGGGCGTGCGCCATGTCCGCGGTGTCCTGCGTGGTGTTGTCCAGGTCATCCTGGATGCGCATGAACGCGGTGTTCGAGGAGGTGCGGGTGGCGTCGAGCATGGAGAGCATGCCGGAGCCGCCGCCGTCCCAGTTGGTCACTACGTGGCCGCCTGGCAGCGTCACCGGGGTGGCCGAGTACATCGCGTTGAGCGGGATGCCCTGCTGCAAGGCCGCGGCCAGCGCGAAGATCTTGAAGGTGGAGCCGGTCTGCAGGCCGGCGTTGGCGTAGTCCCAGCCGGAGGGGTCGTCGCCGCCGTAGTAGGCGCGTACTGCGCCCGTCTTCGGGTCGATGGCCACGACGCCGGTGCGGGCGTCGTCCTGCAGGAGCGAAAGCTGCTCGCGGGAAATCCGCTCAACCTCTGACTGCGAGTTCGGGTCAATCGTGGTGGTGATCTTCAAACCACGGTTGGTAAGGTCCGACTCGGAGATGCCGATGGTGGCCAGCTCCGTCATCACCTGGTTCTTAATCAGGCCGTTCGGGCCGCTCGCCTCGGTGTAGGCGGAGTAGGTCGACGGATCGCGGGTCTCCGGGTACTGCAGCCCGGCGCGCTTCGCAGGGTCGAGCTTGTTCGTCTCAACGAGCCCATCCATCACGTAGTTCCAGCGGGCTTTCGCGCCATCAGGGTTGGTCCACGGGTCGAGCTGGCTCGGCAGCTGGATGGAGGACGCAAGCACGCCGCCCTCCTCCAGCGTCAGCTCGCTGGCCGGTTTGTCGAAGAATGCGTGCGCGGCAGCCTCGATGCCGTATGCGTTGCGCCCGAAGTAGACGGTGTTGAGGTAGGCGTTGAGGATTTCTTCCTTGGTCCAAGAGTGGGTCATCTTGATGGAGTAGACGAGCTCTTTGGCCTTGCGCTCATAGGAGTGCTCATTGCCGACCAGGGCGTTCTTCACGTACTGCTGCGTAATCGTGGAGCCACCACCGGCTGATGCGTTGCCGGTAATCTGGCCGATCACGGCGCGACCGAAGCCGGTGAAGGAGAAGCCGGAGTTGTCCCAGAAGTCGCGGTCCTCGGCAGCGAGGACGGCGTTTTGCACGTCAACTGGCACCTGCTCCAGCGGGATCTGAACGCGGTTGCCCTCCGGCGGCACGATGCGAGCCAGGTCGGTTTTGCCGTCGTTAAAGTAGAGGTTTGAGATCTGCGCCGTTTCGATCTCATGCGGCTCCGGGATGTTCGCCCGCTGGTAGTTCCAGATAAACCACACAGCTGGGATGCTGGCCAGCAGCACCAAGAGCAGGAGCATGGCTAGGACCCATTGGCCCGTCCGCGACCGGGACTTGGATGGGGTCTTGGTTTTCTCGTCTACGTTAGTCACACATTGTCCCTGTACGATCACCTACAGAATTGCTACAGCACACACTACCCGTACCGGGCGTTTTTACCGCACTGGAGTGGCGGTCCATTCTTGCAACAAGTGGTTCCAGTGGCAGTGGGGGCACACTTCCACCTTGTGCACGGTGATGGGGCCGACCTCACCAACGAGGGTGTCAATCTCGGCCTCGCTGCGTGCTGTGCCGGTGCGACGTCCAAGCTTTTCGCTGTACACCCAGCGCACTTCTCGCATGTCACGGCCGCAAATTGGGCAGTTTCTTTTCGACGCCTCTCCGTGATGTTCTGCGGCTGCGCGGAGGAGGAAGTCGGCGTCGCAAAGCTCTTCTTTGGGAATGTGCCCGGCGTGATAGGCGCGAAGGGCCGCCCGGCGTTGCCATTCGTGCGAAACTTCGTGCTGGTAGGTGAACATCGCCGCCATACTAGCGCAACAACATAGTTTCCTTCGCCTATGTATAGAATGATGCGTTGCACGTTTTGTTCGTCTCTTTTGTACAAGGCAGGTCCTTATGGCTGATCGTCCTGACCCGTTGGAGTTGGCACAGCGTATTCGCCCGGCGATGACGAGTTTGTATGTCGCGTATTTCCGAAATACGGAACGCTCCGACCTCACCGGCCCCCAGCTTTCGATCTTGCGTCGCCTCGAGGTGGAAGGGCCAAGCCGGATCAGCCATATCGCCACGTCAGAGGGCGTGCGAATGCCGACGGCCTCGAACACCATCAACCAGCTGGAGAAGCGCGGCCTAGTGCACCGCACGCGCTCCGCGGAGGACAGGCGCGGCGTGCTCGTCGACCTAACTGACCAGGGCAAACGCGAGCTGAGGCGAGTGGGCAAGGAGCGCACGCAGTACCTCGCGGATATGCTCGCCACGCTTGATGACGCCTCGCTGCAGCAGCTCGACGCCGCCACCGAGGCAATTAATACCCTGGCAGACGTCTACGCGAACCCGGAAAGCTAATACACTAGGTCGGTATGGCGCCACGATCTTTCTCTTCTGAACTAGCCCAGTCCTTTGAGTCTGAGCGCCCACTTCGAGTGCTCGTTGGTTGGGATGCTTCCAACTCGGAGGCGATCGAGTTCGCCGCCTGGCTGGGGCGGAGCCTGCCCGTGACGGTGCGGGTTGCGGCGTCGGTGTCGGGTTCGTGGACGAAGTCGCTGTCGTCGAAGAAGTACGACAAGTGGCTGCAGAAGCAGCGAGACACCATCAGCGAGAAGGCCACGAAGGCGCTGAAGCACGAGTTGCCGCGTTCGCAGTGGGCGGACCCGGTGGCGCAGGTGCTGGAGCGCGGCAGCCTCGCGGAGTGCCTGTTCGAGATGGCGGACGGTTTCGAGGCTGATATTTTGCTGCTCGGCTCGAAGTCGAAGACATCGAAAGGCCGCTTCCGGCCGACCTCCGACGCGGACGAGATGATGCACTCCTCCCCGCTTCCGCTGGGCCTGGCGCCGAAGGGCGTGCAGCTTTCGAAGAAGGGCATCACCCGCGTCACCTACTCGCTCATCGACTCTGGCGCGGTGCAGCCGAGCTTCTCCGGCCTGGCGTACGCCACCACGCTCGCCTGCCTTCTCGACGTCCCGCTGCGCATCATCGCGTTTTCCCCCAGCGAGGGCGGCGGTTTCGACGATCAGGAAGACCAGATGGAGTGGAACGAGGCCGCGCTCGGCCTGTTGGACCGCGCACGCGACTCGGCGTTTGCTGTCGCGGAACACCTCGGGCCGGAGCACACCGAACGTCTCGACGTCTCCAACTTCGTCGCCACCGGCAAGGGTTGGAAGAAGGCCATCGACTCGGTGAAGTGGAAGAAGGGCGACATCTTGTGCCTGGGCTCGAAGTCCTCGGGCCCGCTCAAGCGCGTGTTCGTTGGCACCCGCGAGGGCGAGTTCATCCGCTTCGCCCCCGTGCCCGTCATCGTGTACCCACGAGGGAAGCACTAACCATGGCTGACGTATTTGACCACCCCGAAAACGATCTGCATTCCGGCGCGGACCGCTTCTCCCGCGTCCGGCCGGAGCCTGCCAGCTTCGACGAGCTTGCCCTAGAGCCGGACCCGCTGGAGGTCGCGCGGCGCAACAAGGCGTCGACGAAGCAGGCGATCACGCTTGCGGTGGTGACGGTGCTTGGCACGCTGCTGTTCGCGTGGGCACTCGCCGCCGTCGCCCGCGTGCAGGGCGGCCCCCTGTGTGAGGCCGGGGACGCGACGTGGCTGTGCACCGAGTCGTGGCGGACCTGGTGGGCCGTCGTCACCTCGATTCCGCCGGTGGCGGGCCTGCTCACCTGCGCGGTGCTGATGGTGCGCAAGCTCAACCGCTACGAGCGCTGGATCCCCTGGATGGGCGTGTTCTGGCTGCCCATCGTGCCGTTCACCATGTGGTGGCTGACGGTCACGATTGGGATGCTGGCGCTTGATGCGACGCACTAGCGCAATCAGCGCAGTACGGGTTCTCCTCCCGGCAGGCCTCGCAGCTTAAGTACTGGTGGCGGCACTCCGGTTCGTTCGCGCAGTTATAGAACATGTTCGACGGCGCCCCGCAGTGCACGCAGTGGCCCAGCTGCACATAGTCCGGGTCATTCTCCGGGCCGAACTCGGTGTGCATCCGTTTATCGAACACGTACAGCGAGCCCTCCCACAGGCCCGAGTTGCCGTACTTCTCGCCGTAGCGGACGATGCCGCCGTCGATCTGGTAGACCTCCTCGAAGCCGCGGTTCTTCATCAGGCTGGACAGGATCTCGCAGCGGATACCGCCGGTGCAGTAAGAGATGACTGGCTTGTCCTTCATCCAGTCGTACTTGCCGCTCTCCAGCTCCTTGATGAAGTCGTGGGTGGTGTCCACGTCCGGGACCACGGCGTTCTTAAACTTGCCGATCTCGGCCTCGCGGGCGTTGCGGCCGTCGAAAAACACAACATCCGGGTTGTTGGCCACCAGCTCGTTGACTTCCTCCGGCTTCAGGTGTGTGCCGCCCCCGACGACGCCATGCTCGTCCACCTTCAGCTCGCCCGGCGCGCCGAACGCCACGATCTCATCGCGCGCCTTGACCGACAGCTTCGGGAAGTCCTCCGCGCCGCCCTCGGACCACTTGAACTCGATGCCCCGGAAGTACTCCTTCGTCTTCTTCACGTAGGTCTTGCAGGCCTTAATGTCGCCGCCGACGGTGCCGTTGATACCGTCCTTCGAGATCAGGATGCGGCCGGTCAGTCCCAGGCCCTCGCAGAGGTCGCGCTGCCAGAGGCGTACCGCGTCCGGGTCCGCGATGGGCTGGAACTTGTAATACAGGAGGATCTTGCTCGTCATGCCCACGAGTTTAGCGCTTGTGGTAGAGCCCCTTCTTCCAGTACTTCGGCTCCGAGGTCACTAGCACGCCCAGGTTACGGAAAATGCCCTCGTCGACGGAGCCAAGAATGGTGCTGGTGTGCGCGTCGCAGCCGCGCAGGTTCTTCAGCTGCTCCAGCGCCGCCGCCGCATCACTACTTGTCGACGCCGACACCGACAACGCAATGAGCACCTCATCAGTATGTAGCCGCGGGTTCACGGACCCGAGGTGGCGCGTCTTCAGCGTCTGGATCGGCTCGATGGAATCCGGCGACAGGAGGTGGACAGAATCGTCGATGCCCGCGAGCACCTTCAGCGCATTGAGCAGCACCGCCGCCGACGGGCCCAACAGGTCCGTAGTCTTGCCGGTCACGATGGTGCCGTCCGGCAGCTCCAGCGCAGCGCCCGGCGAGCCGGTGGTTTGTGCGACCTCCAGGGCCGGAGCGACCACCACGCGGTCCTGCGGGGTCACCTCCGCCTTGCGCATGATGTTCAGGATCCGGTCGGAGACGGTGTGGTCGGTGTCGTCGCGACGCTCGTCCACGAGCGTCTTGTAGTACCGGCGCACGATCTCCTGCTTCGCCGCGTGGCGGCAGGCGGCGTCATCACTGATGCAGTAGCCAGCCATGTTCACGCCCATGTCCGTCGGTGACTGGTACGGCTCCTCCCCCGTCACCTCACGCAGCAACGCCTTGAGCAGCGGGAACACCTCAATGTCGCGGTTATAGCTGGTGACGGTCTCCCCGTAGGCGTCCAAGTGGTACTGGTCGATCACGTTGACGTCATCAAGGTCGGCCGTCGCGGCCTCGTAGGCCAGGTTCACCGGGTGCGACAGCGGCAGGTTCCAGATGGGGAACGTCTCAAACTTGGCGTAGCCAGCGTTAATACCGCGACGGTGCTCGTGGTAAATCTGGCTCAGGCACGTGGCCAGCTTGCCGGAGCCCGGGCCCGGTGCCGTCATCACGATCAGGTCGCGGGACGTCTCCACGTACTCGTTGCGGCCAAAGCCTTCCTCGGAGACGATGCGCTGCGTATCGTGCGGGTACCCGGCAATCATGTAGTGGCGCGACACCGTCAGGCCCAGACGCTGCAGCCTCTCAATGAACGCCTCCACCAGCGGGTTCTCACCCTCCAGCTGGGTCACCACCACATTCTCGACGAGGAACCCGCGCTCCCGGAACACATCCACGAGGCGCAACACGTCCTCCTCGTAAGAAATCCCGAGGTCCGCCCGCATCTTCTGACGCACCACGTCACCCGCGTTAAACGCGATCACGATCTCGACCTCATCCTTGATGCGGTCCAACATCGCAATCTTGTTATCCGGCGTAAACCCCGGCAGAACGCGGGAGGCATGATTGTCGTCGAAGAGCTTGCCACCCATCTCTAGGTAGAGCTTTCCCCCAATTGCTTTTCGTCGGGTCGAAATGTGCTCCGACTGCATCGCAATGTACTTATCCCGATCAAATCCAACGCTATATGGCATGGAACCTGAAGTATACCGGGCCAGCGCGCGCATCTCTATTTGTGCACGTTGGGGCGGGTTGGTTCCCGTCGACCTCTTACGGTCGACCAACCCTGGTCAGCGCGGAATCAGGTTTTTGGCGTCGAAAAGCCCCAAATTGCCGTGACCTGCATTGGTCGACGCTAAGAGGTCGACCGGAGCGGAAGCCGGCGCGCACTGTACCTTAATCGGTGAGATATAAGGAGTAGCAGAGTCCAATGCCCGAAGGCCACGTCATCCATCGCCTCGCCCACCACCTGAACGACACGTTTGCGGGGCAGCTCATCGAGATTTCCTCACCGCAAGGGCGTTTCGACGTCACCCCGCTCGCCGGCGCCACCCTGACGGAGGCCCGCGCGGTGGGCAAGCACCTGTTTTTGGAGTTCTCCACGGCAACGGTGCACGTGCACCTGGGTCTGATTGGCTCCTTCCGTTTCGAGCCCGCCGAGGACGTGTGGGGCCAGATCCGGCTACGCCTGGCCAACGAGGACGTGGCGGCGAACCTGCGCGGCCCGCAGTACTGCCGCTACGTCTCCCCACCGGAGGAGCAGGTGATTCTGGACCGCAGCGGCGAGGATCCCCTCGATCCGGGCGCGGATCCGGAGGCGTTGTGGAAAAGGGTGCGGGCGTCGAGACGCACGATTGGGTCGTTGATGATGGACCAGCAGTACTTCGCGGGCGTGGGCAATATCTATCGTGCGGAGCCGCTGTTCCGCCTGGGTATTTCGCCGTTTGTGCCGGGCTGCGCGTTGGACCATGGGGAGTTCCTGCGTCTATGGCAGGACGTGCGCGAGCTGATGGAGTATGGGGTGGAGCACGGCCGGATAGATACTGTGCGCCCCGAGCACAGCCCCGAGGCGATGGACAGACCACCCCGGAAGGACGACCACGGCGGTGAGGTCTACGTATACCGCCGCGCCGGCGAGCCCTGCTTTGTGTGCGGCACGCCGATCGAGGTGCGCAAGTACGAGGGGCGGAATTTGTTCTGGTGCCCCTCCTGCCAGGCGGAATAGCGCGTAGAATAGCGGAATGTTTGCTGCACCGTTTGCGTATTCCGCCGCGGAGATTCGGGCCGCGGAAGCTCCCCTCCTTGCCGCCGAGGCGTCTCCTGACGCGTTGATGCAACGCGCCGCGCATGCTGTGGCGCGCGTGGCGCGCGCGATGTCGGGGCCGCGAGAGCGTGTGCTGCTGCTGGTGGGTCCGGGCGGCAACGGTGGGGATGCGCTGTACGCGGGCGCGGAGCTCGCCAGGGAGGGGTGGCAGGTCGAGGCCTGGCTGCCGCTGGGCAGGGCGCAGCAGCGGGCGTTGGATGCGTTTGTGGGGGCCGGAGGTGGGGTCGTCGAGAAGCCTGGGGTGTGCGACCTTCTTATCGACGGCCTCTTCGGCCTCGGCGGGGCCGGCGACCTGCCCGACGGTGTCGCCGACATCGAGGCGAGCCAGGTGCTGGCCGTGGACGTGCCGAGCGGCGTGGATGCCGACACCGGCGAGGCCGGCCGCAACGCGCTGCAGGCCGACGTGACGGTGACGTTCGGCGGGTGGCGCTACGCGCACGCCCTCTCGACGCGCTGCGGGAATGTACTGTGCGCGGACATTGGCCTACCGCTGCCGGAGAGCCACGTGCGGACGTACCGCGCGGTGCCCAACACGGGCCTGGACCTCGAGGGCATCAGGCCGATGGGCCCAGTGCCGGTGGACGCCAAGGAGCCCGGCGCCGATGACGACAAATACACAGGCGGTGTGGTCGGCATCCACGCTGGCAGCGGCACGTATCCGGGCGCGGCGCTGCTGTGCACGGCTGGGGCGGTGACGGCGACACCGGCGATGGTGCGGTTCGCGGGCGCGCAGGCGCTTGAGGTGGTACGGGCGCGGCCGGAGGTCGTGGCCACCCGCGAGTTGGAGCAAGCCGGTCAGGTGCAGGCGTGGGTGTGCGGTCCCGGAATTGGACTCGGCGAGGAGGCGGATGCTGCCGTCGATTGGGTGTTGCGGCAGGGTGTGCCGGTGGTGCTCGACGCGGATGCGCTCACCCTTGTGGCCCGCGCGCCGCGTAAGTTGGCGCGGGTTGTGGTGACCCCGCACGACGGTGAATTTTCACGCCTGTATATAGGTATGATCAAAGATCGCGTCGGGGAGACTGCCGACTGCGCCCGCCAACTTGGTTGCACTGTGGTCCGCAAAGGGCGCGCCACTGTCGTTTCAGACGGTCAGGAATCCATCCTTATCGACGCCGGCTCCTCCTGGGCCGCCACACCCGGCTCCGGCGATGTGCTTGCCGGGATTATTGGGGCTCGTGTGGCGCGCGACGGGATAGACGACGTCCTACTTTTGGCCCAGTCGGTTCAGGTACACGCGGTGGCTGCGTGGCTCGCTTCCCGGACACCGTACGGCCACGCACAGACTTCTGCTAGCGAAATTGCATCCAATGTGCGTAGCGCTACGGCGTGGTGCGCACGTTTTTAGCAAAAGCAGTGTAAGGCCCCTAAATTACAGCGGTGTAATTTAGGGCCGATGAACTGCATTTTCACCCCGTACACCCCCAGAAAGGGTTAGGTGGGGTATGGTCCCTTTGTTTGGTTTGTGGCTTCCTTAAATGTAGATGTTGAACAATCCCGCAAACACATGTCATGGACCTGCGAGTATGTGAATATTAAGGTTTATTTACGGTTTTTCCTGGATAAATACAGAAACACGCGTCAACGAACGAATACGTTTCCGCAGCTCCCTCGGCTACACTCAGAAATATGTTCAACAATCGGAGACTCCAAGCAATCGCAATCGCGCTCTCGCTCGGCGCGTGCGCCATGGTCGCCCCTTCCGCTGAAGGTGCCACCGTTGGCGAGAATGTCTCCGGCGTATGCTCCATCCGCCTTAACGCCGAAGAGACAAAGCTTTATGAGCAGTCGAAGGGCAAGGCAGCAAGCTTCGACGTCGACAAGGCGTGGAAGCTCGCATTCGAGCAGGCTTTCCCAGCAGCCAAGGTGCACGGCGAGAAGCTGTACAACGATCTGAAGTCGGACTTTGCGTACCAGCAGCAGTTCCAGCCAGATCCTCGCCCGAAGCTCGCTGAGCTCGCTAAGCAGGTCGCTGAGGACTCGGAACTGCCAGAGTCTGTCGCACTCGACTACGTCACCCACAAGTGGAGCGACGCAGTCGTGGCAGGCTTCGAGAACCCGGGTCGCCTCCCAGAGATCCTGGAGTACGACAAGTACTTCGAGAACGGCGAGATCCCAGCCTCGAAGCAGTCGTTCCGCGCACCGGAACCAGTCTTCCCGACCATCGGTGACCGCGACGCCCTGATCCAGGAGAAGAAGGACCAGTTCAAGGGCCTCACCGACGAACAGGCAGCTGCTTGGGTTGACCAGTTCGAGAACCAGGAAGGCGTCGCAGAGACCCGCACCATGGCGGAGGTCGAAGCAGCGCTGAACCAGTCGAAGGACAACTGCCGCGACGGCAAGTCCGGCATCGTGCTCTTCCCAACGCAGCACTCCAACCCGGACGCAGTCTCGCAGGGTGCTGAGGGCACGGACCGTAACAAGGAACAGCAGCCAACCACCACGCCTTCCTCTCCGACCACCACGGTTTCCGTTGACGTTCAGGTCAACCCATTGAACGGGAAGACCACTGTGAACCAGGAGCCTTCGAAGACAGTCGATACGAGCGATAACTCGGCTGCCCTCATCGGTGGCATTGTTGGCACCATCGTGATTGCAATCCTGGCGGTCCTCGGCCTGACAGCAGCCAAGATGCTGTAATCTCATCTCCATGGAGTCTCGGAGATTTTTCACTGGCGTTGTAGCCCTCGGGCTCAGCGCCAGTTTGCTATCTCCAGTTGCGGACGCCGCCGTCATCGGCCCCCAAGATCCCGCAACGAAACTCTGCGCGTTCTACCTCTCCCCCGCCGAATACGCCCGCCTCATGAACGCAGCGCGCCTCCACTTCTCCGCGCCCGAAAAAGAGTACGCGCTGGACTATCAAACATTCCGGCAAGCGTTTCCGGAGCTGGGGAAGGTCGAAGAGGACGTCTATAAGCGGATTAGGGAAGAGGAAGGGCGAGAGTTTCTCGCTCCCAGCAACTTCGCGCGGCCCGACTCGCTGCAGCACACGTACGCGGTTGAGGCCTTCACTGAGGCGGGGCTGCCCGCGAGCGTCGCCGAGTGGTACCTATTCAAGTACAGTCCGCAACGCACCACACCGCAGGCGTCGGCGGATGACGTGCTGACCTACCACTACTACGAACTGATGGGGCAATACCAGGTGCTCGGGCCAGGGCAACGCGCCCTGTTCCGGCCGGTCACCCAAGCCACTGAAACCCCAGACATCGCGCGCGAGCTCCAAACCCGCTTCCCCGGGCTCAGCGACGCCGCCGCAACCGCCTGGGCGCAGCAATACGCAGACACGTTCTTCTACACCAACCTGCGGCGCGTCAAGGAATACGTCACTCTGCGGGATCGGGCTGAGAAGCTCTGTGCCGCCGGCGGCGACGCCACCCTGGCGCTACCGATCCCGCCGAACGCGGTGAATACGGTGGTGCCGCCGATCCCGACGCTGACTACCAGCACGGCACCAAAGCCCACGCCCACGACACCGGCCACGCCAACCACCCAAGCACCCGAGCCGACCGCAACGGCCACAACGAGGCCCGCGGCAAAGCCGACTACGGAACCGACCCCAACCACGACTACGCCCGAGACCGTGGAAGAGAAGGAGCTCACGCCGCTCGCAATCGCGGGAATCGTGCTTGGGGTACTCGGCGCGGTGCTAGCGGGAGGCACCGTGATCATGCAGGCGCTGAACCTGGGGGCGTTCGCCTAACACGCGCGGTGTAGGTTGTCACGTGTGAGTAAACAGTCGTCGCTCCCTATGCTGCCGTTGTCCGCGATGAGCTTCGCGGCGTTCGTCTACGTCACCTACGAGATGTTCGCGGTGGGTCTGATTCGGCCCATGGCACAGGACCTCGGCGTGACGGAAGGCCAGATCGGCCTCCTCATGAGCGTGTACGCCGGCCTGGTCGCCGTGGTGACCATCCCGCTGATGCACTTCACGCGCAACTGGGACCGCAGGCCCGTCTTCCTGGCCACGCTCGGCTTCCTCGCCGGGGGCGTGATCCTGCAGGGCATCGCGAACAGTTACGCGGTGCTGGTGGCGGCGAGGGTGACCGCGGCGTTTACGCACGGGCTGTTCTGGTCGCTGATCAACCCGATGGCGGCACGGCTGGCGCCGAAGGGAAGGACGGGCAAGGCGGTGGCGACGGTGTCGTTCGGGTCGACGATGTCGGCGGTGATCGGTACGCCGTTGACCACCATGCTCGGCGGGATGATCGGGTGGCGTGGCGCTACCTGGGTGTTGGGCGTCGCGGTGATTTTCTCGGTGCTGGCGTTGGTGGCGTCGCTACCCTCGATGCCGGCGAAGCACCCGGAACCGGCAACGGGCACAAAGCGGACAAAGTCGGCGATCCCGTCGCTGGTGCTCTTCCTGACGTTCAACGTCACCGCCGTGTTCACCACCTTTACCTACCTGGCGCTGCTCATGACGACGACAGCAGGGCCGAAGCTGGTCCCGTTCGGGCTGTCCCTCTTCGGCATCTGCGGGGTGATTGGCGTGCTGACGGCGGGCAACACGGTGGACCGGCGCATGATCCGGGTCAACGGGTTCGTCGCCGTGCTGCTGGTCGGGTCGGCGGCGCTGGGGCTGCTCGCGCTGGAGACGAAATCGGTGCTGCTCATTATCGCGATGATCATCGTGTTCGGGCTAGCAAACGGGGCGCTGCCGCCGTCGGCGACCACCATCTTCCTGCACGCCGGGAAGCGCAACGAAGACCTGGCAAGCTCCATCTACGTGGTGACCTACCAGGTCGGGATCGCGGCCGGATCCGCGCTCGGCGCCGCGGTGGTGGACGCCGGCTTCCTGCCCGGCACGCTCTGCATGATGGCCGGACTGGCGGCCTGCGCGTTCATCACCTTGGCGCTTGGGTCGCGCCCGAAGCTACGCTAGCGCGCGTTCCCGCGACACACGACCGTCGCGGACGCGGACAACCTCGTCGCTCTCGGAGATAAGGCTCGCGTTGTGGGTGACGAACCCGCAGGCAATATCGTGCTCCTGCACCAAGGTGCGCAGCAGCGCCACGATCTCGTGGGAGCGCTCGGAGTCAAGCGCCGCGGTCGGCTCGTCCGCCAGGATCAGCTTCGGCTCCCCCATCAGCGCGCGGGCAATGCCGACGCGCTGGCGTTGCCCGCCCGAAAGCTGCTGCATACTGCGGTCCCCGAGGCCGTCCAGGCCGACTTCCGCGAGCAGTTCGTTCGCGCGGTCCACGCGGGGCTTCACACCACGGATATGGTCGGTGACCAGCAGCTGATCCCGGACATTCAGCGCCCCGATCAGGTTGGCCTGCTGGAAAATCATCCCGATCTTCTGCAGACGGACTTCGTCGGAGACCGGGGTGGCGTCGACAAGAATGGTGCCACTGTCGGGCTTCAGTAGCCCAGCCGCTGCGGAGAGCAGCGTGGACTTGCCGGAGCCGGACTCGCCGATGATGAATGTGAGGTGGCCGGGGTTGGCGTCGAAACTGATGTTGTCCAGCGCCGTGAGTGTGTCCTCGCCGTCTTGGTACGTGACGGTGACGTGTTCCATGTGCAACATTTACGCAATACCTCCCAGTGCGAGCTGCGGCTCAACTTTTGTAATTTGGCGCGTCGCGATGAACGCGCCCACCATCCCGATCGCCCAAATCGCCAGCGGCGGACCGGCGACTGTGAGCACCGTCAGCGAGAACGGCGCCACCTTCGACGCCGCCAGCCCAATGCCCAGCGCAATCAGGGCGCCAACCGCCGCGCCGATGCCCAGCAGCACCGCCGCCTGACCCAGCGCATCCTTGCGCAAGTAGCTATTCGACGCCCCAATCGCTTTCAAAATGGCCAGGTCACGGGTGCGCTGCATGGTCCACACCGTCAAGAAGGCCACAATGACCAGCGCCGCGATGGCGTACAGGAAGCCCAGGATCATGTTGAAGGACGCCTGCTCCGACTTGTACGCAGCCAGGCCGTTGAAGGAGTCCTTCATGCTCATGCCGCGGTCATCGCTAGCGAGCAGCACCGTGCCGTCCGCGTCGGTGTGCATGGCGGCCTTCCAGTCCGCCGTGTTCACCCACAGGACCGCGGTGTGGGAGAAGTACAGGTCATCCGTGACGGCGTCGACGGTGATCGGGGTGCCGCCGACGGAGAGCTCGTCGCCAGGCGCGACGTGTAGCTCACGCGACGCGACCGCGCCGTCGCCGAGCACCTCCCCACCCGGAAGCTCAGTGCCCTTCGGCAGACCCAGGATGGAGATGGACTCCTCCTTGCCGTTCTCGCGCAGCAGCAACGTCTGGCCGGTGCCCAGCGGGACTGTGCCCTCCTCCGCCGTCACGCGCGACGTCATATAGGAAGGCTCATCCATGTCCTGGAAGACCACCGACTTTGCATCCAGTGCCTCCAAGGCCTCCGTGTTCTGCTCGCCCAAACCGTTGGTCAACCCGGTCAGCATCACCACGAGCAACGTGATCAACCCGACCGTGCCAACAATGAGGCCGAAGCGACCCTTGGCTTTCATAATTTCTCTCAATCCGACGAACATGCCCACATTGTGCGTGTGAGCAGGCACGTTCCACATCGGGAGCGGGGTTGAACCTCGAATCAACCGTCCGGTTGATCCGCCCTCCATCGGATGTCGGGTGCACCGTCTAAGGTGAGCAACGTGAACACCACCAACCGGATCCTCACCTTCCTGCGCGTCAGCCTGCACGTGCTGGTTGCCGTGCTGCTGCTCGTCGGCGTTGTCTCCAGCAGGTGGAACCCGCTGGCCATCTGCATGGCGGTCCCCTTCGCGCTGCTCTACCTGGCCGGGACCGTGGCCTACAACGAAGGCAAGCGCTTCCCCCGCGCTGCCATGTACACCTGGCTCGCCGCCGTCCTCGCGCTGTGGGTGGTTATGGCGCTGCACGCCGCGGAGTTCGTCTGGTTGGAGTTCCCGCTGGTCATCCTGGTCTCCGTGGTGCTGCCCACCTGGTCCGGTATCGCGGTGGCGGCGCTGCTGCTGGCCTTCACGCTGTCGGTCACAGCGCCGGGCGCGGGAATCGGCGGAGTGGTCGGACCGCTGCTCGGCACCGTGCTGGCGCTACTGATCTACCACTCCTACCGGGCACTCCGCGCCGAAGCCGACCACTACAAACACCTCGCCTACGAACTCCAGGCCACCCACATGGAACTCGCCGCCGCCGAACACGCATCCGGCGTCCTCGAAGAACGCGCCCGCCTCTCCCGCGAAGTCCACGACACCATCGCGCAAGGCCTCAGCTCCATCGTGCTGCTCGGCCGCACGCTGGACAAACAAATCACCGAGCCCGGCGCGAAACAGATCCTCGACACCATCCGGGCCACCGCCTCCGACAACCTCGCCGAAGCACGCCGCTTCGTCGCCGTCAACGCCGGGCCCGCCGAACCCCTGCCACGCAGGCTGGAGGAGCTCGCGCGGGGAGCGGAGGGGCGTCAACAAGCACTCGGGCAGCGGCTGACGGTGGACCTCAACGTCGAGGACGTGCCCGAGCCCGCCGCCGGCGTCATCGAGCGAGTCGTGCGCGAGGGGCTCTCCAACATCGTGCGCCACGCCGGCGCCACCCGCGCCGTGGTCACGGTGGAGAAGCTTGGGGACGTCGCCACCGTCGACGTCTTCGACAACGGCCGCGGCATCACCGGGCCCGAAGGCTACGGCCTGCGCGGGCTGCGGGCGCGCGTCGCGGAAGTCGGCGGCACCCTCAGCGTCGAAGGTAACGTACTAGCAGCAAGCATCCCCCTGGGAAAGGACACCCATGAGTGAGATCAACGTCATGCTTCTCGACGACCACCCCGTCGTCCGCGCCGGCCTCCGCGCAGTACTCGACTCCTTCGGCGACATCACCGTTGTTGGCGAGGGCGCGGACGGGCGCGCCATCGAGCGGATGCCCGACAACGTCGACGTTGTGGTCACCGACATCCAGATGCCGAACGTGGACGGCATCGAAGTCACCCGGCGCCTCGGCGAAGCAGGCGGCCCGCCCGTGCTCATCCTGACCACCTACGACACCGAAGCTGACGTCGTCGCCGCCGTCGAGGCCGGCGCGCTCGGCTACCTGCTCAAAGACGCCCCCGAGGACGAACTCCACGACGCCATCATCGCCGCCTCCCAGCGCAAACGCGTCCTCTCCCAGGAAGTCGCCGGAGTCCTCGCCGAGCGCCTCATGCGCCCCGACGAAGCCCTAAGCGCCCGCGAAATCGAAATCCTGCGCGCCCTGCAGACCGGCGCCTCCAACCGCGCCATCGCCGACCGGCTCTTCATCTCGCAGGCCACGGTGAAAACCCACCTGATCCACATCTATAACAAGCTCGGCGTGGACAACCGGACCGCCGCCGTGGACCGGGCGAGGGAGCGCAAGATTATTTAGGTGTTGGTTGGGCGCTAGATTGCTCGGCAGTGCTTGAGCTTGAATCCTTTTCCTCGTGGAGGCTTTTTCTGCGCTGGGAAGACTTCCGATGCTGGCTTCGGTGCATAAGCACTAGCACTCGGCGCAACCGAAATTGCTGCCCCCGTGAAAGCTAAACTTACTATCCCAACTACTCATGAACGGAGCGGCTTTCGAATGACCAGTCTTTCTTCCTTGTCAAATGGTGAGCTGCAAGGCTTTTACGAAGAGCTTTACGTGTATTGCTCTGAAAAGGATTCTTACCACATTGCAGAGCGTTTCCAGAAGGAACTCAAACTTTCCTTCTCCGAAATTGACGCTCTTCCTGATTTCACAGTTAGTGAATGCGATGAAGACGAGTACGAACTTGCTAAAGAATTAGAACCTGGTAGCAATCAGGAGAGCTTTCGTCCATACGTGATTACCCAGCACTTCTTCCTGGAAGTCTTAAACCTAAGTGACCAGGTAATTGACCCTATTAGTGATGCTGTTTTCGAAGCCGTTCAACGAGCGACAGAAGATGTCCCATACTTCAGTTTCATGGGCTTTCTCAAGGACAATCGCTCTGAGGATAAGTAGAACCGGATCGAAATCGATAGCTCTTTTTCTCTAAGTTCGAGCGTTGAGCTGGACGTGCACGCAAAAGACCAGGTCGCTGATTGTTAATGTGGGTATTTGGCGCTAACCGCGGCAGAACGTGCACCAAATTCCCGATTTTCCGGAAAGGTGCCTGGCTATTTCCCCAGGTCGCGATCTCTGCGCAAAGGAATTTGGTGTCACCCTCGCCGACCCGAGTGACAAAAGACGCAACCCACTTTTCACGACCTGGGCTTTTACCGGGTTCAGCCGACAGGATTGCGTCCATTGTCACTCGCTCCCCACTCCATGCACCAAATTCCAGCATTTGAAAAGCGGCCCCAGGATACCTGCACGCCACAGAAGTGCTAGATGTTTTTAGTCCTGGAATGTGGTGCCGCGCTCCCCAACAGCACGCCAAGCAGGGCCAGGCCGGCGCAGGTGAGGATGCCGGTGGCCATCGATGCGGTCGGGTTGGACCCGAGCGCCACCAGGGGCGGGACCAGGCCGCCGATGATGAATTGGAAGAAGCCCATCGCGCCGGTGCCGGCGCCGATCCCGATGTCCCGGATCTCCTCCACGGCGAGCGCCGAGGCGTTCGCCATGATGAACCCAGCCATGGCGGAGAGGATGGCGATGAAGGGGACCATCGTGAGGCTGGGGCCGAGCTGGCTGTAGGCGAGCAGGATCAGGCCGGCGAGGATGTCAACAGATAACGCCACAACGAGGAGGGTGCGCGGCTGGTGGGTCTTCACCAAGCGCATGTTGATGGAGTTCGACAGCGGGATGAGCAGGGCGATGCCGCCGAAGATGAGAGAGAAGGCAGTCGGAGTAACGCCAAGTTGCACCTGCAGGACCAGCGGAGATGCCGAGATATAGGAGAACAGGGTGCCAAAACCGAGACCGGCGGCGAACATGTAGCCGAGGAAGGCGGGGCGCCGCAGGCACTGGACCATGCGAGGGAAGATGGTGCGCAGGGTGCCGCGGGTCCGCTGCTCGGGTGGGAGGGTTTCGGGGACGAAGCGCCAGGCGATGAGGATCTGGGCGAGGTTGACGGCGGCGATGGTCCAGAAGACGCCTCG
Organism: Corynebacterium sp. HMSC08D02; assembly: GCF_001807505.1. Taxonomy (NCBI): domain Bacteria; kingdom Bacillati; phylum Actinomycetota; class Actinomycetes; order Mycobacteriales; family Corynebacteriaceae; genus Corynebacterium; species Corynebacterium sp. HMSC08D02. Next base: position 20,578 of record NZ_KV789249.1, on the reverse strand, counting down.
CCAGGTGAAGGTGGGGATGATCAGGCCGCCGAGGACTGGGGCGATGGCGGGCATGAAGCCGGAGATCGCCATCAGGCCCGACAGGCCACGGGCGGCCTCGCGGCCGTGGGCGATGTCGGGGATGACGGCCCTCGTGACGACGACGGCACAGCCCCCGGCCAGGCCCTGCAGGAACCGGACGGCGATCAGGAAGGAGATCGTGGGGGCGAGGGCGCACGCCACCGATGCCGCGAGCGCCACCACCGAGGAGACCAGGATGGCGGGTTTGCGGCCCGTGCCGTCAGAGATGGCGCCGAAGACCAGGTTGCCGAGTGCCATCCCGAGCATGAACCCCGAGATGGTCAGTTGGGCGGAGGAGGGGGACGTCGATAATTGGGTGGCGAGCTCGGGCATGCCGGGCAAGTACATGTCGATGCCAAGCGGGCCCGCCGCGGTGAGCAGGGCGAGCGCGAACAGGAGGCCACCGGAAAGTTTCTGCACGCCGGTAGGATAGTCGCATGCGTGCAACTGTAGAAATCTGTTCGATCGACGATGTGCCGGAGTCGCTGCAGGCGCTCACAGACCGCGAGCCCTCAGCGTGGGTGGCGCTGCGCGCGGTGGACACCACGCCGGGCGGGAAGCTGCGCGTCCACGCGGGGCGCCTGGCCGGGCAGGAGGTGCCGGGGCCCAAGGGAAGGCTTGCCGCGGAGCTGCGGGTGGCGCCCGGCGCGCAGGTCACCGTGTGGGTCAACGACGAGTACGAGCACCACGTGCTGGCCCAGTCGGAGGGGCTGCGCCTGGAGGGTGTGGCGCTGAAGCCGGGCCAGGTCGGGCGGATTGCGGCTGGGCACCTGGCCGTCACGGTGCGCAATACGGGGGAGGAAACCGGCCGAGCGCTGCTGTTTGGCCGCGTTGCGTAGTTGGCCAAACGGGCCCGGCGGGCTTAGCGTAGGTGCATGCAATTGCCTAAGTATGGCCCCGCGTGGGCCGGGTCCCTGATGGGGACGTCGATCGCCTCTACACTGTCCGGGTTGCACGGGTTCCGCCTCGGACAGGTTGCGTTTGCACTGGTGGCGGCGGTGTTGCTGGCGGTGTTCACGGTGGGCATCCGTAACGAGCCGCCGCGGCACCAGAACATGGCGGCGTGGGGCATGTACACGATGGGGGCTTTTGGCGTGCGGCTCGGCGTGGACGGCGCTGACCGGCAACGACATCTTCCAGCTGATCAGTTGGTGGATCGGCGCGCCACTATCGATCGTGGTGTGTCTATGGCAACTGTGGGGCTTCTGGAAGGTCTCGGAGCACTACACCACCCCGGCGTTCCCGTGGGGGCTGGCGCCGGTCACGCCGATGGTCGCCGCGACATCGGGCGGGCAGCTCGCCGCAGAGCACGGCATGTTCTACCACCACGCGGGCATCGTGTGCTTCTTCTTCACGTTCATCCCGGCGATCCCACTGTTCGCCTATTGCTACTGGTCGCTGTGGCGGCGTCGCGAACGCCCGCGCGGCGCGGCGGCCGGCACAGCCTGGATTCCGCTCGGGGTTGTCGGCCAGTCGACGGCCGCCTCCACCTTCCTTTTCGACGCCCACCTCTACGGCATCATCATGTTCGCCATCGGCGTACCGTGCGTCCTCTTCGGCATGTACTGCTTCTACCAGGCGGTCTTCACCTGGGCGCCGTACGGCCCGGGCTGGTGGGGCTCCACATTCCCGGTGGGCACCCTGTGCCTGGGCTCCTGGACCGAGGGCTGGCACGCCCTCTCCTTCGGGCTGCTGCTCCTGCTGCTGTTCCACTGGTGCGCGTGCGCACTCCGATTCCGTTCCTGGCAGCGTGAGCGCGTGTGAAAACCAGGACCAGCTATAGCCTGCCGCCAGCGGGCCCGGCGTGGGGCGGCAGCCTCATGGGGACCTCGCTGGTGGCGACGCTGCTGGTCATCAGCGGACTCGACCCTCTGGCGTGGGTCGTGGCCTGTATCGGGGTGGCCATCCTGGTGGCGCTCGTCGTCGGGTTCATCATCTACCGCACGCCCCGCTTCCACCAGGACATGATGGCGCCGTGGGCCATGACGTTCATCGGGATCATGTCGCTCGGCACCGCGTGGACCAACCTCACCGACAACCTCGCCTTCATCCTGGTTGGCTTCTGGGTCGGGGCGCCCGCCTGCCTCGCCGTGTACGCCAACCAGCTCCGCGGCTTCCAAGGGGAACCGAACTTCGCGTGGGGGCTCGCGCTCGTCGGCCCCATCATGGCGGCCAACACGGCCGGGACGACCCACGCCAAAGGCGGCGGCGACATCTACTGGATACTCGGCGTGTGCTGCTTGGTGGCGTCGATAGGCGCAGCGTATCCGCTGTTTGCCAGGGTGTATGTGGCGGCGTGGCGTCGAAAAGTGGACCTGAGCGGGCCGAACGCGGCGACCGCCTGGATCCCCCTCGGCGTCGTCGGGCAGACAGTGTCCGCCGTGGACCTGCTGTTCGGCAAGGATGCCGAGCTTATCGTTGGCACCGTGCTGCTCATCATCGCGATCCCCATGATCGCCTTCGCCATGTGGCACTTCTACCCCGCCGTCGCGCACTGGGTGCGATACTCCCCCGCCTGGTGGGCCTCCACCTTCCCCACCGGCACCATCAGCGTCGGCAGCCACCACCTCGCCGAAGTCTGGAACCTCGAATGGCTCACCATCATCGCCACCGCACTGCCAGCCCTCCTCGTCTTCCACTGGCTCCTCTGCGTCACCCGCTGCACATTCTGGGTAGTTCGCGAGCGCTAAAAGATACAAAACTATAGAGTGAACGACATGAACATCTCTCTATTAATCACCGTAGAAAACTCCCGACCCGAGATTTCACGATGCATTAATGTTGATCACTCGATGTACCTGGGGGAACTCGCACTCATTATCGACGCCACCCTCGGCTTCTCGAGCGCAGCAACACACATGTTTTCGGGGAACATCAACGGCGAACAACGCGTCTACACCGCCCAACCAGCCGCCGGCGAATACGACGAAAACGACCTCACCGTCCAAGACATGCCCGAAACCATGAGTTACATCTACGACGCCGGCGCCAACTGGAACATCAACGTCCAAGTACTCGGGCCATCCACCATCGCAGGCCCGACCCCCGTCCTCATCTCCGCACTCGGCCCCGACGTCATCGAGCACCTCAAAGGCCCCGCCATGATGAGCGAGCTCTATGACGAAGCCGTCCGCCTCGCAGCCGGCCAACCCGCCGACATGCACATCACGCCAACCCTGTTCTCCGCGATGCCCGTCATGTCGCCGGGCCACATGGTGGACAGGCTTACCAAGGCAGACCCGGTCAGTATCTCGAACCGCATGTACTACAGCGTCGAAACCATGGTCGCCCGCAACATGATGAACCCCGAGGCTGCCGCCGAAGAAGACGAAGACGTTCGCGAAGCGCTCCGCGAATACCTGGCCAACCGCGAAGACCTCAAAGACATCATGGCCATCGACCCCAACCCCGAAAGCAACCCCGCCGTCATGGCCGCCATCGGCGAATTCCTCGAGGACTACTACGGGCCCAACCCAACCTTCGACTCCCCCGTCTACACCGGCATCACCGAAGCCCTCTACAACCTCATGGACGGACTCCTCCCCGACGACCCCATCTGGCGCAGGCACCTCCACAACTTCTTCGTCGAATCCGGCTTCATGCGCGCCGAACAAACCGGGCGCTACACCATCACCAACGAGGGCGTCGAGCTGCTCAGCGGCGGCGACAACCCATTCGACTTCGCCGAAAACATCGCCCGCGGGTTCTACGCGACCTTCGGCCGCGAAAACTGGAACCAACTCATGTTCAACCTCATCTCCGACTCCCCCCACCTTCCCGACTCAACCATCTACAAGGAAGGCACCGCCCTGTTGGAGGCCTTCGGATTCGGCGAGGACACCGGCGACGGGTTCGCCCTCAACGGGGATGGCTACGACATGCTGAAGTGCATCGCCATCGACTTTTCTTCGTAGGCCTGGTGCCAAAGGACGCACTTCGTTTTGGTATAGATGTTCATAGTGACTGGTCAGAAAAGGGCTAGTTTTTCCTAGCTGCGTGATTTGGCACTGCGCCCCGCCACAAGACACCAAATTCCTGGTTTTCGCACGCAGCCCGGCGCGTTTCCCCAGGTCGCGGATTCCTCTGGCAGGAAAAAGGTGCGCAGAATCGGCAGCCAGTGCCAAAGGACGCAGCCAGGCTTGGTATAGATGTTCATAGTGCCTGGTCAGAAAAGGGCTGGTTTTCACTAGCTGCTTGGTTTGGCACTGCACCCCACTGCAAGACACCAAATTCCTTGTTTTCGCCCACGGCCCGGCGCGTTTGCCCAGGTCGCGGATTCCTCGGGTAGGAAAAAGGTGCGCACACCTACTGCGCAAGGACCAGGCACAGACCCAACCCACCCAGACCGACTAGCGCACACGCAGTGGCGAAGACGGAAACCGTGTTTGGTTGGGAGCGCTCCTGGGCGAGGTTGTGCGCTTCGGTGCGGTAGAGGCGTCGATATCTGGCGATGAGCACTGTCGCGAGCGTGAGTAGTAACCCGATGGCGCCGAAGACGGGCACGGGGTAGGCGTAGGACCAGCGCAGGAGCACCATCGAGCAGACGAGCATGGCCAGGGCGGTGCGGGTCCAGCTCAGGGCGGTGCGCTCGGGCTGGAGGCCGGGGTCCGGGACGGGGATGGTCACGAGAGCAGGCCTACCAGCACGACGATGGAGGCGACCAGGATCCCGACGCCGAGCAGCGGCGCGATCGCGGGGGCGGGCAGGGGACGGCCGTGGCGCAGGGCTCGCTCGACGCGGACCCAGCGGATGGCGGCGCCGGCAGCTATGGCCATGCCGATCACGATCACGGTGGCGGCGGCGAAGGTTTGAGTCTCTGGGGTGATGCCGGTGACGTCGAAAGCACCGAGGGCGATGCCGCCTGCCAGGAATGCCAGCGCAGTGCGGGTCCAGGCGAGGAAGGTGCGCTCGTTAGCGAGGGTGAAGCGGGCGTCGGGTTCGTCGCCGTCGGGGAAGACAGTGCGGGTGAAGCTGGGCATGTGGGCAAGTGTAGCGCCCAGGGCGCCGCCGGCGGTGTTGATGAGGAGGTCGTCGATATCTGAGTAGCCGGCGGCGAGCGCGTACTGGGCTACTTCGATGCTTAGGGACGCCACCATCGAGAAGAGGGTGGCCTTCCAGATCTTGCCGAGCCGGAGGCGGGCCAAGTAGCCGACGGGAAGGAAGAGGACGATGTTGCCGATGAGGTTGAGCCACGGCCCCCACCAGACTCGGTAGTAGATGAAGGAGCCGAAGGGGATGAGGCGCAGGTGGCGGACCTCGTGGGAGATTGTGTCCCACACCCCGGGCAGGCCAACGTACGCCTTGCCGACGGTAAAAAAGAGCACGGCCGCGGCGGTCAGTGCCACGGCCGTGTAGTAGGTGCTGCGCTTAGGCAACGGCTACCTCGTGCGGGACGGGGCCGCCGGAGACCTGGCGGTAGGCGTATACCATCGCCAGGAGTGCTGGGGCGGCCAGCAGCGTGCCCAACACCAGAGAGACAAAAGCGGCCACGCTGGAGGCGGCGCCACTGCCGGAGACGGTGGCCATCAGGATCCCGCAGACGATCATCAGGCCGAGCAGACCACCGTAGTTGCGCTTCGCTGTGGTGAAGCCGGCCTTGAAGGCGTCGCCGAAAGTGCCGTTGTTGTCGGCTGCGTAGAACGACTGGAAGATGAAGAACGGCGAGATAAGCAACATGATCAGCACCGCGATGCCGATCCCAACGAATAGGGTCACGAACGCGGATGGGTCGATAGCGCTGAGATCACCGCTCGAGGCGGTCAGGAGCGCCTCCGGGTCCGCGCCGGCGAAACCAGCGACGAACCCGATCACCATGAGCAGGGCGAAGATCAGAGTCGTGATGATGCCGACGACCACCGACATACCCAGCGTCTTGCCGTAGGCAGCCGACTTGATGTCCTTCAGGACGAACTGCTTCGGGCCGACCAGGGTCTGCTGCAGCGCGGCGGCCAGGAACAGCGGCGTGACGAAGAATAGGGCCAGCATGCCCAGGGCGCTGACCGTGTCGCTCTGGAAGACGGCCCCGATGTTATTCAGCAGCGCGTACACGAACGCCAGCACCAGCCAGGTGCCCGGGTTGGAGTAGGTGGTTTTGAAGCCGTACTTCAGCGCAGCGCCGACGGACAGCTTCCCGGTGCCCAGTTCGTGGGCGACGCCATTGACGGCCGGGTTGCTGATCGGGTGCGGGGTGACGCCGTCGCCGTACTGGGCGGGCGTGATGCCGACGAAGCCGTCGTCGTTAGCGAGCATGGCGGCTGCGGGGCTCGTCGGGACGGCGAGCTGGGCGCCGTGGTAACGCAACGCGCTCTCGTCGGACGCCTGGGCGGCCGAGTTGACGTCAAACGCACCGAAATCGGCCTGCTCCCCGTAGGGCTGGCTGGAGGGCTGGCCGTAAGGCGACGCGCCGTATTCCGGGTAGGACGGGATGCCACCCGGGTTCTGCGGATCGTTGTTAGGTGTATTTGGTTCAGTCATGGTGCCCAACAGTACACACAAACGCTCCGCAGCACCTACACGTTTCCTGAACGTTTACTTAACGACCAGGTTCACCATGCGTCCCGGCACCACAATCACCTTGACCACGTTCTTGCCGTCGGTCAGCTCCTTGACCCGCTCGTCAGCCAGGGCGAGGGACTCGGTGTCCTCCTTGGAGGCGTCCGTCGGGACGTTGATCCGGGCCTTCACCTTGCCGTTGATCTGGACGGGTAGTTCGATGGTGGCGTCGACAAGGAATGATTCCTCGAAGGTCGGGAACGGCTCGAACGTGATGGTGTCGGCGTGGCCGAGTTTTGCCCAGAGTTCCTCGGCGATGTGCGGGGCGAGCGGCGCAACCATCTGTACCAGCGGAGTGACCGCCGCGCGCGGGGCGCCCGACGGGTACGTCTTGGTCAGGTAGTTCGTGAACTCAATCAGCTTTGCGACGACCGTATTATCCCGCAGGTGCTCGTAATCATCGCGGACACCGGCGATGGTGCGGTGCAGCTGCTTGTTGTCATCCTCGGTGAGCGCGGCGTCGGTGACGGTGACCTCGCCGGACTCCTCGTCCACAACCAGGCGCCACAGGCGCTGCAGGAAACGATGCGCGCCGACGACGTCCTTCGTCGCCCACGGGCGCGACGTGTCCAGCGGGCCCATCGACATCTCGTACACACGCAGGGTATCCGCGCCGTAATCGCGGCAGATGTCATCCGGAGCAACAGCGTTCTTCAACGACTTGCCCATCTTGCCGTACTCGCGGTTGACCTCCTCGCCGTCGCGGTAGAACTTGCCGTCCTTCTCCTCCACCTCGGCGGCCGGGACGTACACGCCACGCGAATCCGTGTAGGCGTACGCCTGGATGTAGCCCTGGTTGAACAGGCGGCGGTACGGCTCCTTCGAGGAGACAAAGCCCAGGTCGTAGAGCACCTTGTGCCAGAAACGGGCGTAGAGCAGGTGCAGCACCGCGTGCTCCACGCCGCCGACGTAGAGGTCCACGCCGCCCGGATCGTTCTCGCTGCGCGGGCCGGTCCAGTAGCGCTCGTTCTCGATGTCGCAGAACGCGTCCTGGTTCGTCGGGTCGATGTAGCGCAGCTGGTACCAGGAGGAACCCGCCCACTGCGGCATCACGTTCGTGTCGCGCCAGTACTTCTTCGTGCCCTCACCCAAGTCGAGCTCCACCTCAACCCAGTCCGTGGCCTTCGCCAGCGGCGGCGCCGGCTCAGAATCCGCGTCCTCCGGGTCGAAGGACACCGGGTTGTAGTCCTCCACCTGCGGCAACTCGACCGGCAGCATGTCCTCCGGCAGGCCGTGCGCCTGGCCGTTCTCGTCGTACACGATCGGGAACGGCTCGCCCCAGTAGCGCTGGCGGGCAAAGAGCCAGTCGCGAAGCTTGTACTGAATCTTCTCCTCACCAGCACCGTTGGCGGCCAGCCACTCGATCGCCTTCGCGATACCCTCGTCCTTACCCAGGCCGTTGAGGTCCAGGCCCTGCTCGTTCGCCGAGTTAATGTGCGGCGCGTCGCCGGTGAAGGCAGTTTCTGCGATGTCGCCGTCAAGCACCGGCACAATCGGCAGGCCAAAGACGCTCGCGAACTCGTAGTCGCGCTCATCATGCGCTGGCACAGCCATAATCGCGCCCGTACCGTAGCCCGTCAACACATAGTCAGCAATAAAGATCGGCACCTGCTTGCCGCTCACCGGGTTCGTCGCAAACGAACCCAAGAACACGCCAGTCTTCTCCTTATTCTCCTGCCGCTCCAAGTCACTCTTGGCAGCAATCGCCGCCCTATACTTCTCGACGGCCACCTTCGGCGACCCCGCCCCATTCATCCAACGCTCATCCGTGTCGGCCGGGAAGGCATCGGCCGTGAGGGCGTCGACAAGCGGGTGCTCAGGCGCGAGCACCATGTAGGTGGCGCCAAACAGGGTGTCCGGGCGCGTCGTGAACACCTCGAGCGGGCCCGCCTCCGACGCGAACGCCACCTGCGCACCACGCGAACGACCAATCCAATTACGCTGCATCGCCTTGACCTTCTCCGGCCAATCCAGCAGATCAAGGTCATCGAGCAGACGATCCGAGTAGTCAGTAATGCGCATCATCCACTGACGCAGCCGCTTGCGGAACACCGGGAAGTTCCCACGCTCCGAACGGCCCTCCGCCGTGACCTCCTCATTCGCCAGCACCGTGCCCAAACCAGGGCACCAGTTCACCATCGAATCGGACAGGTAGACCAAGCGGAACTCATCAATCGCCTTGTGCTTCTCCGCGTGCGTCAAGTCGCGGAAGTTACGGCCATCCTTGGTTGTGCGGGCGCCCGTGAGCAGGTCACGGACCAACTCCTCGATCGGACGAGCCTTCTGCAGCTCCTCATCAAACCAAGCGTTATAAATCTGCAGGAAAATCCACTGCGTCCACTTATAAAACTCCGGATCCGTCGTCGCCACCGAACGACGCGGATCATGGCCCAGACCCAACTGGCCCAGCTGACGCTTCATATTCTGGATATTCGCCTCAGTCGTGGTGCGCGGATGCGTACCCGTCTGAATCGCGTACTGCTCCGCCGGAAGACCAAACGCGTCATAGCCCAACGTGTGCAGCACGTTCTTGCCCAACATGCGGTTGTAGCGGGCAAACACGTCCGTCGCGATGTAGCCGAGCGGGTGACCCACATGCAGCCCCGCGCCCGACGGGTACGGGAACATGTCCTGCACATTCAGTTTGTCCTCGGGCAGTGGGTCGCCCGTGGCGAGGTCGCCGACCGGGTTCGGCGCGTTAAACGTGCCGTTGTCCTTCCAGAACGTCTGCCACTTCTGCTCAATCTGATTTGCCAGGCCAGCGCCGTAACGGTGCGCTGGGGATTCGCTCGCGTTAGTCATGGATACACAGTGTAGTGGGTGGGGCCCGGAGGTGGGGTGTGTGGTGGTGTTGGCGGGTGGGATATGTCCTCTCGATTTTGTTCGAGATTTCGTGAACAGAATTGCATGGGGTCCAGACCATTTGCCTGTCGACCGGCGAGACGTTCCGGTCGACCTCTTAGCGTTGACCAATGCAGGTCGGCGTGAGATGGAGGAATTGGCGTCGAAAAGCTTCGAAATCTGCTCGGTCAACGGAAGTTTTGAAAGCCCAGGTGTAGACCGTTCGGGGGTAGAAGCTTGCGGAAAGCGTATGGCTGACTGAATATGATAAGTGATTCTTAACAGTTCACTGTCAACGCAAGGAGCATCCCCTGTGAAGAAGTTTGCAACCGCAGCCGTAGCTGCAACTATGACCCTCGGCCTGCTCGTCCCGGCGGCTGGAGCCGCAGAAGACAAGGGCAGCAGCCTTGACGACGCCTACTCGGTGACCACCGTTGTCTCCGGCAACAAGTGCACGATCACCTACTCGAGCGGCTTTAAAGAAGTACTAACGCGAACCGAAGCTGCTGCAAAACTGCGGAATACCTCTATGGTTGACAATCAGCTTCAAGCCCGCAAGGACTTTCTGCAAGGTACCAAGGATTCAACACGCTCCGACTTCGAGCGCGGAGAAGGCAAGCTCGCGCTGCAGGCTTGCGCGAATGGCCAGAACTACACCACTGGCTTCGAAAACAGGCTTTCTTCGATGATCGAGCCACACGAGGGCCGCGCGGCAGCGTACTGGCTTTCGGTCATCGTTCCTACACTCCTGGGTATCGCTGCACTTGGTGCAGCCTTCTCGCCTGAGTTCCGCCACATGCTGCCAGCACCGGTGCTGAGCTTCCTGACCGAGTACTTCAAGTAAGTACCCCAACCCCATTGGAGCTCCGCCCACCGCGGAGCTTTTGCATACGAAAAGGACGCAATCATGAAAAAGATCACCGCTACCGTCGTCGCTACTGCGATGGCTGCCTCCATGCTCGCGCCGACTGCCGATGCTGCGTCGAACACGATGAGCCACAAGAACTACCAGCCGCACTGCACGCTGAAGTTCGACAGCGCCAACATGACCAAGAACAACGGCACGCACACCCAGAACGAGGTCAGGATTTGGGTTGCACAGCAAGCGGATGCCAAGAAGCTGGCGGAGGCAGACCTGACCAAGCTGCAGCAGTCGTCGCAGGTCAGTGAGGCGTTTGGCTCCTCGATTGCTGAGGACACCGCAGCCATCAATGACGGCATGGCGCTCCAGGCATGCCTGCAGGGCAAGGATTTCAAGGCTGAGCCGATGGATGACGGCACGAAAGCCGGCATCATTATCGGCGTCGTGTTTACGGTGCTGGCCGGTATCGCAGGCCTGGCAAAGCAGGCCGGTTTGATCCGCTAGCTGTTGTCGCGCACCCAGGCCTCGACGGGGGCGAGGCGGGTGAAGTCGACGCGGTCGACGTCCTTGTTATAGGTGTCAATCATCATGCGGTCGTTCGCGGACTTGCGCGGTTTGAGCCGCAAAGCGCCGACGACGCCCGCCATCGTGGCGGCGTGAGCAGCGGATAGTTCGGAATAGTTCATGCGCCCGGGCAGGTAAAAGCGGGTGACGCTGTCCGCGCGGCTGCCCAAAAGTTTCGCGGAAAAGTCCTTATCGACGGCCACTTCGTCCAGGCTCATGCCGACGGTGACGAGGGAGACGGAGTGGGCGTCGAAAAGTGGGTCAGGGAGCTTGCGGATGAAGCTGGCGCCAGGGTTGTTCGGGCCGTGGATTGGGGCGAGGACCACGATGGGACCTTCGGGGGTGAAGTCGGCGTCGGAGATTGGTTCGGCGGTAGTTCCGAGGCGTTTTGCCAGCTCATCGGCGTATTCCTTGGTGGAGCCGTAGAACGAGGCGTACAGGATAGTGCAGGCAGTCATACAACTATTGTTGCATGTTCCGGCTAGAATGTGGCGACGATGCGGTACGTGTACATGATTGTGGGGCTGGTGGCGCTTGGCCTGGGCGCGGTGGGCGTGTGGTTGCCGATCCTGCCCACGACGCCGTTTCTGCTGCTTGCGCTGGTGTGCTTTACGAGGAGCTCGCCAAGGTTGGAGCGCTACCTGCTCCGCCACGACACGTTCGGGCCGTTCATTATTGACTACTACTCAGGCCAGCTGACACGAGCACAGAAGCTGCGGATTCTGGGGCTGCTGTGGTTAGGGATGGGCGCCTCCATATGGGTGGTGATAGTGGTGGTCGGGCTGTGGCCGGTGGCGGTGCTGCTCGCTGCGATCGGCGCCGCGGTGAGCGCACACATCTGGCGGCTGCGGCCACGCCCCGAGCGCGCCGCCGAACTACGCCAGCGCGCTGGGCTGCCTACTGACCACGCACGTTGAAGCCGATGACGCCGGGGTTGACCAAGGGGGCGTCGCCAAGAAGGGCGTGGATGTTGCCCTCCCTCTCGACGGCACTGGTGACCGCTTTGGGGCGTTGCTTCTTGTCATCTTTGCCGCGGCCCTGCGACATTGGCGCACCCATGAAGCCGCCTCGCTGACCTTGCTGACCTGCGGTGTTGGTGGAAGATCCTGCGGCGCTCGCTGCACTGGTCTGGCCGCCGAAGCCGCCTGTCGACCCGGTGCCCGGCCGCCCGGCGAAGCCTCCCGCGCCGCCGCCGGCGAGGCCAGCGTTGGAGCCGAAGCCTGTGGCTGAGCCTGCGCCTGCGCCTGCTGAGGAGCCGAACCCTGCTGATTGCTGGTGCAGTGACCCGGCGCGATGGCGGCCACCACCGCCTGCGCCGCCCATTGGCATGCCACCGAATGCGCCTTGGCCTGCGCCTACGCCGGAGCCTGCTGCGGAGGCGGCGCCGGTCGTCGCACCGCTGAGCCCGCCTGCACCGGAGGCGAGACCGCCATGGAGGCCAGCGCCCGGCGCGACATTCGCCGCCGGGGCGTTCAGCGCACCTGGTGGAGGCAGTGTCGGGGCCTGGGCGGAGGCAACCTGGGTCGGGGTGGCGCCGGACGCGATGGCGTTGAGCATGTCCGGGTTCGGCTTCCCGAACTGCTGCAACACATCCTGCGGGCCACGCGCGTTGGCGAGATCTGTGTAACCGTTGTTCGCAAAGATGCTGGCAAGCCCCGCCGGCATTGGTGCGTCCGTGAACTCGGGAGCGGTCGGGCTCGGCGGGCCACTGATGGAGAAGTCGGAACCGGTGACGTCGGTGAGATCCGGAAGCAGCTTGACGAAGGTCGGGTTCGTCGCTGGCAGGTACGAGTTGACGTACATCGGGTAGGAACTGACAAAGGCCTCCTTCACAGCCTTCACCGCGGCCGGGGATACCGCCTCAGCTGCTATCGCCGCAGCCTGAGCTGCCGCCGCCATAAGTTGCGACGACGACGCCAACGCCGCCAACCCCGTGTTATTCCCCGCAAGCGCCGCCGAGTTGGCTGCGTACTCAGAACCCGCTGCCTGAATCAGCTGGAGACGCGCAATCGCCTGGGCCACAAATTCGGTCTCTGCTGAAGATTCCAGGGACGCAATGGCCGGGGCGATGGCCTCCACCATCTCGTAAATACGCTGCGCATTCGACGTCCAATTCGACGCCAACCCCGACGGAATCGCTGTGTTCGTGGTCAGGATGTTGCTCACTAGCGACTCGAAGCTCCCATCCGTCGACGCATACACCGAACTGTTATTGAACGGCTGCGTCTTGTAACTCTTCGCGACAGCGGCCGCCGACGACATCCCAAGATTGGAACCCAAACCACTCAACCCAGGCGTTCCACTAAGCCCGACCGCGTTCACAATGCCCGCAATCGAATCGTCCGCCATCACCGTATTGTCCAGGCAGACCTTCAACACCTTTGCCGACGACTTCACATTCCCCGTAAACGCGTCCGTCGCAAGTGGAGCGTGCTCCGAGTAGATCGCCCCGTGCTTCTCCCCTGCCTCGCGGAGGCCGGAGACGGCGGAGAAGGTGGAGGCTGGCGAAGCATATCCACCAAACATGCTCTCACTAAGAGTCATTACCGTTGAGTTCAGTGAGTTGACTGCATCTTCAACGTCGTTAACTTCAATCAAAATTCTTGTCATTATTCCCCCTGATTAGAATTTTCGTTGCCCAATAGATAGAGCGCTTCCATAGCTTCTGTCGCAATTCGGCAGTGCTCGTCCACAGGGACAGATTCATCGATCGTGTAGTAAGCAGCTGCGATACCACCGCGTTCAGTATCAACTTGAGAAATGCAGGTATTCGGCAAGCTCACATAATATCCGCGGTGATATGCATATAGTTCTGGGAGCACCTTAGAAACGACATTCTCCTCTACCCCTCCCAACTCCTCAGCCACTTTCCGATTTCCCTCCACACTCATCAATCCAATAAATGTGAGGTTCTCAGGATCTCTGAACGTACAAACCGAAGTCCCATGCGGCGAGTCGATCTCCCCGTCCGTGCTCCGCTTGATTTCGCCGGTGAAGCCCGCGCGGCGGAATTCTTCGTCGGTGATGTCGTTGCAGGGATCGAAGTAGTCTTCTGGTGCGAGGGTGAATGGGTCGAAGGCGCCGATGGGGACGGTGCCGGATTCGAAGACGAAAGCTTTCTCGCCCGAAGCATCCGAGGGAGGGGCGTTGGTTCGGGCGGAGGGGGCGTCGATAAGGGTGGTGCTGGAGCAGCCAGCGAGCAGTGTGGCGGCGAGCAGTGGTGCCAAGGTATAGGTGCGCAAAGTGTCCCCCCGTTTTGAAAGTGTTTCTACACAACCTAATGCATTTCGCGCGATTGTAAAGGGTTTTGTGTACACCATGGTGGACATCCGGTTTTCAATAACCGCCAACAAACCGCCACGCACCGTCCTAATATAAGGCGGTATGAAACGCCTTCGTACTCGTTACTTCGCCCAGGCTAAGGCTGAGGGTCGCAAATTTACAGCTCTGACCAGCTACGACACCATGACCGCCCAACTCTTCGACGAGGCCGGCATCGACTTCCTGCTCGTCGGGGATTCGGCAGCCAACGTGGTGCTCGGCCACACCAGTACCCTACCGATCACGCTCGACGAAATGATCACGTTCGCCTCGGCCGTGGTGCGCTCGACGCAGCGTGCGTTTGTGGTGGTTGACCTGCCGTTCGGCACGTATGAGGAGTCGCCGGCACAGGCGCTCGCCGCGGCGGTGCGCGTCATGAAGGAGACCGGGGCGCAGGCAGTGAAGCTGGAGGGCGGCGTCGAGGTGGCGCCGACTATCAAAACGCTTGTCGACGCCGGCATTCCCGTCTGTGCCCACATCGGGTTCACGCCGCAGTCCGAGCACGCGCTCGGCGGCTACGTGGTCCAAGGTCGCGGTGACGCAGCTCAACAACTACTTGACGACGCCACCGCCGTCGCAACCGCGGGTGCTTTCGCGGTCGTTTTGGAGATGGTGCCTTCGGAGATCGCGACGCGGGTAACGAACGAGGTTCCGATCCCGACCATCGGCATCGGCGCAGGTAACGGCACTGACGGGCAGGTGCTCGTGTGGCAGGACGCGTTCGGGTTCCGCGCCGGCGGAAAAACGCCGCGGTTTGTACGTCAGTATGCGGACCTGGGCGCGCAGCTGCTGGAGGGCGCGCGGAGGTACCGGGAGGACGTCGAAAAGGGGGACTTTCCTGCTGCTGCCGAATCGTTCGAGGACTAAGGAAGGCCACCATGCGAGTCATTACCACTGTTGAAGAACTGCGCGCGGCGCGCGCCGAAGCGACCGGGACCGTCGGCCTGGTGCCGACAATGGGCGCGCTGCACTCCGGGCACGGCACGCTGATTGAGCGGGCCCGGGGAGAGGTCGACACGCTGATTACCAGCGTGTTCCTCAACCCACTGCAGTTCACCGACCTCGGCGACTGCGACGACTACCGCAACTACCCACGCGATATTGAGGCGGACTCAACGTTTTGCGAGGAGCGCGGCGTCGACATCGTGTTCGCGCCCAGTGTCGAGGAGATGTACCCGGGAGGGGTGCCGCAGATCTGGGTTCGCACCGGCGAGATGGGCACCGTCCTGGAAGGCGCGTCGCGGCCGGGGCACTTCGACGGCGTAGCGACCGTCGTAAACAAACTGTTCAACCTGGCCAAACCGGACGTGGCCTACTTCGGCCAGAAGGACGCGCAGCAGGTAGCGGTGCTGCGCCGGATGGTTCACGACCTGAACCACGACGTGGAGATCCGCACCCTGCCCATCGCACGCGCCGCGGACGGACTGGCGCAGTCTTCCCGCAACGTGCGTCTCTCTGAGGCGGGGCGCTCGCAGGCGCTGGCACTGTCGCGTTCGCTGCGGACGCTGCAGGAACAGGTCGACGCGGGCGCGTTGGACGTGGATGCCGTGCGTGCGGAGCTCGCGGCTTCCGAGGGCGTGACGCTGGACTACCTGGTGGTCGTTGATCCAGATACGCTGCAGCCGACGTCCGGTCCTGGCCTGGCGCTGGTTGCGGCGACGGTGGACGGCGTGCGCCTCATCGATAACGCGCTGTTGGGGTAGCCCGGGGCTGCTGGTTCGGTGTTTTTCGGCGTTCCGTGTTTTCGGGGGTGGAAGGTGTGCTGAAAAGGTTGCTCGGGATTTTGTGAACAAAATTGCACCTGCGCCACAAGCCGAATACAGCTGCCTAATCGTCCAAGGTTTCCCCAAAAACACCGAAACCTTGGGAGATTAGGCACCTCTATTCAAACAATCGCAGGTCGGAAGCCTAAGTCGAGTTTGCGTTTCCGCTACGGTAGTTAATATGTCAATCGAATATTGGAATGATCAGGCCCCGACTTGGGCACGCAACCTGGAAGAAGGGCCCGACCTTCTCCTCGAGGTGTTGGATGAATTCGACGTGCTCACACCGGATTCCACGGTGCTGGACATCGGCTGTGGGCCGGGGTGGCACCTCGGCAAGATGGCACCGCATATTGCTGAGGGCTACGGGTTCGATATTTCGTCGGCGATGATTGGGGCTACACCGACGTCGAAAAACCTCACCTTTTACACACACGACTGGTCCGCCGGAATCCCCGAACCGCTCACGGGCCGTACGTTTTCCGCGGTGATCGCGAATAGGAGCCCGGGCGTTAACACTATTGATGACGTTGCTGCGCTGATGCGGTTGTCGTCGCGGTGGTGTGTCGTCAATAAGCCAACGTACCGCAGTACGAGTTTACTTGAGCAAGCATTGCGTGACGCGGGTGTCGTGGCGAAACCCTTCGGCGGATCGCTGCACGTCGACTGGTTAATATCCCAAGGTTACCTGCCGCAACTGCGCTACCAGACGCGTGTGCGATCCCGAAAGTACGACGCCCACGATGTCTCTTACGAAGCCGAACGCGCGAGGGCGCAGTATGGGGATGAGGTTGCAGAGAGGATGCTCGCTGCGTTGCCGGGCGAAGGCGTCGATAAGCGTATTGACGTCACTCTCACGATGGCGTACGCGCTCGCAATTTGGCGCGTGGACGAACGCCAACCATAAAATACTGTATCATTCAATTGAATGTATTTTTGAGTAGGGGTCAACCCAAGGAGAGTGCGTTGTTCAAGAAGATATTGCTGTCGGTCGGTGCTGCGGTCACGCTGACGCTCACAGGCTGCTCGAGTCCCGCGGAAGATACAGCCGCGCCGACGACAACCGCCAGCGATGCCACCATCACCGTGACGGACAATATGGGCCGCGAAGTGACCATCCCAGAACAGGTCAATAGCGTCGTCGCGGTCGGGTCGATGGGGCCGCGCATCGCCGCCTACATGGACCTGGTGGACATGCTCGTCGGCTCGGAGCAGACCGACCAATCCGGCCCACGCGCAACGTACGACTACAGCAACGTGTACGCGGACAAGCTTGGGAAACTACCCGTCATCGGTAAAGGCGGCGGCTCCGGCGAAAACAATGCCTTCCCGGAAGAAATTCTCACCGCGAACCCCGACGTCATCCTCGCCGGCTTCAACGCAGAAGCCGCTGACGAACTGCAAAAACAAACCGGCATTCCCGTCGTCAGCATCCGCTACCTCTCTAAGGGATTTATTGACGACGACTTCGCCACCACCCTCGAAATGGTCGGAAAAGTGACCGGCAAGGAAGACCGTGCCAAGGAAATCAACGACTACATCGCCACCGCGAAGAAAGACCTCAAGGACCGCGTCGCGGGCGTCGCTGAAGAAGACAAACAGAAGGTCTACACAGGTGCCGTAACCTTCAACGGCGCACACGGGTTCGCCTACACCTACGTGGACTTCCCAGCATTCGACGCGATCGACGCCCACAACGTCGCTGACGTGCTGAAAGAAACGCAGACGTTCGAGAACGGCCGTAACGGCGCCGAGGTCGACTGGGAAGTCATCCCCGAGTGGGATCCCGACGTCATCTTCCTCGACCCAGGCAACCTTGACCTGGTCCGCGACGAATACAAGCTGCGCCCCGACTACTTCAACGGGCTACGCGCTGTCCAAAACGGCCAGGTGTACACAATGCCGGCAACCAACGCAGCCGGGCCAAACATCACCTACCTGCTGATCAACGCCTACCACGCCGGAAAGGTGCTCTACCCCGAGCAGTTCGCAGACATCGATCTGGAAGAGAAGGCCGAAGAAATCATGCAGGTCATGCTGGGCAAGAGCTTCTTCGACGAAATGGAAGCCGGTGGCCTGTACTACGGAAAGATCGACCTCAGTGACCAAGCCAACGGCTAAGCCACAACGGCCCGCCAGTACTGCCGACTACCATCGGCACACACTGCGCAAATACGCAGTCTTACTGGCGGCGTTCCTGTTGCTATGCCTCTGTTTCCTTGGCTCGCTCAAGGCCGGATCGGCAGAGATGGGGATGGGCGACGTCCTGCGGGCACTCCTGCATCCGAGCGGGGAGCGCGACTCACTCATCGTATGGAACATCCGCCTGCCCCGAGCATGCATCGCAGTCACAGTTGGAATGTGCTTAGCCATGTGTGGTGCGATCATGCAAAACGTGCTGCGCAACCCCCTCGCCTCATCCTCAACGCTCGGGGTGTCCCAAGGCGCCGCGTTTGGTGCGGCAGTTGCCATCGTCTACTTCGGCGCGGGCGCCCAGGTCAATAACGTCAGCGGCGACGCCGCCGTCAGCATTAGCAACCCCGCCCTCGTGACGGCATTCGCGTTCCTCGGAGGCATGGGCACCACCCTCGTGATCATGTTCATTTCGCGCGCACTCAACGCTGGCCCCGCAGTACTCGTACTCGCAGGCGTGGCGCTGAGCGCAATGTTTAGCGCCGGCACTTCGCTCGTCCAATACTTCGCCGACGACATCAAAGTCGCCTCAGTCGTCTACTGGACCTTCGGCTCCCTCGGCCGCGCAAGCTGGACACAAATCTTCTTCACCGCAGGCATCGCCGCAGCAGCATTCGCCTACTTCATGTACAACCGCTGGAACTACAACGCCTTCGAGGCCGGTACCGACGCCGCCAAAAGCCTCGGCGTACCCGTCCCAGTGCTCGTACCCATCAGCCTGCTCGTCTGCGCCCTGATCTCCGCAGTCTCTGTCGCCTTCGTGGGCGTCATCAGCTTCATCGGACTCGTCGCCTCACACATCATTCGACGCCTCGTCGGCAACGACATGCGCTTTCTCCTCCCAGGCACCGCCCTCTGCGGCGCCACCCTCCTCCTCCTCGCCGACATCGCCGCCCGCACCATCATTAGCCCAGTCGTGCTCCCCATCGGCGCAGTAACCTCCATCGTCGGCGCGCCCATCTTCCTCTTCCTCCTACTCAAACGGAGAGTCCGCGCATGAAGCCACACAGCGCACCCATGATTACATGCAACAACCTCCACTTCTCGTACGGCACCAACCACGTCCTACGCGGAGTCAGCTTCGAAGTCGCGCGCGGCGAATGCATGGCCGTCCTCGGACGCAACGGAGAAGGCAAGTCCACCCTCGTCAAAAACCTCATCAAACTCCTCACCCCACACACCGGAGAAATCACCCTCAACGGAACCCCCACCACCGCGCTCAACAGGCAAGACATGGCAAAACTTGCCGCCTACGTAGCCCAACACTCCGAAGCCACCCAAATGACCGCCTTCGACTACGTCCTCCTCGGCAGAAAACCACACATCCAATGGGCAGTCGGCGAATCAGACCTCCAAATGTGCGCCGACATGCTGGAACTCGTCGGAATGGCAGACAAACAACTCCATGACATCAGCACCCTCTCCGGAGGTGAGCGTCAAAAAGTCATACTCGCACGCGCGCTCGTCCAAGAACCATCAATCCTCATTCTCGACGAACCAACCAGCAACCTTGACCCCCGCAACCAATACGAAATGCTCGGTCTCGTCCGCCAACTCGCAGTTGAGCGCGACATCGCCGTCATCGCCGTACTTCACGACCTCAACGTAGCACTACGCCACTGCGACCAATTTCTCTTTCTTCACGACGGCACCAGCTACGCCAACATCAGCCGCGACGAAGTCACCGCCGACATCATCTCGCACGTCTACGAAGTCACCGCCGACATCATCGAACACAACGGCCACAAACTCGTCGCAATCGACGTCTAACCAGCGCGCTACCACGGCACCGACGAGCTCTTCATCGAAGGACAGGTACCGAAAGCTGCTCTGATTGTTGCGGCGGCTACAGGTTTCTGGGTGGCAGGTGTGATGAAAAGCTTGCTCGGGAATTTGTGAACAGAATTGCACCTGCCATCGCGCGCGGGCGACAGCCTTGACAAATGACGAGGGGGGGGGG
>NZ_KV789249.1:0-442 GCF_001807505.1 Corynebacterium sp. HMSC08D02 | reverse complement strand
TGACACCTCGAGCACAACGGCACCAAATTCTCCAAATCCGTGGTGCCGCCCTCGGCCCAATCCCGAATATGATGCATCTGCAAGAACCTGGTATGCCCACAGCCTGGCACCGCGCACTTATGCCCCCACATCCCTAACAACACCTGCACCTGCTTCGGGCTTGCAAGCCTGCGTTTGCGCCCAAACTTGATCACCTGCCCGTCGGCGTCATAGAGCACACCCATCAAATCTGCATGATCTACCAGATTGGCAAGCCGTGCGGCAGGAGCGGCCATGTGATTCGGTAAAAACGCTCGCCCATCTGATGTCATATGCACCATCACTTGTGCTGCCGGCGCCATCGTTGCATGCTTAGCGGCCCCGGTGCGCACCATGTGCACCATCCCCATCAGTGATTGCAGCATTAATCGTGCCGGTGGCAGCCCGAAGGTCGAGCGCATCA
>NZ_KV789248.1:0-2102 GCF_001807505.1 Corynebacterium sp. HMSC08D02 | reverse complement strand
CTAACAGGTCCTCTTAACCTTCCAGCACCGGGCAGGCGTCAGTCCGTATACATCAACTTAACCGTCTTCGCACGGACCTGTGTTTTTGATAAACAGTCGCTCCCCTCTATTCTCTGCGACCCCCACCAGCAACACACCGAAAAAGTATGCAACCAGCAAGGGCCCCCCTTCTCCCGAAGTTACGGGGGCAATTTGCCGAATTCCTTAACCACAGTTCACCCGACCGCTTTAGTATTCTCTACCTGACCACCTGTGTCGGTTTCGGGTACGGGCCATACACACACATCGCTAGAGGCTTTTCTCGACAGCAAAGGATCACCACCATCACCCAACAATTGGGCTACGCATCACGCCTCACACAAAATATCGACCGCATTTCACAAGTCGACGTGCCACACGCTTACACCAAGATATCCAACACTTGGCGCGGCTACCTGACTGCGTCACCCCATCACTGAACTACCACGGATCAGGCCCCACGCATCACCAACAACCACACACCACAAGTGGTGCGCATGTTGCCAGTTCAGGGTGGTTAGTATCACCGCTTCACTCTTTGTCGCATGCATACGGGTACGGGAATATCAACCCGTTGACCATCGACTACGCCTGTCGGCCTCGCCTTAGGACCCGACTCACCCTGGGAAGACGAACTTGACCCAGGAACCCTTAGTCATCCAGCGGATACGATTCTCACGTATCTCTCGTTACTCATGCCTGCATTCTCACTCGCACACAGTCCACCACCCCTTACAGTATGGCTTCACCCCATGCACGACGCTCCCCTACCCATAGTAAAAACTATGCCGCGGCTTCGGCGGTGTACTTGAGCCCCACTACATTGTCGGCGCAGAACCACTCGACCAGTGAGCTATTACGCACTCTTTCAAGGATGGCTGCTTCTAAGCCAACCTCCTGGCTGTCTTCGCGATCCCACATCCTTTTCCACTTAGTACACCCTTAGGGGCCTTAACCGGCGATCTGGGCTGTTTCCCTCTCGACTATGAAGCTTATCCCCCACAGTCTCACTGCTATAGAACACTTGACCGGCATTCGGAGTTTGGCTGATGTTGCTAAGATGATAGTCCCGCTCAACCAACCAGTAGCTCTACCTCCGGCAAACTACTATAACGCTGCACCTAAATGCATTTCGGGGAGAACCAGCTATCACGGAGTTTGATTGGCCTTTCACCCCTACCCACAACTCATCCCCTCAGTTTTCAACCTAAGTGGGTTCGCGCCTCCACAACCTCTTACAGCTGCTTCACACTGGCCATGGGTAGATCACCCCGCTTCGGGTCCAGGACATGCCACTTACAACACCCAATTAGGATTCGCTTTCGCTACGACTACCCCACACGGGTTAACCTCGCGACATGCCGCTGACTCGCAGGCTCATTCTTCAAAAGGCACGCCATCACACACACGCGGTGCTCTGACGGATTGTAAGCGCACGGTTTCAGGAACTCTTTCACTCCCCTCCCGGGGTACTTTTCACCATTCCCTCACGGTACTTATTCACTATCGGTCACACTTAGTATTTAGGCTTACCGGGTGGTCCCGGCAGATTCACAGCAGATTCCACGAGCCCACTGCTACTCGGGCAAACAATCACCACAACACGACACGCCTTCACGTACAGGGGCTCTCACCCTCTCCGGCACACCATCCCAGGTGACTTCCGCTAACACGCCGCATCATAGGGGTACATGGCAGCATACCCACAATCATCGCCCACAACACCACACGCGCAACCCCTGCCAGGTATCACACACGCATGGTTTAGCCTCATCCACGTTCGCTCGCCACTACTAGCAGAATCACAATTGTTTTCTTCTCCTACGGGTACTGAGATGTTTCACTTCCCCGCGTAACCCCCACACAGACTATACATTCATCTGCAGGTAACACTCCATAACAAGTGCCAGGTTTCCCCATTCGGACATCCTCGGATCAACGCTTTGTTGGCAACTCCCCGAGGCATAACGCAGCCTCACACGTCCTTCATCGGCTAAGCATGCCAAGGCATCCACCGTACGCCCTTGTAACAAAACAAAAACACACAACAAACAAACAACAAACAACCACCACACACAAACAGC
>NZ_KV789247.1:0-21634 GCF_001807505.1 Corynebacterium sp. HMSC08D02 | reverse complement strand
GCAACACCTTCAAGAACAAGGCCACCGGCAAGGTGGAAAGCGAGATCGTGGAGCTGACCGGCTACGTCCAGGACGCCAAGAACCCCGGCGTGTTCGGCTGCATCGGCTCCGGCGATCGCGTCGCGGTGAGCTACTCGCTGAAAACCGACGTCTACACCGACAAGGACGGTGTGAAGCACTACCCGCTGGTCGCCCGTATCGACACCGTGCAGCTGATCGACTCCAAGAAAGAGTCCGCTGCGCGCGCAGCCCGTCGCGGAGGCGAGGCGGCGAACGCCGCCCTGGCTGGCGCTGACGCCGACAACGACGAAGCACCGTTCTAACAACGACACCCCGCAGGGAAACCTGCGGGGTTATTTTTTGGTGCTGTTGCAAACAGGAATTCCAGATAACTAACTACTTGTTAGTGTGCAGCGCAACGCTGGTACCGGATCCGCCGTTTTCGTCGAAAA
The DNA here is from genome assembly GCF_001807505.1 of Corynebacterium sp. HMSC08D02. Classification (NCBI taxonomy): domain Bacteria; kingdom Bacillati; phylum Actinomycetota; class Actinomycetes; order Mycobacteriales; family Corynebacteriaceae; genus Corynebacterium; species Corynebacterium sp. HMSC08D02. The sequence continues at coordinate 21,182 of NZ_KV789247.1, read as the reverse complement.
CGCGAGTTTGCAACAGCACCAGCAATCATGGGTCTGCGACCGATACGGGGCAACGGATACGTAGATCTCGTCACTGGGCAACCGCACCTCTGTCGCGTGCTCGTGCTGATCAGTGAGCGTGACCATCTCCGCAGTGATCGACGTGGTCAAGGTCTCCGTGCGATCGTCCAGCGGGATCGCATCGAGCGTTTCGACCAGCTCCCGCACGTCGAGGCCTTCGAGACCATTCTCGACAAGAATCTCGGCTCCGCTGGCCGAGGTGGCTGAGGGTGAGTCGTTGGCGGCCGCGCATCCGGTGAGCAGGAAAGCGCCGATCACGACGGTGGTTGCAGCGGTTTTCTTCCCGCCGTACTTCGGCAATGACCTGAGGTTTTTCATGGGATTCCTTCTCGTGCCTGCCCGTGGTGCCAATTGGCCATAGTACCCCATAGGGGTAGTGCCTACCTGTGTGATGCGGAAGCGCCCCGCCCGGTACGAGCCCGGGAGGGGGCGCTGCGTTCAGTCGTGCTTGCTGACTTCCGGTTCATGTTCGGCAATGTGCTCGGTCTCGATCTGGAAGGTTGCGTGATGGACGGAGACCTCGAAGTGTCCTGCGACGCAGTCTTTGATCTCTTGGAGCATCTGGGCGGCATGACCGTCGGTGAAGCATTCGTCGTCGACGACGACGTGGGCGGTCAGGGTCGGTAGGCCGGTCGCCACAGTGGAGGCGTGCAGATCATGAACATCCTGGACGTGGTCGAGTTCGAGGATGTGTGAGCGGACTTTGTCGAGGTCGAGGCCCTTAGGAGTGAACTCCATGAGGACGCCGGTGGTCTCGCGCATCAGCTTGAACGCGCGAGGCACGATCAGGGTGGCGATGAACAGTCCGGCGATGGCGTCGGCCTGCATGAACCCGGTCGTGGAGATCACGATCGCCGCGATGATCACTCCGAGTGAGCCGAGGGCGTCGTTGAGGACTTCGAGGAACGCGGCACGCATGTTGAAGTTCGAACCGCGGCTGGAGGCGAGGATGGTGATGGCGATGATGTTCGCGACCAGGCCGATGATGCCGAAGATCAGCAGTTCGCTTGCGGGCACCTCCGGCGGCTCGAACAGTCGCCGGATTCCTTCGATGGCGGCGTACGTGCCCACCACCAGCAGCAGTGCCGACTGTCCGAGGGCTGCGATCACCTCGATACGTCGGAACCCCCAGGTGCGCTTGGAGTTGGCGGGCTTGAGCATCAGCGTCCCGGCGATCAGTGCGACCAGTAGGCCGACGGCATCGGTGATGGCATGGGCGGTGTCGGTTAGCAGTGCGAGGCTGCCGGTGATGACCGAGCCGATGGCCTGGGCGACGACGATCGTCGCGGTGATCGAGAATGCGATCCAGAGTTTCTTGCGGAAATCTCCAGGGTGCCCGGTCTCGCTGGCTGCGGGGCCGTGATTGTGTCCTGCGCCCATGTCTACTTCTTCTCCGTATCTGTCGCGTGGTGGGTATGTGGGAGTCGCAGGTGCGTGCAGAGCAGGGCCTGCGTGCCGGTGGCATCGAGGAGGCATTCGGCAGCGGCGACGAGGGTACGCAGGAGTTCGGGCTGTGTCAGCGAGTACCAGGTGGAGCGCCCTTCCGGGCGCATCGTCGCCAGGCCGCACTCAACGAGAAAGCCGACATGTTTGCTTACCGTGGACTGGGCCAGGCCCATGTGCTCGACCAGATCGCGGACCCGGTGCTCGCCCGAGGCGAGGTGCTGCACGATCGCCAACCTCGTCGGTTCTGCAAATGCCTGGAACAGGTGGGCGTACGCTGCTGTCGCCACCTCGTCGAGGGTTGCCCCCTCTTGTTGATTCATAGTCATATAGCGATTATATCGCTCTATGACGATATTGTCGAGTGTGATCTGTCGCTCGATGCGAAATGAAGCTCAGAGGTTCCGGCGCGCCCGAGGGTGGACTGCCCGCTTCCTGCGACGCGTGCCTTATTGGATTCGGCGGAAAGTGGAGGTGCCTACGGGACTCGAACCCGTGTACAAGGTTTTGCAGACCGCTGCCTATCCTCTCGGCCAAGGCGCCAAGTCGCCGGCAAGATCAGTCGCCCGGCGTGAGGCCGGCAACCAGGTTGAAGGCGCCGGTGAGAATGTTCAGCGACACGACCCCGACGACATCAGAGATCTCACGGTCGCTGTACCCGAACCCCCGAAGCTCGTCGATCTGCTCGTCGGTGATCGACGCAGGCTCACGGTAGACCTGGAGGCCGAGCGCGATCATCGCCGCGACCGGGCCGGTCATCGCCGTACCCTGCTGGGCGAGTGCGATCTCGTTATCGCTGACCCCGAGTGATCGTGCCGCGCTGATGTGCGAGGCCAGGCACATTCCGCATCCTTGCTGCGACTGCACGGCGATCGAAACGAGCTCGCTGACCTTGCGGTCGAGCTTGGCGCGACGCATGGCTTTGCTCAGCTGGAGATAACCGCCGAGCACCGCCGGGGAATGCGCCATCGTCGAGACCATGTCTCCGACCTCGCCGTGCCGCTCGACGAGATCGCCGAGCAAGTCTCGTGAGCTCCCCACTGCGGTCTCAGGGGTCAATCGGGAAAAACGGGGCATAATGCCTCCTTAGTCAGTTTGGTCGCGAGTTCGAGGTTGAACCCGCAGGGATGCGTTCCTGCTGCTGATGCCCGGCATGTACACCGGTCAATAGGTAGAAGTCGCCGGACTCGCGTTGCTGCCGACTCACGATCCCGGCCGCATCCAGGTGCGGTGTGTCATACGTGGCGTGCGCGTGTTCAGCCTCTCTCATAGTCACCAATCCTACCCTTTACCCCTATGGGGTATCAAGTATTATCCGATTGGTTTGAAGGACTCGGAGACGCGTGGCCGGGTGCGGCGGATTGAGGTGAGGCCAGAGACGACGGGTCCGCGCAGGAGTACGTGTCCAGTCGGAAGGGTCAACCGCGTCCAGCGGCCGGCGGTGGAGATCGCGGCCTCTCCTTCGGAGCTGAGGAACCCGAAGACGTAGGCGGCGAACGCGACGCCTTGTGGCAGCGACGCGAGGGCTGTGTCCGGGGTGCCCCAGACCATGCCCCGGATCTTGCGGGCGACATCGTCGCCGGGTTTGTCGGGAAGTGCTTGGGCCACGGCCTCGATGCCGGCACGGACGCTACGCATCAGCGTCAGACTGGACACGTCCGCAATGTATCTCCACCCGTGTTGTGGGGGTTCGACGCTGGTCCAAGCGGGTGCCAGCGAGGTCTCCGGCAGTTCGAGGGACAGGGGGTCGACGGTCGCGGTCAGGGTTTCGACGGTGACGTCGCACTGCAGCTCGGGGTCGGAATGGAGCGTGCGAAGGACGAGGATCGTAGGGGTGCGGTCGAGCGGACCACGGGGCGTTGGTACACCGCACTCATGCGCAGCAGCCCGGCCGCGGCCTGCAAGCGCACGCCGTGGGCGCCGGCTCGCCTGGCCCGTTGAGCGAAAGTGGGCGCATCGCGGGCGGACGGCGTGTCGGTGAGGATCAGGCGTGGAGGGCGTCGTGAGGGCTTCCCGCCGTGTCCTGGAACGCGGCCTCGGGGTCCGGGATTAGGAGCGGACGAGTCGGTTGATGGCGTCGGTGGCTTCCTGTATCTTCTCGACGGCCGCCTCGTCGCTGAGCTTCGCTGCGTCGAGCACACAGTGCTTGAGATGATCGTCGAGTAGACCGGTCGCGACCCCCTGGAGGGCGCGGGTCAGGGCGGATACCTGGGTGAGGATGTCGATGCAGTATTTCTCTTCATCGATCATCTTCGCGATCCCTCGGGCTTGACCCTCAATGCGCTTCATACGGCCGAGGTAGCGCTCCTTGTCGTTGATGTATCCGTGCTGATGAGAATCGGTGTCGACAGACATGGGCATGTCCTTACTTCTGGCGTTCCAGGACGGAACGCGTGCTGGCTTCGGGTGTGAGGTCGATGCGCCGCAGGAGTTGGGCGTTGAGCGCGACGACCACGGTGGAGGCCGACATCAGGATCGCGCCGATCGACATTGGCAGGACGAATCCCACCGGTGCCAGGATGCCGGCCGCAAGCGGCACGGAGATGAGGTTGTATCCGGCGGCCCACCACAGGTTCTGCTTCATCTTACCGTATGCGCGTCGTGAGAGCTGGATGATGGAGAGCACCGACCGGGGGTCGGAGCTGGCCAGGATCACCCCGGCCGAGGCGATGGCGACATCGGTGCCGGCGCCGATCGCGATGCCGACGTCGGCCTGGGCCAGTGCCGGGGCGTCGTTGACGCCGTCGCCGACCATGGCGACCTTCTTGCCCTCGTGCTGCAGTTGGGCGACCTTGGCGGACTTGTCCTCGGGGCGGACGCCGGCGAAGACGCGGTCGATGCCGAGCTCCCGTCCGACCTCGTTCGCCACGGCCTCGGCGTCGCCGGTGATCATGACGACCTCGACGCTCAGGGCGTGGAGGGCGTCGACGGCGTTGCGGGATTCGGGGCGGATCTCGTCGGCGAGCTTGAGGCCGCCGACCACCTGGCCGTCGCGGAGGACGTGCAGGATGATCGCGCCCTCAGAACGCCATTCCTCGGCTGTGCCGACCTCGTGCTGGCCGGTCTCCTCAAGCAGCCGGGGGCCGCCGACGCGGACCTCCTGGCCGGCGACAGTCGCGGTGACTCCGACGGCGGGCGAGGATGAGAAGCCGCTGGCCTGCTGAAGGGCGAGGCCCTTGTCCTTGGCGGCGGCGACGATGGCCTTGGCGAGCGGGTGCTCGCTGTCGGCCTCGGCCGAGGCCGCGAGGGCGAGGACCTGGTCGGCGTCGAGGTCGCCGGTCGGTTCGACGCCGGTGACGGTGGGCTCGCCCTTGGTCAGTGTGCCGGTCTTGTCGAAGAGCACTGCGTCGACCTGCCGCATCGACTCCAGGGCGAGGCGGTCCTTGACCAGCACGCCGCCGCGGGCGGCGCGCTCGGTGGCGATGGAGACCACGAGCGGGATCGCCAGGCCGAGGGCGTGGGGGCAGGCGATGACGAGTACGGTGATGGTACGGACCACGGCCTCGTCGGGCATGCCGATGAGCGTCCAGACGACAGCGGTGACCAGCGCCGCGCCGAGAGCGAACCAGAACAGCCAGGCCGCGGCCTTGTCGGCGATCCGCTGGGCGCGGGAGGAGGAGTTCTGGGCCTCGGTGACGAGCCGGTTGATCCCGGCCAGGGCGGTGTCGTCGCCGGTGGCGGTGATTTTCACCCGCAGGCCGGAGTCGGTGGCGACGGTGCCGGCGGTAGCTGTCTCGCCCTCGCCCCGAGAGACCGGGCGGGACTCGCCGGTGATCATGGACTCGTCCATGTCGGCGCGGCCGTCGACGATGGTGCCGTCGGCCGGAACGCTGCCGCCGGGGCGCACGATCACGACGTCACCCACAACGAGGTCGGCTGGGGCCACCTTAACGACGTTCTCGCCCTCGACGCGCTCGGCCTCGTCGGGCAGCAGTGCAGCCAACGAGTCGAGCGCCGAGGTGGTCTGGGCCAGGGAGCGCATCTCGATCCAGTGGCCCAGCAGCATGATCACGATCAGCAGCGCCAGCTCCCACCAGAACTCCAGCTCGTGATGGACAAGCCCGAGGGTCGCGGCCCAGGAGGCGAAGAAGGCCACCGTGATCGCCAGAGCGATGAGCAGCATCATCCCGGGCTTGCGGGACTTCAACTCGCTGACGGCGCCGGTGAGGAAGGGCCTGCCGCCCCAGACGTACATGACGGTGCCCAGTACCGCGGCGACCCAGCCCGCCCAGCCGGGGACCTCGTAGCCCAGCAGCATGGAGAACATCGGCGAGAGGGTGACCGCGGGGATGGCGATGACGAGGTTGATCCAAAACAGCCGGCGGAACTGGCCAACGTGGTCCCCGTGGCCGCCATGGCCGCTGTGATCTCCGTGGCCGCCATGGCCGCTGTGATCTCCGTGGACACCGTTCTCATCGAGGCCCGTGTGGTCTGAGTGCTGCCCGTGGTTCATGGCGTGGCCCTGGTGTCCAGTGTGCTGGCCCTCGTGCGTGCCGTGCGCCTCCGCCGAGGCGTGCGCGGACACAGACCCGTGGTGATGCTCGCCGTGAGCGGGTGCATCGGTTCCGTGACCGTGGTGCTGGTGTGAGTTCGGGTCCGTCATCGTTCTTCTCCTTCGTCATCGAGCCATGCCGCTCACCCGGTCGCCGGGCAAGCGAACGTCGGCTCAGGGCGCTGGTTGGATCTCGCTCTCGACGACCCACTTGTGGTTCGTCATCTTCATGCCGTCCGTCTCGTAGTCGACCATGTAGACCGTCTCATCGGTGGACGAAGCGATGGTGGCCCTCGCGCCCTCCATGCCCTCCATGTGCTTGGCGAGCAGCGTCACCGCTGTGCCATCGGTCAGGCGCTCGTCGCCGGCATCCTCGATTTCTTCCTGCACGACCCACTTGTGGTCCGTGACGGGGTCGCCGCCACCTGCGTTAGTGTAGTTCACGGAGTACGTGTACGTGTCGAATGCGCCGGAGATCGTCGCTGTCGCACCGTCCATGCCTTCCATGTGGTCGGCCGTGAGCTGTACCTCTGTGCCGACCGGGTATGTGGGGTCACTGGCTTCGGCGATACCCTCGGGTGCCGGTCCGCCGTCCATCGGGTGCTCCATCGAGTGATCCATTTCCTCATCTCCGCTTTCTGCATTGTCGCCGCCGTGGCCCTGCTCCTCAGTAGCCGAAGGGTCGGTCTGCTGGTCTTCGTCTGCTCCGCTGCTGCAACCGGCGAGCACGAGTGTCACTCCGAGCACTCCTGCTGCCAGCCCTGCTCGCAGTCTCCTCTGCATGTCAGCTCCTTTCATCATGACACCTACCCTATACCCCCCAGGGGTACTAGTCAAGGATTGCGCGTTGTACCGGCGTGAATCGATCGAATTGTCCTTCTCAGAGGGACTGCTCATGTTGGATGGGCAATGCGGCGATGAGGGGATGGTCGAAGCCCGCCGGTCCGATCTTCGCGGCTCCACCGGGAGAACCAAATTCGTCGAAGAACTCGACGTTGGCCTTGTAGTAGTCAGACCATTCGTCGGGCAGGTCGTCTTCGTAGTAGATGGCCTCGACGGGACAAACCGGTTCGCAGGCTCCGCAGTCAACGCATTCGTCGGGATGGATGTAGAGCGAGCGTTCGCCCTCGTAGATGCAGTCGACAGGACATTCGTCGATGCAGGCGCGGTCCTTGACGTCCGCGCAGGGAAGCGCGATCGCATAGGTCATGGCTGCTCTTCTTGGTCGGGTGCGGTTCGGCGGCGAGAGTCGGTGGGGAGTTCGGAGAAGTCGTCAGTCTCTGCCGGATCTGCGGCCGGCTAAGGAATGCGCAGGCGTAGGACGGTGGCTGCAAGGCTGAGGGCGATGATGATCGCACCGAGGACTGTCATCGTTCCTGACAGGGTGAGTACCGGCACGAGCAACCCGGCGACGATGGTGGGCACGCCGAATGCCAGGTAGGCGACCGTGTAGATCACAGCCATCACGGCGGCGCGTTCCGACGATGCCGTGTGGGGCATGAGTGTGCGCAGCACCCCGAGGAACGCTGTGCCGAACCCGGAACCGACGATCGCGACCGACACGACGTAGGCCGGGTAGGAACCGAGTGCGAGGGCGACGATGCTCGCTGCGGTGCCGAATGCCAGGGCGCTGGTCGCATACAGGCTGATGGTGCGGGCGGAACGCCGCTGCAGGACGGACGAGGCGGTGATTCCGGAGATCGCCAGTGCGAAGATGACGATGCCCGCGTGGGTGTGCGTGGAGCCCCCGAGCTCACTGCCGACGAGGCCGGCTCCGAGCGCGAGGAAGAGTCCGTTGGTCGCCCACCCGGCGATAATCGCGGGCACACCGGCGGTGAACATGCGGCGCAGGTGCAGTGGCACCATAAACCGCGGGCGGAGGTCGCCACGTCGTATCCGGGTCTTGGGGACCAGTTCCGGTGTGCTCCACACCGTCGCTGCCACGGTGAGGAAGGCGAGCACGAGCGGGCCGAAGACCGCAGTTGTCGGTTCGGGGGTGAGATCGAGGAGCAGCGCAGCACCGAGTGCCCCGGTCCCGAGACCGATCATCGGCCCGATCGTGTTCCACAGGGCTGCGATGTTCGGATGCGACGGCGGCTCGAAGTCGATCATCATCGCCGACAGGGCCGGGATGAGCAGACCCGCTGCGAGTCCTTGCAGAGCGCGGGCGACCAGGAGTGTCGCGAGGCTGTCGGCGAACCAGAACATGGCCAGGCTGAGTGCCAGCGCCAGGGAACCGGCGGTTACGACCGGACGTCGGCCGATGTGATCGGAGAGCGGTCCGAGGTAGAGCAGCGCGGCCAGGAGGGTGAAGGTGTAGACCGCGAATACGAGTGTGGTGGCGACGGGGACGAGTCCGAGCTGTTCTGCGATCTGGGGGTAGAACAACGACGGCGCGCTGGCAGCCGCCATCATGAGAATGGTCGCTGCCATCGCGAGCGCGAAACCCCGCCGCGGGATCTGCCTCGTATAGTCGCCCGCCATCGTCTATGCCTGCAGGCCGTGGAGCTGCTGACCCCACTGGTAGACGGTGCCGACCGCGTCGATGCCGGTGACGCCGACGACGGTGCCGTCGGTCTCGTGGCGCACGATGAACTCCTCGCCGGCTTCCACCTGGGCGTCTGCACCAGCGGTGTACCCGACTCCGGAGATCATCTGACCGTAGACCAGCGCCATGTAGGGGCTGCGCGGCAGGTAGGTGCCCGGATCGTCGCTGATGTCGAGGTCGTGCAGTGCGGCCTGTGCGGCGTGCGTGCCCTGCGCGGCGGCGTCTTCCCAATGGTCGATGCGCCAGACGCCCAGTGCTTCGTCGTGATGCGTAGCTACACCTCCGGCGGCGTAGACGTGGTCTGCTGCGGCACGGAGGCGATCATCGACGTCGATGCCGTTCGTCCACGGCGACGGGGCTGCGGGCGTCGTGCCGAGCGCAACGAGGAGTAAGTCGGCCACGATGCGTTGATCGTCGTCGAGGGTGATGGCAACACCGGATTCTGTTTCGTCGACATGCTGGAGAGTGCGACCGAATCGAGTCTGCACCTTGGCGGCATGGTCAGCGGCGAGGCGCTCAGCCACCGGCGCCCCAAACGCTCCGATGCCGGGAACAGAACTGCGAGAGACCAGCATGACCATGTGTCCGTCGGCTTGCAGCGACGAAGCGGTCTCGGCTGCGATGATTCCGCCGCCATAGATCGTCACTCGCGCCGGCCGTGCCAGGCTGGTCAGCAGATCGCGGATACCCATGGCATCTTCCAAGGAGTGCAGAGCAGTGACCCGGCCTTGTCCGACGTCGTCGCCTTCGAGTACACCCGCGGGCAGAGAGCGGGGCACGCTCCCTGTCGCGACAATGAGCGCGTCGTAGGAGACCTGCGCGCCGGAGGTCAGTTGGACCCGCTTCGCCGTAGTATCGACATCGAGCACGGTGTCGGCGATGACCTCAATCTGAGGTAGCGGGAGCTTGATCATCTCCGGCGGGGTCGGGCCGAACGCGATTCCTTTGATGAGCATTCGCGTGTAAGGCGTCTCCCCGGTGCGGGTCACCATCGTCACCCGGACGTCGTCACGTGTGGCGAGAGTGCGGGCGGCTGCGGCTCCGGCTGCTCCTGAACCGAGGATGAGGACGTGTTGTGTGGTCATAGGGAAACTCCTGGGCTGCAGGTCGTGATCGATTTGGTGTGCGGGCGTCAGGAGCGAACGAGACGGGCGATGGCCTCGGATGCCTCGCCGAGCCTCTGCTCGCTGACTGGTCCACCGGCGAGGGCGGCGTCGAGGACGCAATGCTTGAGGTGATCGTCGAGCAGTCCGAGGGCGACGTTTTCGAGTGCCCTGGTGGCTGCGGAGATCTGGGTGAAGATGTCGATGCAGTAGCGGTCCTCATCGATCATCCGATCGATGCCGCGGATTTGGCCTTCGAGGCGCCGCAGGCGATTGCGGTACGTCGCCTTGTCGCTGATGTATCCGTGGACGGACGGATCGCCGTCGCCTCCCGCCGGGCAGGTGTCGATGTGAGGTTCGGTCATTGAGGTCGGGGTGGTCATGTCGGTTCGCTCCGATCAGGTGCCGGGGTGCCGCAGCGGTGCCGCGGCACCCCGGCACGCTGGTGGATTACGCCATGTTGGCGGCGTATTTGGCGGGGTCCGAATCAAATGCGGGGCCGCAGCCGGCGCAGCAGAAGTAGTAGCGCTCGCCCTTGAAGTCGCGGTAGAGGCCGGCGGCCTCGGCGGTCTTCTTGCTGACCGGGGTGCCGACCATGACCGGGCAGGTGGTCATGTCATCGGCGCCCCCGCCGAGCAGGTTCTCGCGTCCACCGTTCTCGGCGGCGGGGTTAGTCTCGTTCGTGCTACAGCAGTTGCTCATTTTCTGGTGTTCCTTCTGTATCGGATTCGTATGGATGGGTGGGTTCTGTATCGGATTGGTATGGATGGGTGGGTTCTCGTTCGTCACTTCGTGGCGACGCTCTTGAACCCGCGCAGGCGGAGGCTGTTGCCGACGACGAAGACGCTGGAGAACGCCATCGCCGCGCCTGCGAGCATGGGGTTGAGCATGCCCAGCGCTGCGACTGGGATCGCGGCGGTGTTATAGGCGAATGCCCAGAACAGGTTGGTCTTGATCGTCGAAAGTGTCTTCCGAGACAGACGGATCGCGTCGACCGCGGCCCGCAGGTCGCCGCGGACCAGGGTGATGTCGGAGGCCTCGATCGCGACGTCCGTGCCGGTGCCCATCGCCAGGCCCAGATCGGCCTGCGCGAGCGCGGGGGCGTCGTTGACGCCGTCGCCGACCATCGCGACGATCTTGCCCTCGCCCTGGAGACGGGTGACGACGTCGACCTTGTCCTTGGGCAGCACCTCGGCGATGACCTCCTCGATGCCGACCTCGGCGGCGATCTGGCGGGCCACGGCCTCATTGTCACCGGTGAGCAGCACCGGGGTCAGGCCGATCTCCTTGAGCCCGCGGATCGCCTCCGCGCTCGTGGGCTTGACGGTGTCGGCGACGACGAGGATGCCGCGCGCAGCACCGTCCCAGCCGATCGCGACGACCGTCTTGCCTTCACCCTCAGCTTGAGCCTTCGCCCGTGCGACCTCCGGAGAGAGCTTCTGTGACCAGTCGGCCAGCAGCGACTCGCGTCCGACGACGACCGGGGTGCCCTCGACGATGCCCTGCACGCCCTTGCCTTCAACATTGGCGAAGTCCTCGGGCGTGGGCAACTGGCCGACTTCCTGGGTGGCGCCCTTGGCGATCGCCTGCGCGATCGGGTGCTCCGAGGAGTCCTCCAACGCACCCGCGAAGCGCAGCAGCTCGGCACGGTCCACACCGGATTCGGTGATCACATCTGTCAGGGTCATCTTGCCGCTGGTGACGGTACCGGTCTTGTCGAGCACGACGGTATCGACCTTGCGGGTGGACTCCAGCACCTCTGGGCCCTTGATGAGGATGCCCATCTGCGCCCCGCGGCCGGTGCCGACCAGCAGCGCGGTCGGAGTCGCGAGTCCCAGCGCGCAGGGGCAGGCGATAACGAGCACGGCGACCGCTGCGGTGAACGCGGCGGCGACGGGGAATCCGGCTCCCAGCCAGGCGCCGAGGGTGATGAACGCGACGACGATGACGATCGGCACGAACACGCCGGAGATCGTGTCAGCCAGACGCTGCACCTCGGCCTTGCCAGTCTGCGCATCCTCGACGAGCTTCGCCATCTGCGCAAGCTGCGTGTCCGAACCGACACGGGTCGCCCGCACGACAAGGCGGCCGCCCGCGTTGACGGTGGCACCGGTGACCGAGTCGCCCTCGCGGACCTCGACCGGTACGGACTCGCCGGTGAGCATGGAGGCGTCCACCGCGGAGGAGCCGGAGACCACGATGCCGTCGGTGGCGATCTTCTCACCCGGACGAACGATGAACTCGTCGCCGACCTGGAGGTCAGAGGTGGGGATCTTCACCTCAACGCCGTCGCGGAGCACGGCGACTTCCTTCGCGCCGAGCTCCAGGAGGGCGCGCAGCGCGGCCCCGGCCTGGCGTTTGGAGCGCTTCTCGAAGTAGCGGCCGGCGAGGATGAACATCGTCACGCCCGCGCCAACTTCGAGATAGATGTTCGCCGCGCCATCCGAGGGAGCGATCGTGAACTCGAACGGGTGCGTCATCCCGGGTGTGCCAGCGGTTCCGAAGAATAGTGCGTAGACGGACCACAGCAGTGCGACCGAGGTGCCCATCGAGATGAGTGTGTCCATCGTCGCGGTACCGTGCTTGAGGTTCGTCCATGCGGCCTTATGGAACGGCCAGGCTGCCCAGATGATCACCGGGGCGGCAAGCGCGAGTGAGGCCCACTGCCAATATACGAACTGCAGTGCGGGGATCATGGCCATGGCGATCACGGGAACCGTGAGCACAATGGCGCCGACTAGCCGATGGCGCAGCGAGGTGAGCTCAGTGTCTTCCTCCTCCCCGGCCTCGGTCTCCGACGTGTTCGCCGTGGTGCCCTTGGGCTTGGGCAGCGCAGCCGTGTAGCCGGTCTTCTCGACCTCGGCGACCAGCAGGCCCGGATCGTAGCCGGCAGGCACGGTGACCTTGGCCTTCTCGGTGGCGTAGTTGACCGTGGCCGCGACGCCCTCGAGCTTGTTCAGCTTCTTCTCGATCCGGTTCGCACAGGAGGCGCAGGTCATCCCGCCGATCTCCAGCTCGATGTCCGGCCCACCGATGGGGGGCGCTAATGTACTCATCCTCTTCCTTCTCTCTTCATCTCTCGTGCGACGCCAGGCCCTGCGGATCAGTGGCCGCCGGTATGCGAATCGTCTGTCTGCGAGCCGTCACCATGCTCGGCGTCGATCACGAACTCGGCGGTGTGCACCTGCCCATCGACCTGGAAGTCCAGGTAGAGCAGGTAACGGTCGGCGGTCGGGGCCTCCGCTGCGAATCCGATCTCGGGTCCGGCCGTGTCCCTGGCCTGGGGCTCGTCGCCCTCGGCGTGGACGTGCAAGTAGGCGAGGTCGCCTTCGCGCAGCGCCACCAGGTGGCCAAACGCGCCCAGGTAGGGCTCCAGCGTGGTCACCGGCTGACCGTCGCGCTCGACCGAGATGGTGAGCTCGCTTGAGGTGCCGGCGGTAAGGTCGCCATTCAGGGAGACGGTGTATCCGTCGACCTCGTCGGTGGTCTGTGACTCGGTCTCAACAGGGGCGAAGTCGCCCGCCACCTCGACGGCGCGAGTCAGGGTGATCCCTTCGGCTCCCTCGCCCTCGGGTGTGAAGTCGGCGTACACGCGGTAGGTGCCCGCCTCGTCCCAGGTCCACGGCACCGACCAAGTGCCTGTGCTCGTGTCAAGCTCGGGGTGCACGTGCTGGAAACCAGTACCATCGGTGCGAACGGCGATCAGATGCAGGTCCTTCTCGTGCGCGGTAGTGTACTCGGTCACCGCTTCGCCGGACTCGTCGAGGATCTGGAAACTCAGGTCTCCATCCTCGCCTGCAGCCGTGGGAGCCTGGACTGGGGAAAGTACGAAGCCGTCCGCGCTTGCGGAGACCCCGTTCAGAGTGGGCTCCGCAGTTTCTTGCGCAGCGCCGCCGTGTCCTTCACCGTGTGTGTTCACGTCACTTCCTTCTGCCCATGCTGCTACGAAGCTGTCAGGAATGACGGCGCCGGCAAGGCCGAAGGCCCCGCCGAACGCCACCACCAGCCCGGCCCCGTAGAGCGCAAGCCGTCCTCCGGCCTTCATCAGACACGCACCGCCGAGTAGCCGGCCTCCTCGACCGCCGCGAGGACCTTGGCATCGTCAATCTCGCCCTCGGCGGTGACGTTAAGCTTGCCGGTCTGCGCGCTGACCTGGATGTCCTGGACGCCGGGGATCTCACCGACTTCCTCGCGGACCGACATCTCGCAGTGCCCGCAGGTCATGCCCGTCACCTGGTAATTGTTCGAAGCCATTATGTATCCTCCTTGTGTCTCTGTAGTACCCCTACCGGGTACCTGTACAAGTCAACAGTATACCCCTGGCAGGTATTCCGCAAGAAGGGGGTGGTCGTATGAGCCACATCGCACGCGTGCTGCAGACGATGGCTGGAGCGTCCGACATGCGCCTCGTGGCGAAACGATGCTGCGGGGCGACCCGCTGGACGGTGTCGCTGCGCGTCGGAGAGTAGTGGTCCCGGTCTAATGAGAACCGTGGACTTCCTTGCCACGTCGGCGAAGGCAGTGACGACCGGTACGGGCCGGACACCACCAAACACCGATCAGTCGCTGGTGCTCATGGTACGAAGCCGGCCATGTCAACTGGATTCGCAGGCGTTCGAGATTGGTGAGTGGAACAGACGAATCCCAGCTGGAGTGCTCAGTTACGCCGGAGACAGTTAGCAGCCCCTGTGCAGGCATTAGTCAGGAAAAATAACCCCTCACAGGTTGCTGGCACTGACGCTTTTAAAAACAAAGGGTTCGGCGCACTCGTGCAGGCGGCCCGGGAGTCTCAGGAAGTCTTCGAAACCATCACGGCAGATCCAGGCAACCTCAATAAGTTCCTGGAGGTGCTAGCGCACATGATTGTCGCCGCCAAGGACGAGCAGCAGTCAAAGTAATCATCACGATAGGCACCCTGTATTAGTGATTACCGGTAGGGGTGCCCTCATCTAGTAGTTACGTGGCGAGAACGGATGATTACCGTAGGAGTTGCACTCTTAGTACTCTGAAGTGTTCGTATTCGATTGACTCAGAAATCATTAACGAGTTCTAGCCCTGCCTGAGGGGCGAGAGGCAGGGCTAGAACTTATACATAGTGGCCGTTCGGGGGGAAGCAGCCTATAACCATTGTGCGGAGCTTCGACAAAAGTCACAAGGGATTGTTCACTCCAGTGAGCATTGGCAGTGAGGAAGAAAGTACTGGGGTTTATCTATGTGGTTTCTCTTTAAAGGCTCTTTGGTTATCTGTAGTCCTGGAGGCTGTGGTGCTTGGAGTAGTCCTGGTTGCCTCGGTGACAACCAAGCCTTTGATTTGGACGGCAGTACACATGAGTACCGCTAACCCCTATGATCCATAGTCGATGTCTTGTATCTATGCAGGATACTCTGCGGTTTTAGCATTTGTTGCAATATATTTCAAACACTGTTACTGCAGGTAAAACATATCTTTATGTGTGTCTCGCACAAAATGACAGTCATGTGTTTTACAGTTGAGAGATACTAAAGACGAAAGAAGGCCACTCGGCGGCAACCAAGTGACCTTCGCTTATCACCCAGTAGTAGCTGGGGGAAAGCATGTGCATGATTCTATCTAATGATTCCTCTCCGGGCACTTTGACCGGTGCGCGTGTTGGTACGCCATCTAGAGTGCGCCAGGATTGCGCAGGTCTAGATGATACTCCGGCAAGTCAGCTTGACCGGGAAAAACTTCTCCAGCATCTTGGGCGTGATGCGCTACACGGTTCTATCAGCCGTGACTTTCAAAGTGCTTACCGTGTCGTGGTAGATGAAGAAACCGGTAAGAAGCGCAGCGTTCCGAGACTTTATCGCACTGATTCGGAGAAACTCGGTCGATGTGAATACGTCATGCTGACGAATAAGCAATATTCTGCGGTTATGGTTATTGATGTTGACCAGCCCGGAGAATCTGGAGGCCATCCAGTTCATCTCAATGCTTATGTTAAAAGCGTTATCTTCGCCCTTGTCCAGCGAGGCATTGGGCCAGCATGGGCCGGGATTAATCCGCTAAGTGGTAAAGCTCAGTTTATTTGGCTGATTGACCCGGTGTATACCGGCAAAAATAAGCATTCCAGCAATATGGAGCTGCTAAAAGCTACGAGCCAGGAGTTAGGCGCTCTTCTCGCACATGACCCGCACTTTGCGCACCGTTTTAGTCGTAGTCCTTTTTATACTGGTAAGTCAGTAGAGGCATATCGCTGGTATCACCAACACGATCGCGTCATTCGCCTCCAGGACTTTCTAAGGCAGGTGCGTGAGATGGCTGGACACCCTCAGTACGGTAAAAACATGCGTCAGCAATTTAGCTCTGGTCGTGAACTCATCAATGCAGTGAAGGCTCGTCGAGAAGAAGCCCAAGCCTTCAAAGCTCTTGCAGAAGATGTTGAAAACGAAATAGGCGCAGGACTTGATCAATATGACCCAGAACTGATCGACGGCGTCCGTGTCCTTTGGATTAGTCAAGGGTGCGCGGCCCGTGATGAAACGGCGTTCCGCCATGCTTTAAAGACCGGACACCGGCTCCGTGCTGCTGGACAACGCCTCACCGATGCGGCCATCATCGATGCCTATGAGCATGCGCTACAACACGCGCAGACGACACTCCTGGTGCAACCTTCTAGCCCCCGATGACTTCGAAGCACTCACATCAGCTACACTGACCCAAGCAGCATAGATAACCCCCGACGTGTCCACTTTCCGGGGGTCAGGCCCTCCTATTGACACCTTTACTACGCAACAGAATGACAACGACATTCTGTCGGCCCTTCTACGGACATCTCTTCTGCGCAGCACACGCGCCATTGTCCCGGCCGACGTGCTGCGCAATATCTCCGCCACTCAACAGGCCAATTCGTTGCACAACGTAGTGACACTCCGCTCAGCGTGGCCCAGATTTCTTCGATTCTCGCTGAATTAGAGCGGTTTTAGCGCTATCTCTGGACACTGACCCTGGCGACACCCTGCTAGGCCGCTACAGGGCCGTACAGGGCGGGGGAGAGCAGTGCTACAACTAATCACCGCCATCACGGTCACGCTGCTGTTGCTGATGGCGGCGGCGCTTCTCGATACGCTCCTGTGCACGTCGGCGCGCGTCACTGTGCTTGCTTGAGGTCTGCGACTCCTTGAACTGTGTAAAGCGCTCAAGCAACTCCGGGCTGCCGTGCAGTTCTTGCACCAGGAACTTCTTGTCCAGATGCTCCAACTGCTGTCCTGACTTCACCGCTTCTTCGATGATGATGGCGGCTTCATCTTCGGCATCCGCGTGCGCGTTGCGGCGGATCTGATCAGCGTCCTCGCGGGCATCCTCACGCATCGATGTAGCGTCGCGCGTGGCCTCGTCGCGGATGCTTGCAGCCTCACCTCGTGCTTCACTGCAGATCGTCTCGGCGTCGCGCTCAGCCTGCTTATGGGCCTCGTCGGCCTTGCGAGTTATCGACTCCGCTTCGCTGCGGGCCGTGGCTGTAATCGCGCTCGCCTTGGCCCGTGCAGTCTCTTCGGCTCGTTCGAGCAGCTCGTCTGCTTGCGCTTCGGCAAGGCCCATGGTCTGTTCGGCGTCCTGCTCGGCTTTCTCGCGTGATTCACGAAGTACGCGCTCAGCAACAGCGCGGGCCTGTTCTTCGGCGTGCTGCAGCACACTTTGCGCTTTCTCGTTGGCTTCTTGGGCCTGCTTGAGTTCTTTTGCTGCCTGCTCGCGATCACACTCGATCGCGTTCATGTCGCGCTGCACGGAGCGCTTCTTGACTTCCACTTCACCTTCGCGGTTCTTGAGATCCCGCTCTCGGTCTTGCTGCTCGGTGTAGCGGTCGAGGTTCAGCGACTCGTCGTGTCGTTCAGAGACTTCCGGCTCGACCAGATAACCCAACGAGTGCATGTGTTCACGAAGCTCTCGCTGTGCATCGATGAACTTCTGTTGGCCCGATATCTGCTTGCCCTTCTTCGGGCCGTCTTTGTACCGCACCGTGGGGCCTGTGTTGTACGCGATGCCAGGGCGGCAACGCAGCGTACCGGGCTTGTCCGGATGAGGGGAGAGGGTGTCCGCCTGAAACTGGATGTGTGGCGTCGATTCGTCGAAGTTCATGTCCCCGCCGGCGACTGTGTCGATACCGCCGGGAATGAAGTTCTCGGCGAGCCAACGCATTGACTCTTCGGGGTACTTCTTTGCTTCTTCGTAGTCGCGGGCGACATAGCGCGGACGTTTCACTTCGCGCCCGTCCACCTCACTGGTGTAGTAGTCGGGGATCTCCTTGCACATCGACTTCGGCAGATACACGACGAACAGCGACGTCTCGAAACTGTTCTTCTGCACGCGCACTCCGTCCATCCGAGGCGTGTGAGGCCGCCACAGGGCCGCACAGCCGCTGCCACAGGGCAGCCTTATCGAGTCGCGGCGCTACACATTTACATCAACAGCTGCTGCTGGATCTGCTGCGAGCGGGCGCTCGCGAAACACACGTCGCTGGCGGTGCTCATCACATGCGCTTGCGCGCATATAGCCGCCGCGAGCGTGATACGTCTGCACCGATACTGTGCTTGTGGCACGGGCCGATATGGAGTGTGTTACTCGGACCCGTGTCGTTGACCCCCGCAGCAGCATCAACACCGCCTTGCGGCGGATGGCTCGCTGCGGGATTTTCACCACCCTGCAATGACCGCCTGACGGCGGTGTCACGGTGCAGGGTAGAGCTGCGCGCACCACGTCAACGATGTCGGTCTTGCCGTTCGGTTAGACACCTTGCGCTCGCAGGCTCGCTGCAGGTGTCTCGATGACGCGGGAAGACGCCGCAAGCGGCGTTTCCACCCGTCATCGGCCCTTACTTTAAGACCGACATACAACGACTGACGCCGTATGTGGTGCGCACAGCGTGGCGACCTGCAGGTTTTGCGTAGGCACCATGTGCGCTTCGCGCATCAACGGGCCGTTTCGGGTAAGGGTCGAAGACCACGTAAAGACCCGAAACACGCAGGTCGCAGCCCCCTTCTGTGTCAAAACCCCTATATGTTTGTCGTTATAGGGGTAGAAGGGGGAAAAGGGCATAAGGGGGTGCGACGCCTCCGCTGCGCTCCGGCGCTCGGCATAGCCGAGGCACTGCACCGGGTATTACTGCTCGCTGGCGCTCGCATAACCCGGTGCCCGGCGCTGACGCGCCGCCCCTCATAGCCCCAGACTCAGACCTCGCTCGCTCGGTCTGGCTGGGTCTACCTTTCCCTCCGCTGCGCTCCGGTCAAGATGCCCAATAGTGCAGCTGGCGCTGCACCTTGTGTGATGACCCATGCTCCGCATCACGACACTGCCGGCAATCCGATATATCTTGTCGATATACATTCGGATATGCCAGCATCGATGTGTCGTGTTTGGGTCATCACGAAACGCTCCATCACGGCAAGCGTGCCGTAATGGATATTGGCGTATCTCACGACGCGGCATCATGCGGCGTCCGCCGCATATCACTTGCCGTCGCGGTCACAACTTCAGCAGCACAGCTGCTGAAATCTGCTCTGTCCACGCTGCTGTCTTTGCTGCGCCCACGGCCCCGTCTTCGGCATATTTCACATCCATACAAGACTATGCCGGCCAAAACCGCGCATGACAGCAGCGCGACATACCGCCAGCCATGTGGCGGATGATCCAGGCGACGGGGCAGACGTGTATATGCCCCGTCGCCGATACCGGCGCAAGCATCGTGACAGTGTCACGTGTAGCGGTGCCGCAGCCACCCGCACACACGCGAAAACCCCGCCCTTGCGAGCGGGGTGTGTGGCGACATCAAACGTGACGGCTGTACGTCGTCACGCCGCGTGGCCGTACACACATGAGGTGATTGCGTGTACGGCTAAAGGGTTAGTCGGGTACAACTTCTAGATGCCGCTTCGGCTTACTGCCCTCGGTGCTCTCAGGCGTGTCGCCGTCACCGTTCTCAGGTGTATCGCTGTCCCCTTCGGTGCTGGCGGACTTGTCACCGTCCCCTTCGGTGCTGGCGGACTTGTCACCGTCGAGATTCACCTCGAACTCTTCGGCATACTTGCGCAACTGCGCAAGGCGCTCCTTTGTCGCTTTGTGTGCACGGCGCGCCTCGTTCACGGTATCTTTTGCTTGCTGCTCATCGCGCAGCGCTGCTGCGTAATCGTCTCTGAAAGACATGGTTTGTTCTCCTTGGTTGAATGAACTGTTTATTTGGACTCGGGGCACGACGGTGGAGCGCGCGTGTGTAGTAGCACGGCCATCACCCATCAGCCCTCGCACTCAGTTCAAGACCCAGCCTGACTAGCTGAGCTAAGCGGCGGGATCTCGTCGTAGGCGGGTTTGTCCGCATTAGTGCTTCACACCGCCCAGCACCGTGACGAGCTGCTGGCGCTGCTCATCTGTCAGTTGGGGCGCTGCATTCACGACGGCATCGACGAAGCCGTCGAATAGCTGCGGGGCAGGGCGGCGTGCGGCCGCGAGGTAGGCGTCGAGATCGTCTTGGCGAATCCGATAGGCGGTGCCGAAACGGTGGAATGAAAGACGGCCCTCTTTAATAGCTTTTCGCAACGTGGACTCGGAGCCGACGCCGAGATCGGCGAGTTCCTGCAGCGTGTAAAAGCGTGGCGCGACGGCGGTAGTCGTGTCCTTTTCGGACATAGAAAAACGCTCCTGGGCAGATTGATCTGTCCCGGAGCGGGGTGCTTTACCGGCTTGCTATTCAGGCGGCTTGGAGTGCCGTGCTCAACTCGCTAGAACGGTGGTCTGCCGTCCCATCGCTTTACGGGAGCGCTTACTCCCTACCTGACCGCTTTTGTGGTTGGCAATGCCGTTGCCGACCGGTCTATCTCGTCGGAGGAACCGCGCCTATCACGGTCGAGAGGCTGTCTCTTTATGAATTATCCTCGGGGTTATCCCCCGTATGCGGCTGGCTAAACCAAAAACGAATTAAAACGCCACATACGGTCTGGGGGCCATCGTACGGAACTTATGCGTCGCGCACAATAGCCTGCGACCTAATCTTTACGAATCGAACCGAGCACGTTTCTACACGCCACGTGGCACGGCTGGGGTGTTGTGGTGGGGCAGCTGTTGTGTGGCGGCATGGTGACACGCAAGGGGCGCGCCTTTTTGTGACTTGTGACACGTCTATAGTGTGCTCGTTTCGTAGTTTTGACCTCGTTTCGTAATTTGCCGATCAAAATACGAAAAAATTACGAAACGCTCTACCTGCGGTTTCGTAGAACTACGAAAATCGGAAAACCAAATTACGAAACACGCGATAACGCTGTGACCTGCACAGACACGTCACATTTCGGGGATGTTTCGTAATTTTGCGGCATTTCGACCCAAACCTTTTAAGGGAGAGACACAGACACACATTACGGGCACATGTCTACGACATAGACCGTCCTCATTGAGGGCACGCTGCAGGGGTTGTAGCTATGTGACACGGCCGGGATGCTGCGTCACGGTGACACGCAAGGGGCGCGCCTTTTTATGACCTGTGACACGTCTGTAGCGCGCTCGTTTCGTAATTTGCCGATCAAAATACGAAAA
>NZ_KV789246.1:7659-8726 GCF_001807505.1 Corynebacterium sp. HMSC08D02 | reverse complement strand
AAGCTTGGAACGGGTTGCGTCTTCGCCGCGAGCGAGCGTCCAATCCAACATTGAGGCAATACGTCCCGCGCAACACGGGATACACGGTCTGTTCAATAGCATGTGCGCTCATGACTCTCCTGCTACAAACTGTTCAAGCGCATGTTTTACCTCAACGACATGGATACGACGAACCGCTTCCTCAACGACCTCGCCTACAACGCTCCTAACATCGCCCGTGCCCAGGAGAGCGTCGACAGCATCAATCTGTTCATCCGTCACTTCGTCATAGACGCCCGCAGGAACCTGGTAATACTTGGCCAACAAGTACCTAGAAAGGCCTTCTGTCAACGCATTCAATCGCTGAAACTGCGCTCCAAGGGTTTCCTCCCCCAAAAGCCGCACTGCTTGGTCAATCCCAAAGACCTGCCACCCGCTTGCATCCGCCCTGCTGGCATCTCCTCCCCATGTTGCCGCGCACTCGGCGATATGTGATACGAGCAATTCTTTGGTTCGGTGCTTAATCAGGCTCCATGCACGAGGCGACAGTCCGTTATGCGCCCTGCTCATTGACTCAATGTCTTCATTAATCGTGGTTGTTTTCATCATGGCGATACTCCATCTGCGAATGCTTGTCTATATTTAGACGCTGGAGACCGCGTCTCGGTTCCCAACGCTATTGCTCGAAGATCGAATGTGGGCGTAAGGGACATTTTGTATGTAGATGTCTATCTGGTTTCCCGGGATGGCCTCGGCCAACAACCAGATATGGTTTTCAAAACAGTTCCATTTGCCCGTTTTGAGAAATCAACACCGAATGACGTCTGGTGTGTGGTATGGAGTCTGCGGGCAGCACAGGAACCCCAGCGAGATCAAGGACTCTAAGGAACTAGAACCAGCCGCCTGTGCGTTGGGCGGTCGCATATAGCCAGGGGACGAGCAAAGCCCTTGACGTGCACAATTCTGGCCGCATCGAGTTAGCGGGTGTTCCGGTCGACCTCCTAGCGTCGACCAATGCAGGTCACGGCATTTTGGGCCCATTTCGTGCTATTTGGCCGATTTTGCGCTGACCTGCGTTGGTAAACCGG
>NZ_KV789246.1:0-7639 GCF_001807505.1 Corynebacterium sp. HMSC08D02 | reverse complement strand
AAGAATTCGATACCGGCATTGATCATCAGTGGAATCCCGGCTTAGGAGTGAGAAAAAGGTGGGCCGGACGGAGCTGAACACACACACAAAATGTCCCTTATCGCGACACGCCGTGTTTACGCACAAAATGTCCCTTAAGCCGGAAACAGGAAAAGCCCCCTCCGAAGAGGGGGCTGATCCCGACAAGCTCCGCTGCCGGCCCGGCATCGCGTACAACACTGATGAGTCGGTGCGGTACATATCTGGCCCGAAGAAGGGCAAACAAATCTCCGGGAACCAGAAGTTCATCGACGCGCAGCGTGGACTTCGAGAGCACATGTACGCGTTGGGTTACCCGGTAGAGCTAGATGTGTCTGAACGTCACAATGAGTCGCTGAATCTTGACCGTTACGTCGAACAGCAGGACCGGGAGCGCGACCTTGCGAACCGTGAGGACGAGGTGGAACGGAAGCACAGCTCCGTACAGCGAGATGTCGATGCTGCAGCGAAAGACCGCAAGCAAGCTGCAGAAGAACTCGAACGGGCGCAGCAGGCCCGTGAAGAAGCCCAGCGTGTGCAGGAAAATGCTGAACAGCAGGCTCGCGAGGTTGCCGAGCGCGTACTCAAAGAAGCACGCGAGAAGGCCGAGCAGGACGCCGAAAAGATTCGTGATGATGCACAGAAGGATGCTGAACAGGAGTTGGGTCTTGCCGAGGCACGGGCGGAAGAGTTACTGGACCGTGCCAAGGAGGTTGAGAGCGCCGCCGAAGCCAAGCTCAAGCGTGTAGAGCAGGAAGCTGAACAGCTCCGCAGCGAAGCACGCGAAAAGGCCGAGCAAGAAGCCGAGCAGATCCGCAGTGACGCACGCAAAGAAGCTGAGCAGACGCTGGGTCTCGCTGAAGCTCAGGCAGATGAGCTGCTTGACCTTGCCGAAGAATTCGGCAGTGAAGAACATGATGAGGCCACACGTGACGCTGCAGTAACGCGCGAGGAAGCAGAGCAGGAAGCGAAGATCATCATCGAGGAAGCAACGCAGTCGTTGCAGGAGATTTCGCATGTTGATCAGGACTTTTTGCGGGTCGAGATTGACAGCAACCCAGAGATGAAGCAACGGTACCGCGAGATCGTCATCGACCGTACTCAGGAGGAAAGCGCTGCAGTACTGCGTCGCGCGCTGGAACGCATCGCTAAGCGCCGCCAGCAGGAGCAACAGCGCGACCACGACGGTGACAAGGAGTCCCCCGACGGCGGCAAGCCGTAGATGGGGGTCTCCCCTGCCCTGTATGGCCCTGTAGCGGCCTAACAGGATGTCGCCAGGGTCAGTGTCCAGCGACAGCGCTAAAACCGCTCTAATTCAGCGAAAATCGAAGAATTAGAGCGGTGTTTTTTGAAGCGTCCTGGGTTCAGATTCAGGTAACTCAAGGATGAGTGTGAATCCGGGGTTTGTGTCTTTGAGAAGGCCCTTTAGAAGCCTTCAAGTACTTCGTAGAGGGCGGTGGCTAGGGTTAGTCGCCGTCGCTAGCTGTGCTTGGCTGTTAATGTCATGTCGACCAACTGCAGGAAGCGTATAACGTAGTCTTTGACAAAGCCTGCGGTGCCTTCATTGAGATGGCCGGAGTCTTCGAAGAGGGTGGGGGATTGGCCAAGGAATACCTCGGGCTGACCAGGAAGCGGCATATCGAAGTAGGACAGGGCGAGCCGGAGGTTCTTCTGTGAACTGTAGCCGCCCATGCGGCCTACAGAGTGACTGATGATACCTGCGGGAAGGTTCTTCCAAGCCACATCCGAGTTGGGCTTGGAACCGATGTCCACTGCATTCTTGAGACAGGCAGGGATAGTACGGTTATTTTCCGGGGTAACAAAGAGGACGCCGCTCGAGTTCTTGATGGTGTCGCGGAAAGTGGTGTACTCAGCTGGAATGGGCTTGTCCGTGACCGAGGGGTCATCGTAGTCGAAGTCATAGAGCGGCAAGTCACGGATTTCAACGATGTCTGCCTGGTAGTTTTCAGGGATCATTGTGAGCACTTCGTGTGCAATCTTGCGCGCAAATGAGCCGCGGCGCAGGCTGCCGACGATAACACTAATGCGTGGGGTGGTCATAGGAAGTCCTTTCTTTTTAGTTGGGCGTAGGTACGTGCGATCAAGGGAGAAAAGGCTTGCAGCCAAAGGCAGGCGGTGGCCCGGCGGCGTGGGCGGCAGTAAGAAAGTTATCCACTTTGTCTTCTTCATGGCGGAAGTACAGTTCGATGAGTCCTAACAGTCCCCCGAGGACGGCCTCCCGTGCGGCGGACGTATCCAAAAGCCGCATGGCTGCTGGTTGGTTTCCTTCGCGGATGGCTTCAAACAGCGCGATGGTCTCAAGCCAGCTTCCTTGGTCTGGTCGTGGAAACGGTTTAGAAATCCCAGTCATCATCACTCGTTTCTTCAGCGGTGCCAATGACATAGGAGGAACCGGAGCCGGAGAAGAAGTCATGGTTTTCATCTGCTCCAGGTGCTAGGGCAGCGAGGATTTCCGGGTTCACTTCCGTTTCTTCAGGTGGGAAGTAGTCCGGGTAGCCCAAATTCATGAGCGCCTTATTGGCGTTATAACGAACGAATACAGCTACATCATCCATGAGCCCCAACGGCTCATATAGCTCGCCGGAATAATCCAGCTCTAGGGCATAAAGCTCTTCGAGCAAGGAAATAGTGAAATCATGCATCTCCTGTTGCCGTTGTGGAGCAGACGTTTCCAGTCCGCGCTGGTACTTGTAGCCTGAGTAGTAACCGTGCACTGCCTTGTCACGCAGAATGAGGCGAATCATGTCTGCCGTATTTGTCAGGGTGGCGTGGACGGAAAAATGCAGGGGAAGATAGAAACCCGCGTAGAGAAGCAGCGAGGAAAGCAGCGTCGATGACACTTTGCGCTTGAGTGGATCGGGTCCAAAATAATGAGTGAGCACTTTTTTGGCGCGTGCCTGGAGAAGGTCATTATTCACCGCCCAGCGGTATGCCTCATCAATTTCTTTCGTACTGCTCAAAGTAGAAAACACTGAAGAGTAAGAACGGGCATGGACTGATTGCATGAAGGCGATGTTGGTATACACGGCCTCCTCGTGCTCGGTGCGGGCATCTTGGATCTGACAGATTTCGCCCACAGTGGCCTGGACGGTGTCCAGGGTGGTGAGTCCCGTGAACACCCGCATGGTGAGGTTGCGTTCCTCCGGTGTCATCCTCTGCCACGCCGGGAGATCGTTTGAAAGTGGAACCTTTTCTGGCAACCAAAAGTTGGCGGTGAGGCGGTTCCACACTTCAAGATCCTTCTCATCGCTCACCCGATTCCAATTGATGGCGCGGATGCGGGCTGAAGGGTCATGCCGGTAACTTGGCGGCGTAACTGAGATGCTGGTTAGCTCAGCAGTGTTTGATGTTGAAGACATAGCTTCTTTCTTTCTTGATGGATGGTTGTGAATGAAGGAAGGACCGTGTTCCTACAGAGCACAGGAAACGCAGCCTTCGACCTCGGTTCCCTGGAGTGCAGGTTGGCGTAAACGGATGTAGTACAAGGTCTTGATTCCGGCTTTCCAGGCATAGATTTGTGCCTTGTTGATGTCCCGCGTAGTGGTGTCAGCGGTGAAGAACAAAGTCAGGGAAAGCCCTTGGTCCACGTGTTGGGTGGCCATAGCGTAGGTGTCGATGATTTTTTTGTACCCCACGGTGTAGGAGTCATCGAAATACTCCAAGTTGTCGTTGGTCATTTCCGGTGCGGGGTAGTACACGCGCCCCAAGCGGCCTTCCTTGCGTATTTCAATCTTGGAGGCAATCGGGTGTATGGACGCGGTGGAGTCATTGATGTAGGAAATTGATCCAGTGGGTGGAACTGCCTGCAAGTAGGCGTTGTAGATGCCGTCTTGCATCACTTGGTTCTTGAGCCGTAGCCAATCCTCGCGTTGAGGAATCTGCACGCCAGCCTCATGGAATAGCTGTTTTACGTGGTCAGTGGCCGGCGCCCAGTCTTGGTCGATGTACTTGTCGAAGTAGACGCCAGTGGCATAGGTGGATTCTTCAAAGCCAGTGAATCGTTGACCTTTCTCAACCGCTAGCGCATGGGATGCACGGAGCGCATGATAGGTCACGGTCAGGAAATAGATATTTGTAAAGTCCAGTGCTTCGGCGCAGCCATAAGGAATACGCTTGGAAGCCAGGAAACCGTGGAGATTCATTTGGCCCAACCCAATGGCATGCATGGATGCATTACCGTGAGCGATGGAAGGAACAGCTTCGATATTTGTTAGGTCTGAGACCTTCGTGAGAGCGCGCACCGCGGTTTCAACAGTTTCCCCAAAGTCCGGTGATTCAAAAGCTTTAGCGATGTTGAGCGACCCTAGATTGCAGGAAATGTCCTGGCCAACGGTGGTGTAGTTACCTGAGGCGCCGTAGGTGGATGGCGTGTTGACCTGGAGGATCTCACTACACAGATTGGACATATTGATATGTCCTTTGAGGGGATTAGCGCGGTTGACCGTATCCTCAAAGAGTATGTAGGGGTATCCAGATTCAAACTGAAGCTCAGCCAGCGTGGTGAAAAACTCGCGGGCCTTGATAGTCGTATGAGAAATTCGCGGATTGGAAACCAGCTCGTCGTAATACTCGGTGATAGACATGTCAGACATGGCTACGCCGTACTCGCGAGCGATGTCATACGGGCTAAAAAGATGCATATCCTTGTTCTCTTTGGCCAGCTGGAAGGTTATATCTGGAATAACAACTCCCAGCGAAAGAGTCTTAATGCGGACTTTCTCATCGGCATTTTCCCGCTTGGTATCCAGGAAACGAAGAATATCTGGATGGTGCGCATGTAGGTAGACGGCTCCAGCGCCCTGTCGAGCGCCCAATTGGTTGGCATAGCTGAAGCTATCTTCCAGAATTTTCATGACTGGGACTACGCCGGAAGCTTGGTTCTCAATCTTTTTGATTGGGGCTCCGGATTCGCGCAGATTGCTCAGTAACAAGGCCACACCACCGCCGCGTTTTGAAAGCTGCAGTGCAGAGTTCACGCTGCGGCCAATGCTTTCCAAATTGTCTTCGATGCGAAGGAGGAAGCAGGAGACCATTTCGCCACGCTGGGCTTTTCCTGCGTTGAGAAAAGTAGGGGTGGCGGGCTGGAAGCGTCCGGTCATGATGTCATCCACCAGCTTCTCCGCAAGCTCTTCATCGCCCTGTGCAAGGTACAAAGCTGTGGTGGCGACGCGTTCTTCGTAGCCTTCCAGAAATCGCGAGCCATCAAAGGTTTTCAGTGCGTATGAAGTAAAGAACTTAAATGCGCCGAGGAAAGTGCGGAACTGATGCTTGGCTCGGTGGGCTCTGTCGTACATAGTGCACAGAAAATCGTCATCATAAAGCTCAAGGAATTCCCGCTCGTAGTATTCGTTATCAACCAACCACTCCAAGCGCTGCTTGGTGGATTCAAACTGATGCATGCGGGGAGTGACATGGTGCGCTAAAAAGTCTTGTGTTGCCTCAATGTCCTTGTCGAACTGGATTCTTCCCGAATCGTCGAATAGGTTCAGCTGCGCGTTGAGTGCATGGTAGCTCTTGCGCTTACCGACACCGCCGGCATCGTCTGCTGAAGCGGTGCGGGGCGTAGGGCCAATGGGCTGTGTGGGGGTGGCCGTAAGTGGCGGCATTGTGGTTTCCAATCTGTGTGTTGCGGATGTGGTCTTCATTTTGTGGGAAATCAATGGGGTGTAATTGTTAGTTGCTTTGCTGCTCCCAAAACTTGTGAAGGCCCTGCTTTACAGCGGCAACGTCCTTCTGCGTGCCGAGTAGCTCGAAGTGATACAGCTCTGGAACGTGGCACTTAGCGGAAATGATGCGGCCGGCGACGCAGTAAGCGCTTCCGAAGTTGGTATTGCCTGAGGTAATCACGCCCCGGATAAAGGAACGGTTGATTGGGTCATTGAGGAAGTCGATGACCTGTTTGGGGACTGCGCGTTTGAGCGAGCCACCGCCGTAGGTTGGAACGATGAGTACGTACGGGTGTGAAACCTGGATCATTCCGGTTTTCTTGGGCCGCAGTGGAATGCGCACTGCGGGTCTATCTAAGCGTTCGACGAATCTTTTTGTGTTTTCAGAAACGCTAGAAAAGTACACCAAATCTGGTGAGTCTGACATGACAATCCTGCTCATCCTGGCCTTAGCCATAAGTGGGATAGGTGATGATCGAAAAGATTAACTACGTACTACCGTAGTTGCAAACTACGTCGCACCGTAGTTTTTAAAAGGGCAGGTAGGGACAGGATTAATGAGAAAGGGAAAGACTACAGGATGTGGTGTGCTACAAACACTGCGTCCGTAGCTGGGCGCCCAAGTACTACCCACTGAGTACTGTCGGCTACCTGTACTTCGAGCGATTCTGAAAAGGGCGTTCCTTCGCGCGTGGTAAGAACAGCCCCAATGACGATGCCTTGCTCTTTGAGGAAGGCCAGCAGTTGTGGGTCGGAATCAGAAATGCGTTCCACGGTCACCTGCGGTTGTGCGCCGCTGTCGGTGAGACGGTGCGCACTGGGGATAGTGACCTGTCCATCAACCGTAGGGATAGGGTCGCCGTGTGGATCCCTAGTGGGGTAATTGAGGAACTTATCCACGCGCTCTATGAGCATGTCAGACACCGCGTGTTCAAGATTTTCGGCTTCATCATGGACCTCGTCCCACGTATAATCCAATGCTTGAACCAAAAAAGACTCAAGCAATCGGTGGCGGCGCACCATGACCAATGCGTACTGCCTGCCAAGTTCGGTTAACTCCACAGAGCCATAGGGCGTGTGTGACACGAGCCCTTGCTTCGACATTTTGCGCACTGCATCGGAGACCGAGGAGAGCTTGAGTCCCAGCTGTTTCGCTATAAGTGTGGCGGTAACGGGCTCGGATGACCATTCCTTTAGCCCCCAGATAGCTTTCAAATAGTTCTGGGTACTGGTGGACAGCTCAGAAACAGACATGAGTAAATGTTAACCCAGCTTCCGTATGCGCCTTAGGCGCTGTGCCCCAACGCTCATAGCGAACAGAGGCCAAGTTTGAGAGGAATGCCGGTAAGGTGGGGCCAGTTAAAGCATTCTTCACTTGAAGGAGAACCACTAATGTCTGAGAAGATTTCAATGAACTTGAAGTGCGCCAGCGTAGTGCGTAATGGAATGGCTAGTACACAGTGCAGTAAAACAGCGCATGTAATGGCTCATGTAATGCACTGTGTAGAGACAGAGCGTCTGGAGCAGGAGTATCAGCGCTCCCGTACTGGACGGCGACGGCGTTATGCGTGGTCTGTGCTGAAAAAATAACCCCGCAGGTTTCCCTGCGGGGTGTTGTTGCAACTAGAACGGCACTTCTTCAGAGTCATTAGCAGCAGCGTTATCTGCGCTGTTCTCGCGGCGTGCTGCTCGTGCCTCAGACTCCTTCTTGGAGTCGATCAGCTGCACAGTGTCGATGCGCGCTACCAGCGGATAGTGCTTGTTGCCGTCCTTATCGGTGTAGTTGTCAGTCTTCAGCGAGTAGCTCACTGCAACGCGATCACCAGCGCCGATGCATCCGAAGACGCCGAGGTTCTTGGCGTCAGCCACGTAGCCAGTGAGTTCGACAATCTCGGACTCGACCTTGCCGGTGGTCTTGTTCTTGAAGGTGTTGC
>NZ_KV789245.1:96881-97323 GCF_001807505.1 Corynebacterium sp. HMSC08D02 | reverse complement strand
TGATGCGCTCGACCTTCGGGCTGCCACCGGCACGGTTGATGCTGCAATCGCTCATGGGGATGGTGCATATGGTGCGCACCGGGGCCGCCACACACGCAACGATGGCGCCGGCGGCACAAGTGATGGTGCATATGACATCAGATGGGCGGGCGTTTTTACCGAATCATATGGCGGCGCCTGCCGCACGGCTTGCCAATCTGGTGGATCATGCAGATTTGATGGGTGTGCTCTATGACGCCCAGGGGCAGGTGATTAGGTTTGGGCGCAAACGCCGTTTGGCAAGCCCGAAGCAGGTGCAGGTGTTGTTGGGGATGTGGGGGCATAAGTGCGCGGTGCCGGGGTGTGGGCATACCAGGTTTTTGCAGATGCATCATATTCGGGATTGGGCGGAAGGTGGTGCGACGGATGTGGAGAATTTGGTGCCGTTGTGCTCGAGGTGTCA
>NZ_KV789245.1:71219-96861 GCF_001807505.1 Corynebacterium sp. HMSC08D02 | reverse complement strand
GGTGTCATTCGTTGGTCACGGATGGGTTTATTCGTGTGGTTAAGCCTGGTCCGACGTTGTATTTCCGGTTTGCCAGTGGTGAGCAGTGGGTGTGTGAGCCTGGCCGGGTGGGGTATCGCGATGATGCTGCCGAGATTGAGTTGGATGGGTGGGGTGTGGATTCGTTTGCGGATGAAGCCGCACCGACGTGGGATTGGGACACACCCAAGGTTTAAGCACGTCGGCGCATCTTTCTACGGCAGCATTGACTGAATCTGCTTCATGAGCTGAGGGTTCGTAGCGACGACACCACCAACCAACGCGATGATGCCCAGAATTACCAGTGCGGCGATTCCACCCTTCGAGGAACCGGAGGCGCTGCCACCTTCTTCAGTTGGGGGCTCGGACTGCGTGCTAGCCGCCGGAGTTGTTTCGGACGGGGCTGTAGGCGTTGTTGCCTCGTCGGACGGCTTGGCTGGGACCGAAGTTTGACGCGGAGACTCGGCAGCTGGGGTCGTCCCTTTCGGCTTCTGCGGGGCTGACGTAGCTGACGTCGAGGGCACCGTCGTCTTAGATGGTCTTGCCGGGACCTTTGTTTGCGTTGACGGAGCTGCGGGAGCTGTCGTCTTGGCTGGGCGAGGCTTCGGCACTGAAAGGGTGATCGTCTCGGAAGCTTGATTGCCGACTTCATCCGTGGCGGTGATGACTACACGGTGTGTGCCCGAATCTTTGGTCGAACCAACAATCCGGTTCCCTTTATGTCGCAGTCCGGCTGGCAGGCCGGTCACGGACAACGCGGTCTTGGTTGCGTCCTCGACTCGGATCGGCAGGTCGAACTTAGTTGCCGCAGGCGGGTTGTGGTCAACCAAGATGCGAGGCCGGACGGTGTCCACCACGCGGAATCCAATTGCGCCCTGGCCCGTATTTCCAGCCGCATCAAACGCCTCGACGGAAGTCTGGAAGTTGCCCAGCGCTGAAGGTGTACCGCTGATGGTGCGGGAGCTTTCGTCGAAACGCAGACCGTGTGGGAGACCCGAAACGGTAACCCGTTCCACCCCTACGCCGTCTGTTGCATCAACAACATGCGAGAACGGTGTACCAATTTCGTGCTCAAACTCGGCGTTTTGCACTGTTGGGGCAGTGGTGTCCTCCACAACCAGCTCGAGCTCCGACTCGGACGTGTTGCCGCTGGTGTCGGTAGCGCTGATGGTGACGGCGTGCGAGCCGACCGCGTCGGTGACGCCATCGATGACGCCGTTGGTGTCGTCATAAGACAGGCCTCGGGGCAGGCCGTCGACGCGCACACTGACTGGGGTTACGTCGTCAACGTCGACGCTGATGGAGTCATTGAATTCTGAATTGGCTTCCCAGCGAGCGTTGCTCCGCATGTTGATGGCTGGCTTCTTCGTGTCGCGCACCTCGAGCTGAACTGTTTCCGTTGCAGTATTGCCAGCGGCGTCCGTGGCGGTTACCTGAAGCTCGTGCGTTCCGACGACGGTGGTCTGCCCGTAAATGTGTTCCTCATATGACGTGAGGTCATCGGGGAGAGCGCTGACTGTCACGTTGGGGGAATAGCCGCTGTTGTCGGTTACTGGAATCTCAAGGTCGGCGTACTCGCCGGCCTCCAAGATCAACGGAGTGGTATCGATGACGGGCGCAGTGGCGTCGGCAATCCAGAATTCGAGGTTGCGTGAGGTCTCGTTCCCGAGGGCATCTCGCGCTGTTACATTCGCGTATTGCCAACCAGGCTTCGTCGGCGTCCCTCGAACAGTGACGGTGGCGCGGAGCCGTGGTTCGTCGTACTGAATGTCCGCATACAGACCTTCTGGCAGGTCGGTTACCTCGACGGTCAGCTCGTTGTACTCGTCCGTGATGGTGAATTCGAAGGGTTCAATCTCGGCATCGGAGTCGAATTCTTTCTTTTCGACGTCCACAATCACGGGGGCGGTCTCGTCAGTTGCCTTCGCGTACTCGTAGAGAAGGTCTTCCTGCCAGCCCTCTGGAAGCTCAATCGGATTCGTCTCGAGAAGGCTCTGAACTTCAATGCCCTTCACATGGCCGTTCTCGTCGTAGTAGATCCCGGAAACAAGGCCGACAACGTTGTCGCCGATGGTGACCGGCGTGTTCACCTCCGGCTCAAAATCCCCGTAGGGGAGAAGCATGATCGCGTCGCCGACTGTGCCTGCCACCGTCAACGAACGCCAGTCGATGCTAGCCGTGTCACTAAGGTGTACCTGGTCGGTCGAAAGGAGCTCCCCAGGTGCATCAGGGTTTTCGCCTAACCGCGTGCCATCTGGGGCCTGGATGTAGGGGAGCTGCGCATCATAGAAGCTACCGATTTCGGCCAGTGCCCAGTGCTTGGGCCACCCGTATGTCGTAGAAACTCCGCGCGCCCCGCCCGGCCCGGTGCACGCGGGGCTGGTGTAGATCCGCTGGTGGACGTGATCGATGTATTTCGCTGTGCACTCCTGGTCGAGGAAGAGGTCGCGATCATTGTCGTCGAGCCCCACGGTGTCGCCTTGGTTGACCGCGACGGGGTTCTCGGCCTCGTCCTGCGCTTTTTGGTATGCGTCCCACTGTTGCATCGCGAGGCCCGAATAGTTCACGTACTCGTTGCTAGTTGGAGTTTCTTCCCATCCGACAGCAATACCGTATTTGTGGGCTTGACCTTCTGGGACATCGTCACTCCCGGAGTTCACCCCGATAAAGTGTTTTTTGCCTTCGTCATCGACGATCCAGTTCGGCCCACCGGAATCTCCCTCATGCATCGGATTTTGTTGTGTGAGGAGGATGACGTTATTAATCACGCCCATGACGTAGTTCTCCATCACGTGGCCGGTTGTTTGACCGAAGCCGTACACCATCTGTCCGACGCGAAGCATCGACGGTAGGAGAACGCTGTCGGAGGAGTAGCGATTCTCCCCGAGCAATGCCGAGCGGTTTTCGGGGATATCGATATAGCCCCAGTCTTTGCTCATGGTGCTGTTGGTGAGACTTCCCTCGAAGTCGAACTCAGTCACCATCGTGCCCAGGTAATAGTTCCTTTTTTGTGTGTCGGTGAAGTAGAGAGGGCCGCCATCGCTGCAGTGACCAGCTAAGAAAATACGGCTGTTGGGCTTATCGATGTATCCGACGGTGCAACGATGACCGTTGTTAAAAATTTTGTCACCTTGGTTAATCGTGCTTACTTCGCCCGGAGCATATGACAGCATGGATTCACGCTCGAGGAGTAACGCCACTTTGTTCGGTTCGCTTGTCGGAGGAACTTCTGGGTCTGCGAGGAGGACGAGTCCCTGTCTGTGGTCGTTGTTGTCAAAGACCCCCTCATACATCCCAAGGTAGTGGCCGCCGACTGAAACTGGGGCGCCATGTGTCAAATACGCATGGCTCGGAAGCGTAATCGCCAGGAAACCTTCGGTGGTGTTCTCAATCGTTGCATCGTAGTCTTCCCGTGGGCCGTGAACGGTCACGGTATCCCCGGCCGAGAGGTACGAACCGTGAACTGGCTCAGCTGACTCACCGACTTGTGGAAGCAGCGAGTCCGGGATCGCGTAGGATGCGAAGCGATTCAGGAAGAGATCTTTGTTGCGAGAAAAATCGGTCTGCCTGTCCTCGAAGTAGTGTATGGAGCCCTCGGAGTCGCGGTAGTACAAGAAATGCCCTTCGCCGCAAAGCGCATCGGTGTACACGCGCCCGTCGGCGATGTGGGCAACTTGGCAGATGTACTCGGAGCCATCCTCCGAGTACAGAAGTTTGTCCCGCTGCTCGAACAGCTCCTCATGCTGATCGGGCACCCACTGGCTCGTGGTCTGGGCTGTGGCGTCGGGCGGGGAAATGACAGTGGCGCTCATCGCGAAGGCTGTGAAAAGGGCGATAAGCGTCTTACCAGGTCGAAGGCTTCGCATGAATTAAATGTACAGAATCTTCACGAGCTTCTCACAGTTTTGGTATAGGAGATGCGTCACGAAGTCCGAGCATGCGCTTGACCACGTTCTCGGCAGAGATGAGGCACATGGGCACACCGACGCCAGGAACGGTGGTTTGCCCGGCGTAGTACAGGTTGTCCACTTTGGCGGAAATGTTGCGACCGCGGAAGAACGCGGATTGCCGCAGGGTATGTGCAGGCCCGATGGCGCCACCTGCGAAGGAGTAGTAGCGTCCGGCGAAGTCGGCGGGGCCGATAGTTCGCTTCACGACGACCCGTTCCCGCAGGTCAGCGACACCAGTGTGTGCGGCGATGAGGTCCAGTATCGCGTCAACGATGGCGGCGACACGCGGGGACTCTGCAGCGCCGTACGCGTCCCCGTGCCCGATCGACGGGTCGGCCGCAACCGGGATGAGCACGAACAGATTCTCACACCCGGCGGGCGCGACAGTCGGGTCCGTGGAGGAGGGCTTGCACACGTAGATCGAGCGCGATGCGTCACGCGAGCCACCGCCACCCGAAGAAGGAAACACGGCGTCGAAGTCTTCGTCCCATTCCTCGGAAAAGAACAGTGTGTGGTGAAGCAGTTCCGGCAGCGCACCGCGCACACCGATGAGTGCGAGTACGCAGCTCACACCTGGGTTGTGGTGCTTAAAGTGCGCCTCGGAATAGGTGCGAGCAGACGCGGGGAGCAACGAAGTCTCGGTGTGGTGCAGGTCTCCGGCGGCGACGACGACGTCGGCGGGTAGGAAGCGCGTCCCGCTTTCGCTGAGCATGTGGATGCCGGTGGTGGAGCCGTCGATAACTTCGATGCGGGTCGCTTCGTGCTCGAGCAAAAACTCGACGCCGTGCGCGCGGGCGAGTCGCTCGAGCGCCGTGACGATGCCGCTGAATCCGCCTTGCGGGTAGCGCACGCCGAGGGTGAGGTCGGTGTGGCTCATTAGGTGGTACAGGCTCGGGGTGTCGCGCGGCTGTGAGGACAGGAACACCGCCGGGTACTGCAGGATCTGGCGCAGGCGAGGGTCGCGGAATCGTTTGTTCACGTAGCGCTGCAGCGGCTGGAGCAGCAACACCGCGAGGGTGAATGCGCGGGAGACGACGTCGCGGTGCAGGAACGGCCTCAGTGAACTGAACGTGGTGTAGAGGAATCGGTCGAGCGCGATGTTGTAGACATCGGCGGCGCTGGCGAGGTAGTCGCGCAGCACGTCGCCCGCGCCGGGCTCGAGGGATTCGAAGAGGTCGGCGACGGCGTCGGTACCGAAGGGAACGTCGAGAAGCGGGTGGTGTTCGGGGTAGATGCGGTAGCCGGGGTCGAGCAGCTGGAGGTCGAGTTCGGCCGCGGTGGAGGTGCCCATGAGCTCGAAGAAGTGGTCGTAGGCCTCGGGCATGAGGTACCAGGAGGGGCCGGTCTCGAAGCGGAAGCCGTCGATGCGCAACTCGTCCGCGCGCCCGCCGAGGTGCCCATTCTTCTCGACGACCACCACCGTCGAACCTCGCTTCGCCAGCAGGCACGCTGTTGCCAGGCCTGCGATTCCCCCGCCGATGATGACAACGCGCTCCGTCACTGCAGCCTCCTTCCCGTCGCCGCTGTCCGCGCGATGATCGCTGCTTTCCGCGGCGCGGACACCCGGACTCGTTCGGTGAGGATGGCTTCTGGTGGCGTGTCCGCGAGCAAGTCGGTGAGCGCTTCGAACAGGTTCGCCGCTACCGCGACGGCGACACCGCAGCGCTTGGGCAGCGCGGGGATGGCGGACCACGCGGCGTCGAAGTCGTGGCGGATGTCCGCGATGATCGCGTCTCGGCCGGCCTTGGTTAGCGGGTAAGAAGCTTGCGGGAAGTAGTTACGGGCGAGCCGGTTGGTGTCGTCGGCGTAGTCGCGCAGGAAGTTCACCTTCTGAAACGCGGCCCCCAGCGCCCGCGCACCTTCCTGCAGCTTGCTGTACTCGGCCTGGGGAGGGCGTCGGCCCCCGAAGAAGACATCCACGCACAGCAAACCGATGACCTCGGCGGAGCCGTAGATGTATCGCTCGACGGACTCCTCCGTGTGCGCCTCGCCGGTTACGTCGTGGCGCATCGAGGTGAAGAACGTGGCGAGGTGGGCGTCGTCGAAGTTGCAGCGGCGCGCGGTATCGGCGAAAGCGTGCAGGATCGGGTCGGTGTGGAACGTGGTTGCTGTGGCGCTGCGGACGCGCTGCTCGTAGTCCTTGAGGGCTGCCGCGCGCTCGGGGGAGGGGGCGGCACCGTCCACAATTTCGTCGGCGATGCGCACCACCGCGTAGAGGTTGCGGATGTCGGTTCGCTGCGGCTCGGGAAGTAGTCGCGTGGCGGCGCCGAAGCTCGTCGAATAGCTGCCAATGACCTCGCTCGCGGCGCGCCGTGCCATGTGGCTGTAGCGTTGCTGCGGGCTGGGGTGGGAGCGAAACATTGGTGGGCTTTCAGGTCATCGGAAGTGATTTTTCATAGTCTAGGCTACATGTGGACCCGCGGTGGGAGCCGTGCTGGGAATACCACGCGTGTAACTACTATATGTAGTATCACTTGCAGAAATATCACCCAAGGTATAGTGTCTTCTCTTGTAGCGCCGATCAAGACGGCGCGGGGAAAACTCCCGAAATAGTCTTCATTTTATGTAGAGAGAGAGCCCACAGGTTATGTCTATTACCGTTTACACCAAGCCGGCGTGCATGCAGTGCAAAGCGACCACGAAGGCGCTCGAAAAAGCAGGGCTGGAGTACGACCTTGTAGATATCTCCGTCGACGACGAAGCACGTGACTACGTCCTCGCGCTCGGCTACCTCCAGGCACCAGTCGTTGAGGTAAACGGCGAGCACTGGTCTGGGTTCCGCCCGGAGCGCATCCGTGGCCTGGCTGCGGCTTAACTCTTCCGACGTCTCACGCCGCTAGTGTTTTACACATTGGCGGCTCTTTTTATGTAGAGGGCATCCAACATGTTGATCGTGTACTTCTCGTCGTTGACAGAGACGACGAAGCGGTTCGTCGATAAGGTGAGGCTTCCGGCGCAGCGTATTCCGTTGCGGCGCACGGACCCAGCACCAATTATCGACGAGCCCTACGTCCTCATCTGCCCGACCTATGGCGGGGGCGTATCGATGACGCACGTGAACACCAAACCTGTCCCGCCGCAGGTCATCAAGTTTTTGAATGACGAACACAACCGCAGCTATATCCGTGGCGTCATCGCGTCTGGCAACTCCAACTTTGGCACGGACTACGGCCTGGCTGGTGACGTAATATCGGAGAAGTGCAACGTCCCGTACCTTTTCCGCTTTGAGCTGCTGGGTACTGATGACGACGTGCTTCGCGTGCGCAGCCAGCTGATCGAGCACGCCGACCGCCTCGGTTTGCTGCCGCTGACCCCCGAGCAGGAGGAAGCGCTAGAGTCGGTTGGGCAGCTGCCGGGGCAGGAAAACGCACAACGCTTAGCGCAACTGCGCGAGAAATATACAAATAAATACCGTAACGCCGATCGTTAATTAACACTGAAGCATCAAGAGGATATCTGTGTCTACGAACCCTATTCATGGCAAGAATGTGCCGGAGCCGGTCAACGAGGCTGACATGCTGGACTACCACACGCTCAACGCACTGCTGAACCTGTACGACGAAAACGGTCAGATCCAGTTCGATAAGGACCGCGAGGCTGCGAATCAGTTCTTCCTGCAGCACGTGAACCAGAACACGGTGTACTTCCACGACCTCGAAGAGAAGATGAAGTACCTGGTGGACAACAAGTACTACGAGCCCGAGGTTATTGAGGCATATGACTGGGAGTTCGTGAAGGACACGTTCAAGCGTGCGTATGCCTTTAAGTTCCGCTTCAAGTCCTTCCTGGGCGCGTACAAGTACTACACCTCCTACACGCTGAAGACATTCGACGGTCGCCGTTACCTCGAGCGCTTCGAGGACCGCGTGGCGATGACCGCGCTCTTCCTCGCCGACGGTAGGGAAGAGGTCGCATCCGCGCTCGTCGACGAGATTATGACGGGCCGCTTCCAGCCGGCGACGCCGACATTCCTCAACGCAGGCAAGGCGCAGCGCGGCGAGCTCGTGTCTTGCTTCCTGCTGCGCATCGAGGACAATATGGAGTCCATCGGCCGTGCGATTAACTCCTCGTTGCAGCTGTCGAAGCGCGGCGGCGGCGTAGCGTTGCTGCTGTCGAACATTCGTGAGGCCGGCGCGCCCATTAAGCACATCGAGAACCAGTCGTCTGGTGTGATTCCAGTGATGAAGCTGCTGGAGGACTCCTTCTCCTACGCAAACCAGCTCGGCGCACGCCAGGGCGCAGGTGCTGTGTATCTCAACGCGCACCACCCTGACATCATGAAGTTCCTGGACACCAAGCGCGAAAACGCTGACGAGAAGATTCGTATTAAAACGCTCTCGCTGGGCGTCGTCGTCCCAGACATCACCTTTGAGCTGGCGAAGCGTAACGACGACATGTACCTGTTCTCGCCGTACGACGTCGAGCGCGTCTACGGCGTTCCGTTCGCCGACATCTCCGTCACCGAGAAGTACGAAGAGATGGTGGAAGACCCGCGCATCCACAAGTCGAAGATTAATGCGCGTCAGTTCTTCCAGACGCTGGCGGAGATCCAGTTCGAGTCCGGCTACCCGTACATCATGTTCGAGGACACCGCGAACCGAGCGAACCCGGTCAAGACTGGCCGCATTAACATGTCCAACTTGTGCTCCGAGATCCTGCAGGTCAATTCCCCGTCGGAGCTCAACGCTGACCTGACGTACGCGAAGGTCGGCCACGATATTTCCTGCAACCTTGGCTCCTTGAACATTGCGATGGCGATGGATTCCGACGACTTCTCCCGCACCGTCGAGACCGCAATCCGCGGTCTTACGGCGGTGGCGGACAAGACGTCGATTGACTCGGTGCCGTCGATCCGTGAGGGTAACGACGCCTCCCACGCCATCGGCCTGGGCCAGATGAACCTGCACGGATTCCTTGGCCGCGAGCACATCCACTACGGCTCAGAGGAAGGCCTCGACTTCACGAACGCCTACTTCGCGGCCGTGATGTACGAGTGCATCAAGGCATCGCACAAGATCGCAGTGGAGACGGGCAAGAAGTTCGAAGACTTCGAGCGCTCCGAGTACGCCACCGGCGAGTTCTTCGACCGCTACAACCCGGAGGATTTCCAGCCGAAGACGGAGAAGGTCAAGGCGCTGTTCGAAAAGTCGACGATTGCAGTGCCGACGGCCGAAGAATGGGCAGCACTGAAAGAAGCGGTCGCTCGCGACGGCATCTACAACCGCTACCTGCAGGCAATCCCGCCGACCGGCTCGATTTCTTACATCAACAACTCAACCTCCTCGATCCACCCGATCGCGTCGAAGATTGAGATCCGTAAGGAAGGCAAGATCGGTCGCGTCTACTACCCGGCGCCTCACCTGAACAACGACAACACCGAGTACTTCGACGACGCCTACGAGATCGGCTTCGAGAAGATCGTCGACACCTACGCTGTCGCTACGAAATACGTCGACCAGGGCCTGTCGCTGACCCTGTTCTTCAAGGACACGGTGACGACGCGCGACCTGAACCGCGCGCAGATCTACGCATGGCGCAAGGGAATTAAGTCCCTGTACTACATCCGCCTGCGCCAGATGGCCCTGGAGGGCACCGAGATCGAGGGCTGCGTATCCTGCATGCTGTAAGCGCTGGTTGAGAACAGTGCTGGCTTAGAACTCGACGAAGCCGTCCACTCCGCGCAGAAGGCTCCAGGATGCGTTTTCTGCTCCTGTTGAGTCGCCGGATTGGATGGCTTCTGCCACTTTCAGGTGGTATGCCATTGCATCAAGGTGTGGGTCGTTCGGCATGATGCCGTAGCGGGTGCGCCCTTCAAGCACGTACAGAATGGGAAGGGTGAGGGTGCTAAACATCTCGTTGCCGGAGCACTCCAATATTAAGGTGTGAAAACGTTTATCCGCCTCGAGGAACGCGTCCGTGTTGCCCTGTCCAGCTTCGGAGAGCTCCATGAGCTGTTCGGCGAGCGCCTTGAGTTCCTGTGCTTGTTCCTTCGTTGCGTTCGTCGCTGCGAGCGCTGCTGCGACCGGCTCGACTGCCTTGCGCAACTGGTCGAGTGACACGATCTGCTTCGCTCGGTGCGCTTCGCTGCTGAGACGCCAACGGATCACCGCCTGGTCAAAGACAGCCCAGTGTGCTTCCGGCAGCACCTTAATGCCGACTCTGCGAGAGGAGCTCACAAGCCCGAGCTGCTCCAGCGCGCGCATTGCCTCACGCGCGACTGTGCGCGAAATCCCAAACCGGCTGGAAAGATCCTGGAGCGTAAAGCGCTCTCCCGGCGCCATTGTCCCCGATACAATCTCGCCCCCAAGCTCGTCGAGCACCTTGGTCAGAAGAGGTCCTTCGGCGGATTCGGAAGGATCGAGGGTGAGAGGCATGCTATTCATCCTTTTTCTCGTATCGGAGAGTTTGAATTGAGACTATTAATCAGCATAACCCCGGCTGTGAACTACAACGCAACGAGTCGGGCATGGGTGGGGGTAGGAGGGGGTGAATCCTAAGGAGAAAGCGCTGTAGGGAACTGGTCGCGTTTGGCGAAAGTCAAAGTCGGCTGTCCGGAATGTACCCCCGCCAAGTGTCCGCCGCGCGGACAATCGCAACCGGCGCCGCTGCGTAGAGGCGCTTGCGCTAAGATGGGCGCCATGACTGAAGAGTATCTTGGCTACCTGCAGGCTCATAAGGAGCCGATGAAGGCGATT
The DNA here is from genome assembly GCF_001807505.1 of Corynebacterium sp. HMSC08D02. Lineage (NCBI taxonomy): Bacteria > Bacillati > Actinomycetota > Actinomycetes > Mycobacteriales > Corynebacteriaceae > Corynebacterium > Corynebacterium sp. HMSC08D02. The sequence continues at coordinate 86,198 of NZ_KV789245.1, read as the reverse complement.
AACTGGAACGAAATCCCTGATGAGAAGGACCTCGAGGTCTGGGACCGCCTCACGGGTAACTTCTGGCTCCCAGAAAAGATTCCTGTTTCGAATGACATTCCGAGCTGGAACACGCTGACTGATGATGAGCAGCTTTCCACGATGCGCGTGTTCGCAAACCTGACGCTACTGGATACGCTGCAGGGCACCGTCGGTGCGGTATCTCTGCTGCCGGACGCGAAGACGCTGCACGAAGAGGCCGTCTATACGAATATTGCGTTCATGGAGTCGGTGCACGCGAAGTCCTACTCGAACATTTTCATGACGCTGGCGTCCACCCCGCAGATTAATGAGGCGTTCCGCTGGACAGAAGAAAACAAAGAGGTGCAGCGCAAGGCTAAGATTGTAGAGTCCTACTACCGTGGCGACGACCCAATGAAGAAGAAGGTCGCCTCCGTCATGCTGGAGTCCTTCCTCTTCTACTCGGGCTTCTACCTGCCTTTGAACTGGGCGGTGCACTCGAAGCTGACGAACACCGCGGACATTATCCGCCTCATCATTCGCGACGAGGCGGTGCACGGCTACTACATCGGGTACAAGTACCAGGTCGGCCTGCGCGACGAGTCGCCGGAGCGTCAGGAGGAACTCAAGGAGTACGCCTTCGACATCCTCTACGACCTGTACGAGAACGAGATCCAGTACACGGAAGACATCTACGATCCGCTGGGCTGGACCGAGGATGTGAAGCGATTCCTGCGCTACAACGCGAACAAGGCCCTCAATAACCTGGGCTACGAGGGACTTTTCCCGGTCGATGAGGCTCGCGTTTCGCCGGCGATCCTGGCGTCGCTATCGCCAAACGCTGATGAGAATCACGACTTCTTCTCTGGCTCGGGTTCCTCGTACGTCATTGGCAAGGCCGAGGAGACCGAGGACGATGACTGGGACTTCTAACCCTGTCAGCTGAGTGCTTTTCGACGCCACTTCGTGCCACTGCAGCAGTTTGCGGTGGCACGTTTTTCGCTTTCGGGCGTCAACATGCCCAAACTTTGGGTTGATACTAAACGGGGGACGTGTGTGGGGGAGTTTCGAAACGTTGCGAGCGTACTGGCTTGTGCTATGTGTTTGGTGGCTGCTGTGACTGTTGGTGTTTCGGCAGGTAGCTCATGGTGGCTGTTGTCAGGCCTTGGCGGGGGTGCGAGGTGGATATTGGGGGGAGGCCAAGAAAGGCTGGCAAATGTATGGGCGCGTCACTTAAGATGATGCGGTATCACAATTAGCTTTCGTGTACCTGTTTTGTGCGCGAAAGTTACAGTCAGGAGGAACGAATGACCGCTGTGGCGCCAAGGCTGGAGACTAAAGTCCAGTCGACACGTCCGGAGCCAACTGGCAATGGCCGGATTGGCTCTCAGATTTATAAGCAGCTCACCACGACAGACCACAAAGAGCTGGGCATCATGTACATCATCATGTCCTTCATCTGGTTCTTCGTTGGTGGCTTGATGGCTCTGCTGATCCGTGCTGAGTTGTTCAGCCCGGGCCTGCAGTTCCTGTCCAACGAGCAGTTCAACCAGCTGTTTACCATGCACGGCACCGTGATGCTGCTTGCGTTCGGTACGCCAGTTGTGTGGGGCTTCGCTAACTATGTCCTGCCGCTGCAGATCGGCGCGCCGGATGTGGCGTTCCCACGTCTGAACGCGTTCGGCTTCTGGATTACGTCCGTCGGTGTTTTCGCGATGCTGGCTGGGTTCTTGACCCCGGGTGGTGCGGCTGACTTCGGCTGGACCATGTACATGCCGCTTGCTGACGCAACGCACACCCCATCCGTATCCGCGAACCTGTGGATCGTCGGTGTGGGCGCAACCGGTATCGGTACCGTCGCATCCGCGATCAACATGCTGACCACCGTGCTCACCATGCGTGCGCCAGGCATGACGATGTTCCGTATGCCAGCGTTCACCTGGACCGTGTTCGTCACCTCGATCATCGCGCTGATGATCTTCCCGCTGCTGCTCGCTGCTGCACTGGGCGTGCTGTACGACCGTCTGCTGGGCGGCCACATCTACGACACTGCAAACGGTGGCGCAATCCTGTGGCAGCACCTGTTCTGGTTCTTCGGACACCCTGAGGTGTACGTCCTGGCGTTGCCGTTCTTCGGTATCATCTCCGAGATCATCCCGGTCTTCTCCCGTAAGCCAATGTTCGGCTACATCGGCCTGATCTTCGCAACGCTCGCGATTGCTGGCCTGTCGATGGCTGTGTGGGCGCACCACATGTTCGCAACCGGTGCCGTTCTGCTTCCGTTCTTCTCCTTCATGACCTTCCTGATTTCCGTCCCGACCGGTGTGAAGTTCTTCAACTGGGTGGGCACGATGTGGAACGGACACATCACCTTCGAGACTCCGATGCTGTGGGCGATGGGCTTCCTGTTCACGTTCCTCTTCGGTGGTCTGACCGGTATTATGCTGGCTTCGCCACCGCTGGACTTCCAGCTGCATGACTCCTACTTCGTGGTTGCGCACTTCCACTACACTCTGTTCGGTACCGTGGTGTTCTCCGCAATCGCTGGTGTCTACTTCTGGTTCCCGAAGATGACCGGCCGCATGCTGGACGAGCGCCTGGGCAAGATCCACTTCTGGTTCACGTTCATCGGTTTCAACATGACCTTCCTGGTCCAGCACTGGCTGGGCAACATGGGCATGCCACGCCGCTACGCTGACTACCTGGATACCGACGGCTTCACGCTGCTGAACCAGATCTCCACGGTCGGTTCCTTCATCCTGGGCATCGGTATGCTGCCGTTCATCTGGAACGTCATCAAGTCCTGGCGTTACGGCGAGATTGTCACCGTGGATGACCCATGGGGCTACGGCAACTCGCTCGAGTGGGCAACCTCCTGCCCGCCACCGCGCCACAACTTCACCGCGCTGCCACGTATCCGCTCCGAGCGTCCTGCGTTCGAGCTGCACTACCCGCACATGGTGGAGCAGCTGCGCCGCGAGGCTCACAGCAACCACAAGGCTGATACCCCAGCAACGTGGAAGGGCACGAACTCCGGGAAGTAACCAGATGGTGAACCCCTCATCCTGACAGATCACACCCCTCATCGGTTCTCCGATGAGGGGTTTTGTGTTGTCAAAAGGTGCTACCCTCATCACAGTCAGCCAGTAACACGAAGGAGTACACCACCAATGACGGCGTTTGAGGTAGAGCTGCAAGCAGGTCTCAAGCCTGCGGTTATCACCGCGTCGGGCCCAGACCGCCCGGGCGTTTCGGGTTCGTTTTTCACAACCCTGTCGCGCCACAATGTCCAGCTGCTCGACGTGGAGCAGACGGACTTCCGAGGGCGCCTGATGCTGGCAGCCTTCGTGGGCATGGACCCAAATGACTTGGTGGATATCGAGCGTGAGCTGCGCGTCGCGCTGTGGGACTATGGTCAGCGTGTCACCATCGAGACGGATGTCTCCGCCCGCTCGGACCAGCGCCCGCGTTCCACGCACGTGGTGGTGGTCCTTGGCAACCCGGTTACGGCTGAGGCGGTTTCACGGCTGGGGACGGAGTTGGCGTCGGTAGGCGCAAACATTGACACGATTCGCGGGATCGCGCAGTACCCGGTGACAGGTTTGGAGCTGTGCATTACGATCCCGAATTACTCGCCGGGTGACGGGCAGGAGATCCGTAAGAAGCTCGCGGAGATCTCCGCAGAGCTGGGGATTGATCTCGCGATGGAGCACGCGGGCCTGCACCGCAGGATGAAGCGCCTGGTGTGCTTCGACTGTGATTCGACGTTGATTACTGGCGAGGTTATCGAGATGCTGGCTGCGCACGCGGGACGTGAGGCGGAGGTCGCTGCTGTGACTGAGCGCGCGATGCGGGGCGAATTGGACTTTGAGGAGTCGCTGCGCGAGCGAGTGAAGGCACTGGCGGGGCTCGACGCGTTGGTGATTGAGGAGGTGGCGAAGGACATTGTGCTCACGCCTGGAGCGAGGACCACGATCCGCACGTTGAACTCGATGGGGTACCGCACCGCAGTGGTGTCCGGTGGGTTCATTCAGGTGCTGGAGGGGCTGGCTGAGGAACTGGAGCTCGACTACGTGCGTGCGAACACGCTCGAGATTGAAGGCGGCAAGCTGACCGGTCGGGTGATCGGCAAGGTGGTGGACCGCCAGGCGAAGGCGGAGTTCCTGCGCGAGTTTGCGCAGGACAGTGGGCTGCGCATGGACCAGACGATCGCGGTGGGTGACGGCGCAAACGACATCGATATGCTCTCTGTGGCTGGTCTGGGCATTGCGTTTAATGCGAAGCCGGCGTTGAAGGAGATCGCGGACGCGTCGGTGAACCACCCATTCCTGGATGAGGTGCTCTACATGATCGGCATCCCGCGCGACGAGATCGACGACTCGAATGAGCGCCAGGGCATCGACGGCCGCGTAGCGCTGACAAGCCGCGAAGCATGAGCAGACAGTTAGCTTGGCAGCTCCTGCACGAGCGCACCAGCGCTGACTACCGGCAGCGCACCGAGGACCCGCGCGACCCGGAGACGGTGCAGGCGATGCAGTTGGTGATCAACCTGCCGAAGCAGGACCCGCCGACACGTAACGCCGTGCTAGTCGACGCCGCCCGCGCCACCGTCGCTGTCTGTCTCGCGGAACAAGCGGGTCAGCCTGGGTCGTGGCGGGAGCACCTGCAGCGCTGGTACGACCACCGCATCCGCAAGGTGACTCGCCGTGCGCGAAACAAGGCGTGGTTGGACGTGCAGGAGGTGCCCGGAGTGACGGTCGGGTCGGTGCGGGCGTTTGTGCCATCCGCGGTGTGCGACGTGCCGCACGAGGTATCGAAGCTGCAGATCAAGGGGACGGACCTGCCGATGGAGTCGGTGGAGGGGCAGGTGGGGGCGTCGACACCTGTGATTGTGGTGGATGCTGGGCTCGAGATGTCTGCGGGGAAGGCGGCCGCACAGGTGGGGCATGCCTCAATGCTGCTTGCTGCGCAGCGCCCGCTCGAGTGGGTGCAGGAGTGGGCCGAGGACGGCTTCCCGCTGAGTGTCCGCGAGGCGGACAGCGGCGTGTTTGCGGAGTGCTTGGCGTACGCGCGCGAACACGACGGCGTGGTGGTCGCCGACGCAGGGTTCACGGAGGTCGCGCCAGGTTCGGTGACGGCGCTGGCGTTTAGCGCGCTGCCACCAAGCGTTTTAGCGCGCCTCTGACGGTATCGGGGTTGGTGGTCTCCCAGAAGGCTGGGAGGCTGCGGCGCAGGAATGAGCCGTAGCGCTTCGTGACTAAGCGGTTATCGAGTACGGCGACGACGCCGCGGTCACTGACCGAGCGCAGCAGGCGGCCCGCGCCCTGCGCCATGAGGAGCGCGGCGTGGGTGGCGGAGACCTCCATAAACCCGGAGCGCCCGGCGGCATCCGCGGCGTTGGCACGTGCCTGCAACAGCGGGTCGTCGGGGCGGGGGAACGGGATGCGGTCGATGATGACAAGCGACAGGGAGCGGCCGGGGACGTCGACACCCTGCCAGAGGGTCAGTGTGCCGAACAGACAGCTGTTCTCGTTGCGTGCGAACTTGTCCACGAGCGCGCCGGTGGAGTCTTCGCCTTGCAGCATGATGTCGAAGGGGAGCCGGGTGCGCATCGCCTCCGCGGCCTGCTGGGCGGCGCGGCGCGAAGAGAAGAGACCGAGCGTCCGGCCGCCCGCGGCGGTGATGAGCTCGGCGATCTCATCGAGCGTCGCGTCCGACAGGCCGTCGCGGCCAGGTGCAGGCAGGTGCTTGGCGGTGTAGAGGATGCCGGACTTCGCCGGGTCGAAGGGGGTGCCGGCGTCGAGGCTGTCCCATGTCTTGTCCGGAAGACCCCAGGAGGCCGCCATGGCGTTGAAGTTCCCGCCGACCGTCAACGTGGCAGAGGTGAGCACCACGGTGTGTTCGCCGAAGAGCTTCTCCCGCAGCAGGGCGGCGACGGAGAGTGGCGCGACGGCCACGGAGTCGTCGTACTTGTCGGAGCGTGTCAGCCACACCACGTCGTAGTGCTTGGCTGGGTCGTCCTCGTCGAAAACTTCGAGGATGCGGACGGTGGCGTCGTGCAGGTCCTCGAGGTGGTTCTTGAGGTTGCCGCGCTCGGCAGCGGTTTCTGGGTCGTTCGCGGCCTCGCCCTCGGGGGCGTCCGCGATGGCGTTGCGCGTGCGCCACAGTGCATCGCGGACACCGGTGAAGGCGCCGCGCGCGGGATCGGAGATGCGCTCCCAACGGCCGGGCTCCTCCAGGGCGAGTGCCGCGTTGAAGTCGTCGGCGACGTCTTCGAGAATCGCCTTATCCGCACCGAGCTTGCCCGCACGCCGGGCAGCGAGCGTCAGCGCGCGGGCTGAGAGTTCGTTGGTGGCTACGGAGGTGATGCGCCCGTCGAGCTCGTGGGCCTCGTCGATGATGACGACGTCGTGCTCCGGCAGTACGTCAACGTCTGCGAGGGCGTCGATAGCTAGCAGCGCGTGATTCGTTACCACCACGTCGACGGAGCGGGTCTTCTCCCGCGCAAGCTCGGCGAAGCATTCGTCGCCGTGCGGGCAGCGGCTCGCTCCCAGGCACTCGTTGGAAGTAACGGACACCTGGCGCCACGCCAAATCGGGTACGCCGGGTTCGAGGTCGTCGCGGTCGCCGGTCTCGGTGTCCTGTGCCCACTCGGCGACGCGCTTGACGTGTTTGCCCAGCCAGGAAATGTCGTCTTCCTCGATGAGCGCCTCCGGCGTCTCCTCGTCTAGCCCGATTTTGTGCAGGCAAACGTAGTTGTTGCGGCCCTTCTGGATGGCGAACGTCGGGCGGCGCTCCAAAAGCGGCTCGAGGGCGTCGGCGAGCCGGGGCAGGTCGCGCTCGACGAGCTGGCGTTGCAGCGCGATGGTGGCCGTCGATACGACGACGGTGCTGTCCGACTGCTGCGCGTGCCGAATCGCGGGGATGAGGTAGGCGAGCGACTTGCCGGTGCCAGTGCCAGCCTGCACGGCGAGGTGGCGTCCGGCATCGATCGCTTTGGTGACGGCTTTCGCCATCGCGACCTGCCCAGGGCGCTCTGCGCCACCGAGGGCGGCGACGGCGGCCGCGAGGAGGTCTTCGGTCGTTTGGGCGAAAGGCTGGTCACTCACGTCGGGAAAGTCTACCTACTCGGTGGGCTCAGGGAAGCCGACGAAGCGCGTCGGGATCGCCGCGTCGCCCTTTGCCAGCGCCAGGCCCTCCCACGGCAGGGTGGTGCGAGCGGTGTTGTGCAGCTCGCGGGCGGCCTCGAGCTCGTCATGCTTGTCGACGACCTCTCCGTCCCGAATCAGCGGTACCACCAGGTCACGGTACTCGAGGGCTGGCTTCGTATCGATTTCCGCACGCAGCGGGTAGATGAGTTCCGCCACCGCGACGCCGGAGGCGCGGTAGGCGCGCTTGGCCAGCTTCGCGCCGCCGTAGGTGCGCTTCCCGGAGGAACGCTTGGCCACGGGGTGGCCGTCGACCTCTACAAGCTTGTACACCAGTGTGGCCGTCGGCGCGCCGGAGCCGGTGACCACCGAGGTGCCGACGCCGAAGCCGTCGACAGGGTCGCCGCGCAGCCCCGCGATGGCGAACTCGTCGAGGTCGGAGGAGACGATGATCTTGGTGTTGAACGCGCCGGCCTCGTCGAGTTGGGCGCGCACGCGACGCGACACGATGCCCAGGTCGCCGGAGTCGATGCGGATCGCGCCGAGCTCAGTGCCCGCGACCTCGAGTGCGTGCTCGATGCCTTTGGTGATGTCATACGTATCGACGAGCAGCGTGGTGTCCTTGCCCAGGCTTTCGACCTGTGCCTTAAACGCGGAGACCTCGTCGGGGCGACCTTCCTCGTCGACGTGCAGCAGCGTCCACGCGTGGGCGGCGGTGCCGGAGGCCGGGATGCCGTATCGGTAGGAGGCTTCCATGTTGGAGGTGCCGACGAACCCAGCGATGTAGGAGGCACGCGCAGCAGAGACCGCTGCCTGCTCGTTGGTGCGGCGCGAGCCCATCTCGACGATCGGGCGGCCATCAGCGGCCGTGACCATACGGGATGCGGCGGAGGCCACCGCGGAGTCGCCGTTGAGGATCGACAGGATGACTGTCTCCAGGATCACGCACTCGGCGAAGGTGCCGCGCACCGTCATGATCGGGGAGTAAGGGAAGTAAATGTCGCCCTCGCGGTAGCCATCGACCTGGCCGGAGAACGAGTAGCCCCGCAGGTATTCCTTGGCCTCGTCGGATAGGAAGTCGAGCGCCTCGATTTGCGCGTCGGTGAAACGGAAGTTCTGGATGGCGTCGACAACTCGGGCGGTGCCTGCGACGACGCCGTAGCGGCGGTCATTCGGCAGGCGGCGGGTAAAGACCTCGAAGGCGCACTGCCTGTGTGCGGTGCCGTCTTGAATGGCGGCATCAAGCATGGTCAGCTCGTACATGTCCGTCAGGAAAGCCGTCGAGTAGTTGGGGTGGGCCTGGTTTTCAGTCATGTTCGATGAGTGTAGTGCGTAGACGGGACTGCTGGGTGCATTAGCACACAATGCTTGCGGGCGTCGTGTTTCTGAAGCAGGTAAGGTGGTGCACATGAAAAAGACAGGAATTGTAGCGATGAGTTCGCCAATGGCGTCTCCTGAGCTCGACGAAGCCATCGACGTCGAGGTTGCGACGAGCGAAAACCTGCCGTGGATGTGCATAGTGTGGGACGACCCCGTCAACCTGATGAGCTATGTCACCTACGTTTTCCAAACCGTCTTGGGCTACGACCGCAAGCGCGCCCAGGAGCTCATGATGCAGGTGCACACCGAGGGGAAAGCGGTGGTGTCCTCTGGTGAAAAAGACAAGGTCGAAGGCGACGTGAAGAAGCTGCACACCGCTGGCCTCTGGGCAACAATGCAGCAGGCCGGCTAGGCCAGGGCAAGGAGAGAGTAGCGAATGCAAGCTTGGCGGAAGAAGAAGGGCCTGTTGCGCTCAGGCATCAAATTTACGACGCTGTTTGACCCCCTCGAGCGCGAGATCATCGGGGACTTGACGGCGACGGTGTCCGAGGCGTTGATCGCTAGGGCGCAGTCCGCGCCGCGCGACGAGTTCTCGGAGATGATGGGGCTGTCTGTGGGCCACTCCGAGGCGCCGACGGACCCGAAGCTGGCCCGCCTGCTGCCGGACTTTGAGCGGGAGCAGGACGAGGAGTTCGAGGGCGACAACGGCCTGCTTCGCAGCTTGCACGAAAACGACATCATCAAGGCGAAGCTGACCAACCTGCAGGTGGTCAACGAGGCGCTGGGCCCAACCGGTGGCGTTGAGGTGACCATCGAGGAAGAGGAGGCGCACCAGTTCCTGGCGGCGCTCAACGATATGCGCCTGTACGTCTCGGCCGACGACCGCGGTGGCGAAGCCGCCGAGCAGCAGCGCGCGCAGCTCATCGAGTGGTTGGCGTTCTGTCAGGAGTCGCTGCTGCAGGCGATGATGGGCGAATAGGCATATGACGCAACCTCCACACGCACCGAGGCCAGGCTGGGGCTACGGCCAGACTGGGCAGCCGGGTTACGGCAAGCCCTTCGACCGGCCGTTCTCGCACCCGGACCAGCAGCTTGCCGCGTTCGGCGTCGACCCAGCGATGGACCCCACCGCGCGGCGCAAGAGCAAGTTCAAGCAGCAGCGCAGAACCGGGCTGCTGTTTGCCCTTGGATACATCGTGATTATCTGGGCCGTGCACATCCTGAACATGGCAGTGTTCGGCGGGGCGCTTAACGGCCTCGGCGTGCACCCGCTGGACCTGACCAGTATCTGGCACATCTTCACCTCGCCGCTGCTGCACGCTGACCTGGACCACTTGATCGGCAACACCGGATTGGGGGCGCTCTTCGCGTTCTTGGTGGGGTACTCCGGTAAGCGAGTGTTCTGGGAGGTCACGGCCTTTGTGGTGCTGATCGGCGGCATCGGAACCTGGTTGTTCGGTGGGATCGGCACGAACCACATTGGTGCCTCGGGCCTGGTCTACGGCTGGCTGGCGTACCTGCTGGTGCGCGGCTTCTTCAACCGGTCGGCGGGCCAGGTGTTGCTTGGTGTCATCCTCGGGTTTACGTACTCGGGCCTGATGTGGGGCGTGCTCCCACTGGTCGAAGGTGTCAGCTGGCAGGCCCACCTCTTTGGAGCGATTGGCGGCATGGCGGCAGGCATGATTATCACCTCGGACGACCCGCCGGAGCTCGCGATGAAGAAAGCGCAGAAGAAACAGCGCAAGAATCCGAATCAGCCCTATGGGCTAGGATGATGTGACGTGAAAACGCTCGAGAACAATGCTCCTATCGGTCTTTTCGACTCTGGCGTGGGCGGACTGACGGTAGCCCGCGCCGTCATCGACCAGCTGCCCAACGAGTCGATGATCTACATCGGCGATACCGCGAACAGCCCGTACGGGCCACAACCGATTGCGCAGGTGCGCCAACACGCGATGCGTATCGCCGACGAACTCGTCGCCCGCGGCTGCAAGATGCTGGTCATCGCCTGCAACACGGCCACTTCCGCATTCTTGCACGACGCCCGCGAGCGCTACGACATCCCCGTCGTCGAGGTCATCCAGCCGGCAGTGCGGCGCGCAATCGCGACGACGCGAAATAACAAAATTGGTGTGATCGGCACGCAGGGCACCATCACCTCCGGGGCATACCAGGACCTGTTCGCGCTCAACTCAAATTTGGAGGTGACGGCCACCGCCTGCCCGCGGTTCGTCGAGTTCGTGGAGCGAGGCGTGACATCAGGCCCGGAGATCCTCAGCATTGCCAAGGAGTACTTGGCGCCGCAGCGCGAAGCGGGCGTCGATACGCTGGTGCTGGGCTGCACCCACTATCCGCTCCTCTCTGGCATCGTGCAGCTTGCAGTGGGGGACGACGTCACACTCGTGTCCTCCGCGGAGGAGACTGCGAAGGACGTGCTCCGCATCCTCACTGAGCGCGACTTGCTGGCTGATCCCGAGGTGGAACCAACGCGAACCTTTGAATCCACCGGCGACCCGGCAGTGTTTGACTCCCTCGCGACGCGCTTCCTTGGGCCGATGGTGCACGCCGTAAACCACCCCATGAGCTAGGCCACAGCTGCCGGTTTTTACTGACATGGCTACAAAACTGAGCGTTTTTAGTGGAAACGTTAGAAATTGCGTAGTTTTCATGGCACAGTAATTCCATGAAGTTGACCATTCTCGGGTGTTCAGGGAGTTTAGGCGCCCCCGGTAATCCCGGCTCGTCCTATGTGATCAGTACTCCGGGCAACCCGGACATACTGATGGACTTTGGGCCAGGCGCATTGGCTGCGATGCAGACGCGCGAGGAAATGGATCCTTCCAACGCGCACCTGATTTTTTCGCACCTGCACGCGGATCACTGCTCTGACGTGCCCTCGCTGCTGGTATGGCGACGCTACCACCCGGAGAAGCCCGCGGAGAGCGCGCATAAGCTGTACGGCCCAGGCCACGCTGCGACGCACTTTGGCCGCATGGCTGCGAACACCGCCGACGAGGTCGACGACATCAGTGACACCTTTGACGTACACACGTGGAGCCCTCGCACCCCGGTTGAGATAGATGGCGTGCAGGTCACCCCGTTCCCGGTGGATCACCCGGCGCAGGAATCGCACGCGCTGCGGGTCACGTGCAAGAAGACCGGCGCGACGCTGGTCTACTCGGGCGATAGCGGGGTCACGCCTAACCTAGTCGAGGCGGCCCGCGACGCGGATCTCTTCCTCTGCGAGGCCGCCTGGGGTCCGACATCCGAGGGGATGGCGCCCGGCATGCACCTGTCTGGTGAAGAAGCGGGGCGGATTGCGCGCGAAGCGGGCGTCAAAAAGCTCGTGGTTGTGCACATCCAGCCGTGGGCGGACCAGCAGGCCACGCTTGAGGCCGCTGCGCGCGAGTTCGGCGGGCCGACGGTGCTCGGCGAGCCCGGCGCCTGCTTCGAGCTGTAACGTAGTGCGTTACCCTGGAGGGCATGACAACTTCTGATTTTCTGCGCGCAGACGGGCGCGCGCTCGACGAAATGCGCCCGGTGCGTATCACCCGCTCGTTTACCTCGAACCCGGCAGGTAGCGTCCTTGTAGAGTTCGGCAACACCCGCGTCATGTGCACCGCCTCCATCGAGGAAGGCGTGCCGCGCTTCAAGAAGGATTCCGGCGAAGGTTGGCTGACCGCCGAATACTCCATGCTCCCGGCCGCAACCCACGAGCGCATGCCACGCGAATCGATGCGCGGCAAGGTGAAGGGCCGCACCCACGAAATCTCCCGCCTGGTCGGGCGTTCGCTGCGCGCCGCGGTGGACCTGCGCCAGCTGGGGGAGAACACGATCCAGCTCGACTGCGACGTCCTCCAAGCCGACGGCGGCACCCGCACCGCCTCCATCACCGGCGCGTACGTCGCGCTTGCGGACGCCATCTCCGTCCTCAAAGAACGCGGCGTCGTACCGGGTGAGCCGCTGCTCGCGCCAGTCGCCGCAGTCTCCGTAGGGATTATCGACGGCCGCGTCTGCCTCGACCTGCCGTACGAAGAAGACTCCCGCGCTGAAGTTGACCTCAACGTAGTCATGCAGGAGGGCGATAACTTCGTCGAAATCCAGGGCACCGGCGAGCACGGCCTGTTCGGCCGCGAGGAGCTCAACCAGATGCTCGACGTGGCACAAAAGGGCTTGAACGAGCTCATCCAGGCGCAGAAAGCCGCGCTGGCATGACGGTAAGGGTGCTGGTTGCGTCTAATAACGCAAAGAAGCTCAAAGAACTCCAGCAGGTACTCGACGACTGCGGCATCGACGGCGTGGAACTCGTCGCCCTCGGCGACGTGGAGCCGTACCCGGAGCCGAAAGAAGACGGGCTGACGTTTGAGGAGAACGCACTGATCAAGGCGCGCGCCGGGGTAGCAGCCACCGGGCTGCCGTGCGTGGCGGACGATTCCGGCCTGGCCGTCGCCGCGCTCAACGGGATGCCCGGCGTGCTCTCCGCCCGCTGGTCCGGGCATACCGGGCCACACGGCGCCGTAGACACCGACACCGCGAACAACAACTTGTTGCTCGCGCAGATGGCGGACATCGCTCAGCGTGACGCGGCGTTCGTGTCCTGCTGTGCGCTCGTGACCCCGCAGGGCGAGGAGTTCACCGCCGAGGGCCGCTGGGAGGGTAGCCTGCTCGAAGCGCCGAAGGGCGAGCACGGCTTCGGCTACGACCCGATCTTCCAACCAGCCGACACCCCCGGTCGCTCATCAGCGCAGCTCACACCGGAAGAGAAAAACGCCCGCTCACACCGTGGGACGGCGTTGCGGGCGCTGGCACCGCACATCGCGGCGCTGCGCAGCTAGCGTGGGCGGCTAGCGCAGCTGGAACGTGCGCGTGACCTCCTTGCGGCGCTTCGCCTCCACCCAGAAAGACAAGAAGGGGACGACGCCAGAAATCGCGGTCACCGCCCACGTCTGCGCAGCCCAACGGGCCTTCAGTCCCAGGTTCAGCGATGTGACCAGGAACAGGATGTACGCCAGGCCGTGCACGCGCGCCACCCACTCCAGCATGGACACGTCCATGTGCAGGAGGTACTGCATGATCATGCGCGCGCATAGGAGCAGCAGCAGGATGCCTGTCGTCCACGCTGCGACAGAGAACGCCGTGAGCGCTTGCTTTACTCGGCGCTGACGCTCCGGGTGAATCTTGGGTGCTGCTGCGTTTGGCTGCGGCTGAGTCATGCTTTCAGGCCTCTCACTTTCTGTTCGGTTCGCTCTTCGGCTCGCTGTTTGGTTCGCTGTTTGGATCCGCCGAACCACGACGGCGTGGTGCGAGCATTGAGTTGTATTCTTCCACATCGAGAGTAGGACGCTCCGGCAGGAAATCCTCATCAATCTCCACCGGATCACGGTTGCCGTCCGCACCGTAGCGTGCAAGGTCCGCCTCGTAGAGCTCATCCATCGACCCCGATGCGTTCAGCGCATCAATCTTTTCGTTCTCCATCTTTAACCCCGCCTTGTAGGCGTAGACGAAAAACGCACCGAAGAACGGCCACTGCAACGCATACCCCAGGTTCTGGAACGTCCCCGTCCCGGACTGGTAGCGGGTCCACTGCCAGTACGCCAGCAGACAGCACGTAATCACCGCGGCGAAGAGCAACACGACGTGCCATGCGCGAACCCGAACGTGCCGACGCTTCGGCGCGCCCTCTTCACCTGGGAAACTGTTTTGCTCGCTCACAGTGCTTCAGTCTAGCAACAACACATATCGACGCCCCCTCCGACAAGTTTTGCGGCCCCGATACTTGTTCTGCGGTTGCGTGTGTCCGCGGGGCGGAAACATTTGGCGTCTTGCCGCTGACAGGTGGAGCAGATCGCGTGTCCGCGCGGCGGACAACGGGGGAGTGGATCCTGTGTCCGCGGGGTGGAAGATGAAAAGGGGGTTGTGTGTCCGCGCGGCGGAAACATTTGATGTCTTGCCGCGGACAGGTGGAGCAGATCGCGTGTCCGCGCGGCGGACAACGGGGGAGTGGATCCTGAGTCCGCGCGGCGGACACCCCTGATGCGTTCCCGGAAGGATGGAGCTGGTAGACGTGTTGCCGCGGACAGACAGAGGGGATCCTGTGTCCGCGCGGCGGAAGATGAAAAGGGGGTTGGTTGTCCGCGCGGCGGAAACATTTGATGTCTTGCCGCGGACAGGTGGAGCAGATCGCGTGTCCGCGCAGCGGACACCTCCCCCAACCTGGTAGCAGCAGCCCCGGTCCTTCCTGCTAGTTTGTGCCCACTTGTGCAGTGTGTAGGATGAAAGGCGCTTTATGCGCCCGTGGCGGAATTGGCAGACGCGCTGGATTTAGGTTCCAGTGTCTTTGACGTGTGAGTTCAAGTCTCACCGGGCGCACAAGAGGAAAGAGCCTCCGGGATTGCAAATGACGCAGTGTCGGAGGTTCTTTTGTGCGCGCCGCAAAAGCCAAAAGCTGGGCTTAAGGGACATTTTGTGTGTAACTAACTGCGTCCAGCCCACCCTTTTCTCACGCCTAAGC
>NZ_KV789245.1:0-71199 GCF_001807505.1 Corynebacterium sp. HMSC08D02 | reverse complement strand
CTGGGTTGGTCGACGCAATGAGGTCGACCGGAACACCCGAGCGCCTCGATGCGACCAGAATTGTGCACGTCAAGGGCTTTGCGCGTCCCCCTGGCTATATGTGGCCGCGCAACGCGCAGGCGGCTGGTTCTAGTCCCCTAGAGCCCTCGATGCCGCGGGTCCCTGCGCTACCCGCAGACTCCAGATCACACACCAGGCGTCATTCGGTGTTGATTTCTCAAAACGGGCGAATGGAACTGTTTTGAAAACCATATCTGGTTGTTGGCCGAGGTCATCCCAGGAAACCAGATAGATTTATACACACAAAATGTCCCTTAAGCCAAAAGCTGAGTAGCGGAAGCTGCAAAAACTACGGCGCGTCGATCGGGAACTGGACGGAGCCGTCCGTCGACTGGGTGGGTGCTTCGTCCTGCTCCGGCCCGTAAATGAGCCAGCCGCCGAGGGCGACCAAGGCCGCGATCGCGATGGTCGCGATTACTGCGCGCTGCTTCTTGGGCTCAGCCGGGCGGTCAGGGTTGTATTCGGCTTTGAGGTAGGGGTCTTGGTTTGGCGTCGTATTCGTATCCACGGCGCCAAAGATATCATCTTATGCGCTGGTGGTTGCATTCAGGTCCCAGTCGCGCAGTATGCGCTCGACGTGGCCGGTTGCGCGAACATTGTACTGCGCCTGCTCAACCTTGCCGTCGGCGCCAACGAGAATGGTGGAGCGGATGACGCCCTGCACGATACGGCCGTAGTTGTTCTTCTCGCCGAATGCGCCGTAGGCGGTCATGGTTTCCTTGGACGGATCGGAAAGAAGGGCGATCTTCAGGTCGTGGTCTTCGCGGAACTTCGCCAGCTTTTCTGGCTTGTCGGGGCTGATGCCGACGACGGCGATGTTGGCGTCGTTAAACACTTCGAGGTGCTCGGTGAAGTCGCAAGCTTCCTTGGTGCAGCCCGGGGTGTTGGCGCGTGGGTAGAAGTAGACAATAACGCGCTTGCCGGCGAAGTCTGCAAGCGAAACGGTCTCGCCTTTGTCGCTGGTCAGGGTGAATGCGGGGGCGGTGTCGCCTTGTTCGAGTCGAATGTTGTCAGTCATAATTCCCCGTTTTACACTAGATTGGTTGGAAGTTCTGTAAATAGTTAACACATCTAGGAGTATGTAGATCGTGGCACGAGATATTCATGACATTGAGCGCAGCCTTGCAGAGACCCGCTCGAAGCTCGCTAGCACCCTCGATGAGCTCGCAGACCGCGCTCAGCCATCCAACCTTGCAGACAGCGCGAAGAGCGAAGCTGCCAACTGGCTGCAGGATGAGACCGTCCAGAAGGTCCTGATCGGCATCGGCGTTGGCGTGGCAGCACTTGTCGGCATCAAGGTGTTTAATAGCCGCAAGCGCAAGAGCGAGCTGAAGAAGCTGCAGGAGCTGCTCTCTCAGCGCTAGTTCACAATCAAACCCCGCCCTCCACGCTGGAGGAGCGGGGTTTTCTGTTATTTCACGACGATCGTCGCACCTGCCGCTTCCATCTCACGCAGCGCGGCTTGCCCACGCTCTTCATCGACGGGGGAGCACAGGTCGGCGAGGACGCGGACGTCGAAACCCTCCTTGCGAGCGTCAAGCACCGTGGCGCGCACGCAGTGGTCCGTCGCGATGCCGCACACATCGACGGCGGTGACGCCGTTCTCGCGCAGCCAGTCGCCGAGCAGCACATCGCCGTCAGTGACGCCCTCAAACCCGGAATAAGCAGCGGTGTAGTGCCCCTTCCGGAAGTACTTGTCAATACTTATCGACGCCAGCGGTGCGCGGAGCTGTGCGCCATCGGTGTCAGCAACGCAGTGGACTGGCCACGTATCCACAAAATCCGGGTCCTGCGAGAAGTGGGTGCCCGGGTCGATGTGCCAGTCCTGCGTGGCGAGCACGAAGTCGTAGTCGTCTCTGTGTTCTTCGAGCAGTGTGCGCACGCCTTCGGCGACGAGATCACCCTTCGCGGTGCCGAGGGAGCCGCCGGGGCAGAAGTCATTTTGGATATCAACAAGGATGCAAGCGACAGTCATGCCGATAGCCTAGCCGGTGGCGCGCCTGCTCGGGGCGTTTCAAAGTATGGGGGAATTTATGGGGGATTTGGGTTAAGATACGAAAAATCCCCTGGCCTGCGGTACTGTTCCCGCTGGTCAGGGGGGTTAAGGTGGTGCGCCATCAGGGAATCGAACCCCGAACCCACTGATTAAGAGTCAGTTGCTCTGCCAATTGAGCTAATGGCGCTTGTTGTCTTGGAGGCTGTCCTCGTTGTCAACGTTGAATACAGTAACACTAAGGTTTGTAGGGTGTAAAATCGCCTGGTCAAGGTGGTTATTTTCGATCGTTATGTAACGGTTATCGTTTCGGGTCGTTGTAAAGTAGCGTTTCGTTGTGCTGGGGCGATAGTGTTGTTGGTTGCTAAAACTTCGGGTGTTGTGAGGAAGCGAGAAACGTGACAAGCATGCGGCGGTCTCTCATTGGTGTTGGCCTTGTCGCCGTGTTGGCGGCGGGTGTAGTTGGGTGCTCGTCGGAGGCGGGCAAAGGCATCAACCAGGTGGCGGAAACCACTGGTCAGACGACCGTCAAACCAGAGCCCCCGGCGTTTTCGGTGAAGGACGAGGCGACAGACGTCGAACCCCTCGACCCGATTACGGTGAAGTCCGAAGCCGGGCTCGAAGAAGTCGAGATGACCAACGAGGCAGGCAAGGTTATCGAATCGTCCTTCAATGATGACCGCACCGAGTGGGAGGTCACCGAACCGCTTGGGTACGGCCGCTACTACACCATCGTGGCGAAGGATAAGGCTGGCCAGAAGAAGACCGTGAGCTTTTCCACGGTCGTCCCAGCGGCAACTACGAACGTGTACATGGGCCCGCTTGAGGGATCGACTGTTGGTGTCGCGCAGGCGATCACGTTCCGTTTCGACGTCCCCATCCAGGATACGAAGGCACTTGAGGAGCTCATCGACGTCGAGACCTCGAACGACACCGAGGGCGGCTTCTTCTGGCTGGACCCATACGAGCTGCGCTGGCGCCCGAAGGAGTTCTGGGAGCCAGGCACCACGGTGAAGGTGACGGCCGACCTCTACGGCAAGGACCTCGGCGGCGGCGTCTACGGCGCGCAGGACAACGAGACCACCTTCGAAATTGGGGACGAGGTGAAGACAGTCATCGACAACAACGAAAAGGTGCTGCGCGTCTACCAAAATGGCGAGCAGATCCGTTCGTTCCCGGTATCGCTGGGTACCGACTTCCAGTACGACACCCCGAACGGCACCTACGTCGTTGGCGATGAGCACACCTCGCTCGTGATGGACTCCCGTACGTTCGGGCTTGGGCTGGGGCAGGGCGGCTACGTCACCCCCGTGGACTACGCCACCCAGCTGTCCTACTCGGGCATCTACGTGCACTCCGCGCCGTGGGCGGTGTGGGCGATGGGCTCTACGAACCAGTCGCACGGCTGTGTCAACGCGACGTACTCGGACGCGCAGTGGTTCCAGCAGACCGTAAAGCGGGGCGATCCGGTCATCATCAAGAATACGAATGGCGGCACGCTCAACGGCTACGACGGCCTGGGCTACTGGAACCTGGACTGGGAGCAGCGCTCCGGCGGTTCAGAGGATCCGAACGCGTAAGCCGCGTACTCGCCCTCAAAAGCAATGTACCCCGCAACCTGTTTGTGCAGGTCACGGGGTACTCTCGGGGTGGCTGACGGGGCTCGAACCCGCGACACCCAGGATCACAACCTGGTGCTCTACCAGCTGAACTACAGCCACCATCGCTGTTTTTCAACAGCGGGAACTACTTTACAATGAAAGCCTAGGATTGCAAAAACCGCTGGTAGTGGGCGTGTGCGGCGGCTGCGGCGTCGGCAGCTTGCTCGGAATCCGGGCCCGGATCCGGTGCGAATACGGAACGGCGGTAGTAGTCGAGCTCCTGGATGGATTCCACGATGTCAGCGAGCGCGCGGTGCGCCAGACCTTTCTCGGGCTGGTTGTAGTAGGCGCGCGGGAACCAGCGGCGTGACAGTTCCTTGATGGTGGAGACGTCGATCATGCGGTAGTGCAGGGCGGCGTCGAGACGCGGCATCTGCTCCCGGATGAAGGAACGGTCGGTGGCGATGGAGTTACCCGCAAGCGGCGCCGGGTGATCCGGGTCGCAGTGCTTTGCAATCAGCGCGAGGACCGCGTCCTCAGCCTCCTTGATGGACACGGAGGAGGAGCGGATCTCGTCGAGAAGCCCGTTCTCGGTGTGCATGTTCAGGACGAAGTCATCCATCTCCGCGAGCTCATCTTCGGTGGCGTGGACGACGAGGTCCAAGCCCTCGTCGAGAATCTCAAGCTGGGCATCGGTGACGAGCGCTGCGACCTCCACGATGACGTGGCGGGACGTGTCCAGGCCCGTCATCTCCAGGTCGACCCACACGATGCGGTCGTTTTTTGCAGGGACATCCATCTATTCTTCTCCCATCTTTGCGTAGAACCGCCCCATGATCGGGGCGAGGGCGCCGCGCGGAGCGTACGTCGATACGAAATCCATCACCTTGGAAAGCGGACCCGGCACCACGCGGCGCTTGTTGCTGCGCATCGCGCTGATGGTGTCCTTCGCGCAGGACTCGTACGTGGTCCAGAGGAAGTCCGGCACCACCTTGTCCACGATCGACTGCTCCTCCTCAGGAACTTCTGCCTCTCGCACCGGCCCCGGCGCGAGCAGAGTGCAGTGTACGCCGCTGTCCTTGAGCTCATAGTGCAGGGCCTCCGTAAACGTATTGACGCCCGCCTTTGTAAACACGTACGTGGCATTGTTCGGGATCGGCGTGTTGCCCGCTGCCGAGCCGACGTTGCACAGCGAACCTTCGCCGCGAGGCACCATTTGGTCGAGCACCGCCTTCGTGATGCGGAACACCGCCGTGGCGTTGAGGTTGAACTGGTCCGTCTCGTAGTTCCAGTCCTGCTTCATAAACGGACCAAAGGAGGCGATACCGGCGGAGTTCACGCAGATGGTGATCTTCTTCTGCCCGATGTAGTCCAGCAGCGCGGTCACGTCGCGCTCCTTCGACAGGTCGGCCGCGAAGACTTCGGCGTTGATACCGTGCGCTTGTGCCAGCTCGTTGGCAAGCTGCATCAGCACCGCTTCTCGACGCGCCACCAGCAGCACGTTATAGCCAGCAGCGGCAAGTTGGCGCGCAACCGCCTCACCGATGCCCTGCGAAGCGCCCGTAATCAGCGCGAACGAATCAGTAGTTGGGGAGGGAAATGTCATGCACCTCAGGGTACCCGACGGTCCGACTCCGCAATCGAGCGCAACTCCTCCACGCAGTCCTGGTACGCGCGGGCTCCGGTAGCGGTCAGGGAGACCCAGTCCACGTTCTTGTCCGGGTTCGCCTTGCGGTCCGTAAAGAGGGAGACGTAGCCGGCCTCTTTGAGTGTGTCGATGGCCGTGAGGTAGGCGTCGCTCTCTAACTGGGTGAGGGTGCGCAGCCGCTTGGGGTGCATTTCCTTGTTTTCCGGGGCACCGACGTCGCTGGTGGTGGCCTCGGCGGCAAGGAGCGCCGCGCAAATGCTCAAACACGAAGGTTGCAACAAAATGTCAGGCATTGTTCTTCCAGCTCCTCACGTACGTGACGACGAAAACAACGGTCGCGAGCGCACCGAGCAGGCTCGAGAACACCTTGTTCTGGAGCGGACCGACCTGCAAGAGCGATATGCAGAGGAAGTACACGCCGAAGGGAAGCAACGACATTTTGGGGTCCTCTTTGACCGGCTGCCGGATGCTGGAGCGCACGCCGGTTGACCTGCGTCGCTCGATGACAACGATGCACCCGATGCAAGGCACAAACAGGAGGAACGGCCAAAACTGGTCGAGAACAAAGATCAGCGGCAGGCTCACCCCGAAGCAGACCGCCGCGCACAAGATCCACCCCCAAGGAACGGCCGGCTTTTCCCGGGTGCGTTCCTCGGTTTCATGCGCTGCGGCCAGCAACTCGCGGGCCTGAGCGGAAGAAATAGAGACGGACATGGCGCCATGGTACATCGGGGGCGATGCTATTTTTGTCGGTAGCGTCGCGCTAGACCATCAATGTCGGCCCAGCGTTGAAATGCGCGGCTGGTGCGTGCGATGACCGAATCCAAATCCGCGGCATGTGTAACGATGTACTCCATCAGTCGGGCGCCTTCTTCGCCTGCGGCTAAATCAGGTCCTTTGCCCTCTGGCTCTCGGATATGAACCGAAAACAAGCGCAGATAAGTGAGCCCAACGATAAGTGCGGTGCGCTTGTTGCCATCGGCAAACGGATGGTTATTGGCTATATGGACGGTCAGCGCGGCTCCTCTATCAAACACCGAGGCGTACCGGGGCTGGCCGCTGAATAACTGGAACGGGGCGTAAACTGCACTTTCCAAAGAAGCCCGGTCCACAGTAAATCCAAGATAACTCTCCGGTTCTCCGTTCGCGTTTACACGATCCCCGCAGCCTTGATTCACTGCGCACGCCAACTCCACGAGCATTTGAGCTAAAAGCTGCTCTCTGGAAGCTTCACTGTGGTCAGACAATTGCGTTGATTACCGGTCCGCGAGGAGTGAAAGGGTGTTGTGCCATTCCGCTTCGACTTCATGTGCAGTGGCAAGCAGATGATCGAAGCTAGGAAGGTGATCCACGTCTGGCAGGGAAGGCGAGTCTGGGACAGAATGTCCTGACTGGAGCAACTCCGTGAACTCTTCGCGCATCGTGGTCATGCTCAAAGCGCTGCTACAATGCGTGCCCCCGACCGCGTTGCTGCGTGCTTCCTGCCAAGCTCGACCGTGGCTCATGTCTGACAACTCCGCGGATGTCAGCGAACCGTAGAAATTCACAACGCTTTCAATCGTTGCTCGGGCAAATGGCGAAAGTGCCGAAGAATTCCCACCAGGAACGTGTGGGACCTCCCATCCACGCGCAACGTTTTCTGTACTGCGGCGGAGGTCATAGGGGACGGGTCCTTTTGCCCAAGCTTGCAGCTCTTCTTCAAATAATGGCGTTCCGGTCCAGGCAAGGTGCCAGCCTTGGGAAAAGAAGCAGATTTTGTAGAGCTTCATCTTGTCAACGCCGGGAATGAGCTCAGTCACATACTGGCCGACGTCAAGAATATTGGACATAGTGATCACCAACTTTTAGAGAGCCTTCAGGATCCCCACCGGTACTCGAACCTAATGGACCGCTATCCTACCAGCACATACGAGTGTGCTACGAGTGAAGTTGTTTTGCTTGAGGGCTGTTCTTTACGGGGCTGCCTGGGCGGCTGGCGCGCCACGTGACAGGGGAGACGCCACAGTGCTCGGCACATTCCGGAACGCGCCATAGGCGCGGCCGGTCTACTCATCGATAATGATGGGCTGCACGGCTATGCCTTCTTTTTGTTCTTGTCGATGCCGTAACCGACGGCAAGGAAGGCGAGACCGAAAAGAGGGTTGGCGCCTGCGAGGGTGGTGATGATGCCGGTTCCGGCTCCAAGGAGTGTGAATCTCATTGTGGGTCCTTTCTTCAAACCCACCATACCAACAAAAACACCCCCACCACCAGGCAAAACGCCAGGCAGCGGGGGTAAACGAAAAGCGCCCCCAGCAGGATTCGAACCCGCGACACACCGGGTAGAAGCCGGTTGCTCTAATCCACTGAGCTATGGAGGCTGAGCTGGGCGTCGACAAATCGGCGCCCAAGCCTTCGATAGTATAGCGCAGTTAGATTCCGCACAGCGCGCGGGTGGCGTCGCTGATGGTGGCCAGGCGGGCATCGGCGGCGGCCCAGTCAGGCGCCTCTCCCGTTTCGACTGGCAGGACCACCTCGAGGTAGCACTTCAGCTTCGGCTCGGTGCCGCTCGGGCGGATGACTACGCGGTCGTTGTCCGCGGTGCGGATCAGGATGCCGTTGGTGCCTGGGGTGGCGCCGTAGCCGTTGTTGAGGTCGACGTACTCGACAACCTCAGAGCCAGCGAGCTCCGTCGGGGTGTGTGCGCGGAGGCGCTGCATGGCGTCGCTGATGAGGGAGAGGTCTTCGACGCGGAAGGTCAGCGGCTGGGTACGGTACAGGCCGTACTTGCTGGCCAGGGCGTCGAACTGCTCAAGCACACTCATGTTGCGGGCCTTGAGCTGCGCTACAATCGAGCCGACGATCACCGCAGCGGACATGCCGTCCTTGTCGCGGGCGTGCGCCGGGTCGACGCAGTAGCCGATCGCCTCTTCGTAGCCGAACACAAGCTGCGGGGTGCGTCCGATCCACTTGAACCCGGTGAGCGTCGTTGCGTGCTCGAGCCCGTGCGCTGCCGCGATTTTGCCGAGCAGCCTGCCCGAAACAATCGAGCACGCCGTCGAACCGCCCTGCGCGCGCGACGCCATGTACTCGCCGATCAGTGCTCCGGTCTCGTCGCCGGAGAGTTTCACCCAGCCGTTGCCCAGCGGGGTGCCCGCGCTTGGGGTGGTGCGCGCCGGGACGGCGACTGCGCAGCGGTCGGCGTCGGGGTCGAGGGCGATGATGACGTCCGCGTTGACCTCGTTCGCCTTCTCGACTGCGAGGTCGAGGGCACCGTCCTCCTCCGGGTTGGGGAAGGCAACGGTGGGGAAGTCAGGATCAGGCTTCCACTGCTTCTCGACGCCCACTACGTCCCCAAAGCCCGCAGCCTCCAGGGTGGTGCGTGCGAGTTCGCCACCGACGCCGTGCATTGGTGTGAGCACGATCGTGATCGGTGGGGTGCCGTCGAGGTCGCTAAGCGCGCTGGTGGCGGCGACGTAGCCCTCGCGGGTGTCCACCTGCTCGATGTTTGTGTCGAGGGGGAGCTCCGTCGCGCCGGGTGCGGCGGCGATGCAGGCGGCGATCTCGGCGTCGGCAGGTGAGATGATCTGGCAGCCGGCAGCGTTGTCTGCGTCGACGATGCGCCCGCCGAGGTAGACCTTGTAGCCGTTGTCCCACTTCGGGTTGTGGGACGCGGTGACCATGATGCCGGCGTCGGCGTTGAGTGCGCGCACGCTGAAGGAGGTCAGCGGGGTCGGCTGGGCCAGCGGCAGCAGCATGGCGTGGCCGCCAGCACCGGCGACGACCTCAGCTGCGGCCTGCGCGAACTTGGAGGAGCCGTGGCGGGCGTCGCACCCGATGACCACACGAGGGGTGTCTACCTGCTGCTTGAGCCAATCCATGAGACCGGCGGTGGCGCGCATAACCACGGCCTGGTTCATGCGGGACTCGCCGAAGCCGATCTCGCCGCGCAGCCCGGCGGTGCCGAACTGCAGGGGGCCTGCGAAGGCCTTCGCGAGCTCAGCCTCGTCGTCGAGGACGGCGGTTAATGCCTCTCGGGTGGCGGGGTCGGGATCTTGCGCGATCCACGCCTCGGCCTGTGCACGAAGATCAGTAGCCATTGTTACTTCCACCCTTCCAGCACGGCAGCGGAGCTGGACAGGCCCAGGCGGGACGCGCCAGCCTCAATCATTTCCTTCGCGGTGGCGGCGTCGCGGATGCCGCCGGAAGCCTTCACACCGAGCTTGTCGCCGACGGTCTCACGCATCAGCTTCACGGCGTGCGCGGAGGCACCACCGGCGGGGTGGAAGCCTGTCGAGGTCTTCACGTAGTCGGCACCGGCCTCCATGGAAGCCTTGCACGCTGCGACGATCTCGTCGTCCGTGAGGACGGCGGACTCGATGATGACCTTGAGCAGCTTGTCGCCGCACGCCTTCTTTACCGCGGCGATGTCGTCGCGTACGACGTCCCACTTGCCTTCCTTGGCGGCACCCAGGTCGATGACCATGTCAACCTCGTCCGCGCCATTTGCGACGCTGTGCGCGGCATCGGCTGCCTTTGCCTCAGTTGGGACCGCGCCGGACGGGAAGCCACACACCACTGCGACCTTCAGGTCAGCTGGGGTCTCGATTGGCAGCATGGATGGGGAGACGCAGACGGAGAACGTGCCGAGGTGCGAAGCTTCGTCGATAAGCTTGGCGACGTCCTCGTGGGTGGCCTCCGGCTTGAGCAGCGTGTGGTCGATCATCTGGGCGACATTGTGGCGAGTAAGCATGTTGAAAAACTCCTTGATGTGTAGAAAGTGTGCAGGTTAAGCCGGTTGCTTCATGCGAGCGGTGAGCGCTGCGTAGAGCGCGGTGCCGGCGACTGCGATGATGGCCAGGATGAGCATGACGGTGGGGTAGCTGCCCGAGTTTTGTGGCAGGAAGCCTGGCACCCCAAGGCCGAGATCCACCAGCTTCGCGCTGTACGCGATGCCGAGCGGGACGGCGACGTTGATTGTGAGGTTGTAGAAACCGATTGCGATACCCGACTTCGCAGCGGGGATGTTGCCGATTGCCGTCGCGACCAGTGGCGCGTACAGCAGGGCGAAACCGCAGGCGAAGAGCAGGGAGGAAAGCATGAACACCCACGGGCTGGCTTCCATCCCGACTGCGAGGATCAGCAACGCGATGGTGATGGAGGCGAGTGCGGTGAAGATCGCGGGGCGCGTCGGCAAGAACTTGCCGATCTTGCCTGAGAGCGCGCCGACGATGACGGCGCCGGTGTAGCCCGGGATGAGCAGCAGGGAGGCGTCGTCAGCGCTGAGCCCGTGGACGGCCTTCGCCATTGCGGGGAAGAGCACCAGGTAGCCGAGCTGCACCGAGTAGACAATCGCGACCAGCACGATGGCGGTGACGTAAGCGCGGTTCTGGAAGAACTCCGGGTTGACCAGCGGGCGCTTGCCCTTCTTCACGTGCGCGATGAACGCGATGAGCGCGAGTGCGAGCGGAATGAGCCACAGGAACTGGAAGGCCTGCATGAACATGATGGCGCTCGTGGCCAGCACAGCGATGAGGAAGAGCCCGAGCCAGTCGACGTGGCCCGACTCCAGGGAGGCCTCCTCCGGGACCGTCTTCATGATGACCGGGACGGCGAAGACCAGGATGAGCGGGATCAAGAACATCGCGGTCCACGAGATATGTGTGGCGATGTACCCGGACGTCAGTGCACCGAAGAGCGTTGCGCCCTGGAACGCGGAGGTAGAAAAGCCAAGGTAGGTCTTCTGATCCTTCTCGCTGAGGTGCTTGGTCACGTAGATGACGTAGAGCGTCTCCGCCGCAGCGAGGCCGGTGGTCTGCACCACGCGGCCGACCAGCACCAGCCCCCACACGTTTTGGCCGAGGTAGCCGATGACCGAACCGACCAGTGTCAGCGTGATGCCGACCATCAGCAGCTTGCGGATGCTCACCACGTCAGCCAGCGCCGCGTACACCACCGCGCCGATGCCGATGATCACGCCAGCAAGCGAGGCCTGCAAGCTGACCTCGTTGAGGGACAGATTCAGTGCCTCACCCATCGAGTCGGTCATGAACTTGAAACCGTTATCGATGATCAGTGAGAACACGAAGGTAAACAGGATGATCGGCACGGCCCGCTTCGGGTTGAGCGCCTTTTGAACTGTTTGAGATGTCATGGTGAGTTCCTTCAAACGTGTGGGATGGGTTGCGGGTTAGACGGCGGCCAGCGGAAGCGCCAGCTCCATCATCTGGGTAAACGCGCTCTGACGCTCCTCAGCGGAAGCCTTCTCGCCGGAGCCGATGACGTCGGACACGGTGAAGATGCCCATCGCGTCAACGCCTGCCTCGGCGGCGACGGCGTAGAGGCCGGCGGATTCCATCTCGACGCCGAGTACGCCCATCTTCGCCCAGCGGTCGTTGACGTCGTCCTTGAAGTTGTAGAAGACGTCGGAGGACAAGATGTTGCCCACATGGATGTCGACGCCCTGCTTCTGCGACTCCTTGTAGGTCGCCTCAAGTAGCTTCCAGGACGCGGTCGGGGCGTAGGTGCCCGGCAGGTCGTACTGCTCGATGAAGTGCGAGTCCGTGGATGCGGAGGAGGCGACGATGATGTCGAAGAGCTTCATGTCAGGCTGGAAGCATGCGCAGGAGCCGACGCGGATGAGCTTCTTTACGCCGAAGAAGTGAATGAGCTCGTAGGCGTAGAGGCTGATGGACGGAATGCCCATGCCGGAGCCCATCACGGAAACTTCGTGGCCTTGGTAGGTGCCGGTGTAGCCGAGCATGTTGCGCACGGCGTTGAACTGGACTGGGTTTTCCAGGTAGGTCTCTGCGATGAACTTCGCGCGCAGTGGGTCGCCCGGCATGAGGACGGTTTCAGCGATAGGTCCGGTTGGGACGATGTGCGGGGTGGAGACGGTCGGGGTGGACATGTGCAACTCCTTTTGCAGTATCTGGTTGACCTTTCGGTGTCCACTCTAAGACCGCTAGGAACATATGGCAATATTAAAGTTTGCAAATGTTCTGATTGGGGGTGCGATACACCCCAGATGGGGGAGAAAAGGCGTCAATTAGCGGGTCTTCGCGATCTCCAGCACCCGAACCGCCGTCGGCTGATCAATCACCAAATCACTGGCCAACCCCATCCACAGCGCCGTCTCAATCGCCTCAGCTTTATACAAACCCCCAGCTACCAGCACTCGACGTGGTCTCGCCCGCAGCTCGTCAAGCTCAATGCCCACCGTCAGATCATCAATTCTTTTCGACGCCACATCCCCCTCCCGCGTGTAGAACCGCGAACAAGCGTCACCCACCGCAACGCCGAGCAGCTCCCGCGACATCTCCTCAGACAGGTACCCCAGGTTCATCAGCAAGCTCTGCTTTCGCACAGAACCCACCGTGAACACCGCCACGTCGGTCTCCCGCCCCTGCTGCAGCACGTCCGCGATGTGGGAATCCTGCTCCACGATCTCCTTAGTTTCCACTCGCTCAAAAATGACAGGCAGCGGGAGCGTTAACGCGGGCGCGTTGAACGCGGTGCAGAAACCGGTGATCGTCTCAAAGTCATTCGTGGCCAGGTTGGAACGCGACGACCCACCTTTCAACTGCACAATCTGGCGCGCCCGCATGTTCGTCGGTCGTAGATTCCGCGCAATGTTGAGCAGCGTTTTTCCCCAGGACACCCCCACCGAAAGGCCATCCAACGGCATCGACTCCAGGTAGCGCGCGCCCGCTACCCCAAGATCCTCCATGATCGCTGCAGATGGGTTCGCCGGGTGAACAATCCGCACACCCTCCAGCGCGTACCGGGAGGTGAGATCCTCGATCAGGATCTCGTCCGCCTCCTGCGGGTCGTGTACTTCGATGGTGACGTAGCCACGGTCCTTCGCGTGCTGCAGAAGCTTCGCCACCGTAGGACGGGAGCAGCCCATCTCCGCAGCAACCTCCGCCTGACTCAGCTCCGAGCGGTAATACAACTTGGCAGCCGTCAACGCATCCCGATCACGTGTGTCCATGCACTACAGCGTAGCGCCTGGGGGTTTGCCCTTAACTGTGTGGCAGTATCTTGGCTATGCCCCAAGCGAAAGGAAAACCATGAGCAACGACGAAGTAACGATGCCACGCAAAGAATACGAGGCGCTGAAACGAGAAAATGCTCGACTGCGCAAAGAGGTAAAGCTTTGGAAGGACACCAGCGATGTCCTGGGAAAAGCTATGGGGTCTCTGCCAAGGAAGAATGGCGAGACCTCCGACGCGGCGGAAAAATCCTAAGTCCCGAGGAAACGAAGCGGTACGAGGAGGGCGTACGTCAAGAAAATGAGTTCCTGGATCTGCTCATGAGCGTCGGCCACTCCATGCGCCGTGCGTGTGAAATTTTGAGGATCTCGCGCTCGAGGCGCTACTACCAGGCCAACCCGAGGCCCAAAAAGGAAAATCCGATCCCGCACCGGGAACGAAATATCAAACGTATTCCAGACTCAGACGTACAACAGATTCTCGATCTTTTCGACGCCCACCCCGACCTGAGCGCGGACGCCATCTATCAGAAGGCGCAAGACAGCGGGTTGCAGCTCGCGAGCTTGCGGACTTTCTACCGCATCGCCCGTGCACACGGGAAGCTACAGCGTCAGCGCCGCGCTGCTGAATCGGAGCCATAAAACCAGCTCGGTGTTTTTGCGCGACCGTTGCTTTAGCGCTGGTTTGTTGTCCGCGGGGCGGACAGGGTAAATGGTTGGTTCTGCTCAATCCGCCAGGTAGGAGGGGCGCCGCGGACAGGGTGTGGCATGCCGGTTGTCCGCGGGGCGGACAGTTTTTCCGGGTTGAGGCATCATCGGGTGAGTGTCCGCGGGGCGGAAAGCAGAACGCAGCCCGCGTGTCCGCGCGGCGGACAGGGTAAGTGGTTGGTTCTGCTCAATCCGCGAGGTGGGAGGGGCGCCGCGGACAGGCTGTGGCAAGCCGAGTGTCCGCGGGGCGGACAGTTTCTCCGGGTTGAGACATCATCGGGTGAGTGTCCGCGAGGCGGACAGCAGAACGCAGTCCGAGTGTCCGCGGGGCGGACAGGGTAAATGGTTGGTTCTGCTCAATCCGCCAGGTAGGAGGGGCGCCGCGGACAGACTGTGGCAAGCCGAGTGTCCGCGGGGCGGAATCGGCGAACGGTGGATGGCAGCGTTCTTTTAAGTGAACTGTCCCCGACAGGTCAGAGTCCTGGTGGGGCAGAGCAGGAAGCTATTGCTCACACTTGTGACGTGGAGGTGGAGAAGTAGGCGTCGAAAAACTTGGGAACAGGCAGATTTCGAACGTAGGGTAGTGAGCATGTCAAATGCGCAGGTTGCCTCAAAGTCGGCGGTGAAAGCGGCGTTTCCGTTGTATCTTGCGGCGGGGCTCGTCGCGGCGCTCATCGCCGGGGTGATTTCGGAGATGTTCGCGGGCGCCTCGCTCGCGGCGTTGGGCATTCCGGATCCGGGGGCGTTGACGACGTTCGGTCTGCCGGCGCTGCGGGGCGCAGCGTGGGTGCTGGCCGCGCTGGCTGCCGGGTCCTTCCTCTTTTCTGCGTGGTTGCTGCCGCCGAAGCAGACGGGCTCTGACCTCAACGGCGCGCGCCTGACCGTTGATGGGGTGATTGCGTCGCGGACGGGGGCGGCATCATCCGCGGGGTTGGCGCTGATCGGTGTGGTGATGGTGCCGCTGGTGCTTTCCGACGTCTCAGGCCAGCCGCTGAGCACCGTGATGTTTGAGGTCGACGCCTGGGCCCTGGCGCTGGACAAGGTTGCTGACGCCCGCGTCTGGCTGATTGTCGCGGCAATCGCGGCGTGTGTGGCCGTGGCGGGGTACCGGGTGTCGTGCTGGTGGTCGCAAGTGGCTTTGTTCATCGGCTCGTTGTTGGCGATTATGCCGCTGGCGCTGACTGGTCACTCCGCGACCGGTGGCGATCACGACTTCGGCACGAACTCCTTCATCTGGCACCTGGTATTCCTGCTGGTGTGGGTTGGTGCCCTGATGGCGCTGGTGGCGCACGGTTTCAGGTTGGGGCCGAACTTGGCGCCAGCGGTGCGCAGATATTCGCGCATCGCGCTGTTCGCGTTCGTAGCGATGGCGGTGTCGGGCGTGATTAACGGCGCGATCCGCGTGCACCTGGACGACATCACCCGCTACGCCTACGGCTGGGTGCTGGTGGGCAAGCTGGTCGGCATCCTGGTGCTTGGCTTTATGGGGTATGCGCACCGCGAGCGCACGATTCCGGCGCTTGAGGCGGAGGGGCCGTCGCAACGCAGAGCGTTCGTACGGCTCGGCGCGGTGGAAGTGCTGGTGATGGCCGCTGTGACCGGCCTAGCGGTGACGCTCGGGCGCACTCCGCCGCCACCGCCGCGGGACCCGAACCTCACCCCGATGCAGATCCAGATGGGCTACAACCTCGAGGACCCACTGACCTGGTCGAACTGGGTCGGGCTGTGGCGTTTCGAGCTGCTCTACAGCGTGATCGCGATCCTGCTGGCCGTCTACTACCTGCACCTGACGCGCCGGGTGAGCGGATGGTCGAAGGGGCGCACGGCGTGGTGGCTGCTGGGTTGCGCGACCGTCGTAGTCACGATGTGCTCCGGCATTGGGCTGCACATGCCAGCCTCCTACTCGGCGCACATGACGGTCCACATGATTCTGTCGATGGGGGTGCCGGTGTTCCTCGTGCTGGGCGCGCCGCTGTCGCTCATTATCGACGCCTACCCGTCCGGCGAGTTCAACCCCCGGCTGTGGGCGCAGTCCTTCCAGCGCAGTAAGTTCCTGCGCATCGTGACGTACCCGCCGGTGTCCGCGGTGCAGTTCCTGGTGTTCTTCTACGTCATGTACGTGTTCACTGATCTCTACGAACTGATGATTTCGGAGCACGCCGGCCACGTCATCATGAACGCGGTGTTCCTGGTGTCGGGCTACTTTTACTTCTGGGAGCTCATCGGCCCGGACTACATCGAGGGGCGCGTGACGGCGAAGACGCGTCTGCTGTGGCTGTGGATCTCCATGCCAGTGCACCTCTTTATGGGCGTGTACCTCATGCAGCTCAACACCGTGATGGGCGAGGAGTTCTACCGCTCGCTGCTGCTGCCGTGGGACCCGGATCTGCTGGCGGACCAGAAGGTGGGCGGCGGTATCGCCTGGGCGTCGGGCTCGTTCCCGCTGGTCATCGTGTTCGGTGTGCTGTTCATCCTGTGGTGGCGCGAGGACCGCGCAGAAACCGCGGAGGTCGACCGCATCGCGGACGAGACTGACGACGCCGAGTGGCGCGCCTACAACGAAATGCTCGCACAGTACACGTCGGATACCCCGCAGCACAAGGGCTAATCGACGATTCCCTGGGATCTGTGGAATTCCAAAAATCAATCCACAGGCTGCAAGGCCGCATCCTTTCTTTTCTGTTTCTGCACTGGAAAGCTCCGAGTTGTACCAGTTCAGCAAACAATTGAAAGGACACAACAATGAGCCAGATGAACGTCACCGTATGCGGAAACTTGACGGCAGCACCGTACTTTAAGTGGTTCCCGGCGTCGGGAAACTCGGTGTGCAAGATGCGCATCGCGTCCTCCCGCAGGCGGCGCACGGGCGAGCAGGACAACCAAGGCCGCGACATTTGGGAGGACACGGACCAGCTCTACATCGACGTCGAGTGTTGGAACCAGCTCGCCATCAACGCGCGCACCTCACTGTTCCGTGGCGCGCCGGTGATGGTCTCCGGCCGGTTGGTCACGGAGACCTGGGTAGAAACTAACGACGCGGGCGAGAAACTCAACCGGTACCGCACCGTGCTGAAAGCCGACAAGGTCGCGTTCGAGCTCGGCATGCACCAGATCTCCTCCTGGAAGATCACCGAGAACGGCCACACACTCGAGGGTCAGCCCGCGGTGAAGATCAAGACGGCGGTCGACTTCATGACGGAAGAGGAGCGCGAGTTCTACTTCGAGCAAATGAAGATGCAGGCGTCGGACTCGGCGGCGGCTACGGAACCACAACCGCAGTCGCCTGAACTCGAGCCGGTAGCTGTGGGTGCTGGCAGCGGCGAAAGTGACGACGGCCCCGCGCCGTTCTGACGCCCGCGGTTGCGCTCCCGCTCGGCGCCGGGGAAGCGCACGTTCACCTTTCGCTGATGTACCCTGTGAAACGATGTATGTCCGCTTCAGTTAAAGGGGTTTTTACGTGGCTGAGTTCATCTACACGATGAAAAACGTTCGCAGGGCCATCGGTGACAAGGTCATTTTGGACAATGTCACCATGGCCTTTTATCCCGGCGCCAAGATTGGTGTCGTTGGGCCAAACGGCGCAGGTAAGTCCTCGCTACTCAAGATCATGGCGGGGATTGACCAGCCAAACAACGGCGAAGCATTCCTGGATCCCGGCGCAACGGTCGGCATCCTCCTGCAGGAGCCACCGCTGAACGAGGAAAAGACCGTTCGCGAGAACGTCGAAGAGGGCCTCGGCGACATCTTCGATAAGAAGCAGCGCTTCGAAGAAATCGCTGAAGAGATGGCGACGAACTACACCGACGAGCTCATGGAAGAAATGGGCAAGCTCCAGGAGGAGCTCGACGCCGCTGACGCCTGGGAGGTCGATTCCAAGATTGAGCAGGCGATGGAAGCACTGCGCTGCCCGCCATCCGATAGCCCGGTGACCAAGCTTTCCGGTGGTGAGCGCCGCCGCGTCGCGCTGGCGAAGCTGCTGCTGTCCGAACCGGACCTGCTACTGCTCGACGAGCCAACGAACCACCTGGACGCCGAGTCCGTCCTGTGGCTGGAGAAGCACCTGCAGAACTACCCGGGCGCCGTCCTGGCAATTACCCACGACCGCTACTTCCTGGACAACGTTGCCGAGTGGATCTGTGAGGTCGACCGCGGCAAGCTCTACCCATACGAGGGCAACTACTCCACCTACCTGGAGAAGAAGGCCGAGCGCCTCGAGGTTGCTGGCAAGAAGGACCAGAAACTGCAGAAGCGTCTGAAGAACGAGCTCGAGTGGGTACGATCCTCGCCGAAGGCGCGCCAGGCGAAGAACAAAGCGCGTCTGGAACGCTACGAGGAAATGGCTGCCGAGGCAGAGCAGTACAAGAAGCTGGACTTCGAAGAAATCCAGATCCCGACGCCTCCACGCCTGGGCAACAAGGTCGTCGAGGTCGAGCACCTGGACAAGGGCTTCGACGGCCGCGTCCTGATCAAGGACCTGTCCTTCACGCTGCCGCGCAACGGCATCGTGGGCGTGATCGGCCCGAACGGTGTGGGTAAGTCCACCCTGTTCAAGACCATCGTTGGGCTGGAAGAGCCAGACGCAGGCACCGTCGTGGTCGGTGAGACCGTGAAGCTGTCCTACGTCGACCAGAACCGCGAAAACATCGACCCGGAAAAGACGGTGTGGGAAGTAGTCTCGGACGGCCTCGACTACATCGTGGTCGGCCAGAACGAAATGCCGTCGCGGGCCTACCTCTCGGCGTTCGGTTTCAAGGGCGCTGACCAGCAGAAGCCGTCCAAGGTGCTCTCCGGTGGTGAGCGTAACCGCCTGAACCTGGCGCTGACGCTGAAGCAGGGCGGCAACCTGATCCTGCTCGACGAGCCGACCAACGACTTGGACGTCGAAACCCTTGGCTCGCTTGAGAATGCGCTGCAAAAGTTCCCAGGTTGCGCTGTTGTGATTTCGCACGACCGCTGGTTCCTGGACCGCACCTGTACCCACATCCTCGCCTGGGAAGGCAACGTTGAGGAAGGCAAGTGGTACTGGTTCGAGGGCAACTTCGGCGACTACGAGAAGAACAAGGTTGAGCGCCTCGGTGAGGAAGCGGCGAAGCCGTCGCGCGTCACCCACCGCAAGCTCAGCCGCTAACAGCGGAAAAGGTAGGAATTGGCTATGTCGGAACAGAATATGCGCGGCAGGATTCACACGCACTCCATCTCGCTGAGGTGGAACGATTTTGACCGGTACGGCCATGTGACAAACTCGGCTTACATCGAGATCGCTCAGCAGGCACGACTCGCGTTTGCCCAGGAGTTCTTCGAGTCTCAGGGGTACGAGTTTGTGGTGTTCGTTCGGCGCATCGAAGCGGACTACGTTCGCCCGGTGCTGCCGAACACGCAGGCAGTGACCGTTGATACGCAGGTGATCCACCTCGGCAACACGTCGTTTACGACGCGTCAGGAGATCAAGGACGCACAAGGCAGCGTCTGTTGCGTGATTGATTGCGTGCAGGTCACCGTGGATAAGCGGACGGCGACCCCGCGAGCAATCACCTCGCAGGAGCTCGGCATCCTTGCCCGCGCCTACACAACGCTCGACGGAGACGACGAGCTGGGGCAGGCATAGGTGGCTACCACCGAAACGCTGACTGTTGAGCAGGGGGAGCGCGGACTGCGCGCCTTGCTGCAGCGCGCCCTCGCACTCCAGGATGACGCCTACGCGCGGTTCCAACGAGTCGGGGAACACGATGTCGACGTCTTCGTCACCACCCCGTTCGACTGCGTCGTCTCGCGCCGGGTCCGGGGTACCGTCTCCCGCGACGGCGCGGTGGTGCCTGCGCGCCGGGTTCTCGAGGCACTCGATACGGCGCCGGGAACACTTGGCGCGGCGCAGGATCAGAACTGGCCCGGGGCACTGCCACCGGCGGAGGGATTTACGCTGCGCGAAGAGGTGCCGATTTCTACAGCGCGCCAGCTTGCCGACGAAGGCCGCAACCTCACGCGTCAGTTCGCGGGCCCGCTCGGCCCGCCGGTTTCACTTCTCGACGCCGTGGTCATCACCGTCGACGCGGACGACCGCGGCCCGAAACTTGAAATACCCATGCGTGCGGTGTTTACCTGCACCTCGCTTGGGCTCATTCCGGGGTTCGAAGCCCCGGTCGAAGTGCCTCGCTACCTGCGGGTTTCGAGCGCAGGCAGGTGGGTGCGTATCGACGCCCCCTTCGGCACCGTCTACCACAGCAAGTCGCTGAGCCTATTCGTATGACCGCGGGCCCTGGTTGATCATCATGTACGCGACTCGCTGCATGTGATTCCACATGGCGGCGCGGTAGGGCTGGGGCAGGGTGGCGTCGTCAAACTCGGCCATTGCCTTGCCCATCAGCTCGAGCCAGCGGTCCGCCTCAGCCTCCCCGATTGCAAACGGGAAGTGGCGGCGGCGCAGCATTGGGTTGCCACGGCGCTCCTGGTAGGTGCGTGGCCCGCCCCAGTATTGGGTGAGGAACCAACGCAAGCGGGATTCGGCGCCTTCCCAGTCCTCGTCGGGGTACATGGGGCCGATGAGGTCATCTTCTTTGACCTGGGCGTAGAAGCGGTGCACGAGCGTGTGGAAGAACTCCTCGCCGCCGACGGCTTCGTAGAGCGTTTGCTGTGCCTCGTTGCTATTGCTGATCTGCATCGTTGTTCTCGCCTCCAGGGGTGCGGTCCAGGTGTCGGATGTAGGTCGGCTCCGTGCCAGGCAGCGGCACGCCGTGCGTGTGAAGCGCCTCGAGGATGACCGCGGTCATGAAACGGGAGACGCCCCACTGCTCGCCAGGCAGCGTATTGACCATCACGCGCAGGGTTGCGCACTCCGGGTCGAACTTGGAAATGCCCAGCATGGTGGCCTCACCGACGAGTTTGTCCTTGATCTCGGGGCGCGTCACTGCGTCCTGCATTGCGGCCTCGACGACGCTGGCTGCCTGCTCCGGATCAGCCTGGATGGAAACAGGGATCTCGAGGCGGGCAACGGAGAAGACGTCGCTCTGGTTGCCAAGCAGATCGATGTTACCGTTTCGGACGTACCAGAGGGTGCCGTCAATATCGCGGACGGTGGTGATGCGCATCGTGACGTGCTCTACAGTGCCCTCAATGTCGTTGACCGCGATGACGTCACCGACACCGTACTGGTTTTCCAGCAACATGAAGATGCCGCTGAGGAAGTCTTTCACAAGGGACTGCGCGCCGAAGCCGAGGGCGACGCCGACGACGCCCGCAGAGGCCACGAGCGGGGCGACGTTGACCCCGAGTTGGTCGAGCACCGCGAGGACCGCCCACACCCAAATCACAATTGCTGCCGCGGAGCGTCCTACGTTCGCCAGCGTGAGGATGCGCTGCTGGCGGCGCTGCTCCCGCGAGCGCGAATGCGCAGTGTCGGGTTTCACGGCGCCAGCGCGGCGGCGGAAGGGGAGAGCCGCGCTGGAGGAGTTGATGGCGTTGTTCGCGGCCTTCGTAATGATTCTGCGCACCACGATGTGCAACACAAGGGCAATGGCCAGGATGACCAGGATCCACAGGGGGCGGGTCACAAAGATGTCTCGCGTGGCGGGGTCATTCCACCACGAGGTGACGGAGTCGACGGCTTCGTCGACATCTGGAACGCTCACGGATTTGGCTAAGACTGATGGAGAAAACTGCGTAAGAGAAAACATTGTGCTCTAGTTTACGCGCTACGTCTCGAGCAGCCGTCGAGCACCCGGGTTACCGCAAATGGGGGTATTGGCCGTGGCTTGGGCGATGTTGTAATTGGCGTTGGAGATTCCTGAATTTGGCACGTCGATAGGGTTCAACTGAAAGTATGACTTTGCAATTTATGGACGTGTCAAGTGTCGCGCACTTTGTTCAAATTTATTGTTAGGTACTTTTATGGTCCAATGAACTATATTAGAAACAACTGAGATTTTGGTGTTGTACCTTTTGGCGTCACACCTGGAGTTATGGGCGGGCGGCAGTGAACCTAAACGTAGCCGCAAAAATAGGAGGAATTTATGGCGAAAAAGCCAGCGTATGTAGCGATTGCTGATGCTCTGCGGAGCCAGATCGAATCGCGCGAGCTCGAACCCGGCGACAAGCTACCGCCAGAACGCGAACTTGTAGACATGTACGGGGTGGCACGCATGACCGTGCGCCATGCACTGGACCTATTGCAGCTCGAAGGAATTATTGAGCGTAAGCGTGGCCGCACCGGTGGCACATTCGTTCGCGCGCTGCCTCCGATCATCGACTTGACGGGCAAGGTATCGCTGACGGAGCAGCTTATCGCGCATGGTCTGGACGTCTCTTCCGAACTGATTTCGGAGACCGCTGCGCCCGCACCGCAGATCGTCGTCTCTGCATTCGGCGTAGACTCCCGCGATAAGTTGCTCACCAGCGAGCTCGTTCACTTTGCCAACGGTAACCCGGTGTTCGCTGAAACCACGTACGTTCGCCCCGGTTATGAGTCCAAGTACAGCCGTAGCTCCGACGACTACGCATGTGGCCAGCGTACCGACCTGGGTGGCGTGACTCCTCACCTGCGCCGCGAGGACATCCTGTTCCCGGCCAACCCGACCGATAAGGAGCGCGAGAGCCTCTCCTTGGCGGCGAACACCCCGGTGCACCGCATCACGCGCAAGCTCTTTGAGGGTGACACGCTGGTCATGTTCGCCTCTATCGTGGCTCGCACGGATGCGGCGCAGATCCGCATCGTCGAGGAGCTCTAGCCTCTAGCGCAGCGTTTTCGCTGCGCCTTCCGCGCCTGCGTCACCAACACGGTTGCGCAGCGCGCGCTCCACGCGGGCCTTACCCTCCGAAACGATGCGGCGCAGGCCCGCCGGAATGTCCTCCCGCGCAAGGAGCGCCTCGGCGCGCTCGACTGTAGCAATCGAAATATCCCACAGCGGGAACAGGCCCTCGAGCGTGTTCTGAGCCATCTCGTTGGTCAGTTTGTCCCACAGCTCTGGCGCGATCTCGAAGTAGCGCTCGGCCAAGCCGTCCATGCCTTCGGAGGTGAAGGTGAGGCCGTCGATAAGGAAGCGCACCTCAAGGTTTGTGCGTGTACCGCTGACGATCTCATCCCACGCCCACTGTTTGTTCGTGACGGCGTCGATGCGCAGGCGCGACAGCGCACCCTCGGAGGACGGATCCTCCTCGTTCTTGGCGGTCTTGGCCAGCATGGCGCCGCCTGCGACAAGGTTCGTGAGCACGAGCCAGCGAATCTCCTGGTTATCCAGCGACTGTAGGAGTTCGTGGAAGTACGTCGTGTTCTGCTTCGAAGGCTGCAGGCGGGCGAGCGCGCGCTGGTAGATACCTGCAGGCTCCTGGCCGCGGAATGCCTCGCTGAGCATGTAGAAGCCGGTGCGCTGCCAGGACCATGCCACGTACTGCTTGACCGCCAGCGTCGCCTGCGCGAGGAGGCGCTCCTGCACACTCGGCTGGTCTTCGAGGCGGCTGAAGTTTGCCACGGCCATCACGAACTTGCGAGCCGGAAGCAGCGTGTCGCGGACGGCCTCCCACAGGGATGACCAGCACAGGGTGCGCGCAAGCGGGTCCTCGATCTGCCCGATGTGCTCCAGAACGAACTCAGTGTGTTCCGGCGTGAGGCGCATCTTGCAGTACGTGAGGTCCTCGTCGTTGACCAGCGCGAGGTCGTGGTCGATGCCGGCGAGCTCGGGAACCTCAGTGCGAGCCCCCTCGATGTCCACCTTCACGTGGTGGGTGCGCACGACCTTGTCGCCGTCCAACTTGTACAAGCCGATTCCGACACGGTGGGTGCGCATGACGTCGGATTCCTGCACGACTGCGAAGGAATCCTCAGTGATTTCGGGGCGAAGGGTGGACACACCAGTGGTGCGCAGCCACTGCTGGGACCACTCGCTCAAATCGCGGCCCGACGACTTCTCCAACGCGCCCAGCAGGTCGTCGAAGGTAGCGTTGCTGAACTTATGGTTGTTGAAGTGATCGCGCACGCCCGCGAAGAACTCGTCGCGGCCAACGTATGCCTGCAGCTGCTTCAGCACGGACGCGCCCTTGGCGTAGGTGATCCCGTCGAAGTTCTGCTCGGCGGTCTCGATGTCCGGGGCGTCAGCGGCGATTGGGTGGGTCGTCGGTAGCTGATCTTGCTGGTAGGCCCATGCCTTCTCGACGGCCGCGAACGTCGTCCACGCATTCGGGTACTCGCCGATCTCGGTCTGGGCAATGGCTGCGGACCAGGTTGCGAAGGACTCGTTGAGCCACAAGTCGTCCCACCACTGCATCGTGACGAGGTCGCCGAACCACATGTGCGCCATCTCGTGCAGGATCGTGTCGTTGCGGCGCTCGAGGCGATACGGGGTTGGCTCGGAAGTAAAGACGTACTCATCGCGGAACGTCACCGCGCCGGCGTTCTCCATTGCGCCCATGTTGTACTCGGGGCAGAAAATCTGGTCGTACTTGCCGAACGGGTACGCAATCGCAAAATTCTTGTGGTAGTACGCGAAGCCGTCTTTCGTCTGGCGGAACAAGCGTTCCGCGTCGAGGTGCTCCATGAGTGAGGCGCGGGCAAAGATGCGAAGCGGGATACGCTTCAGATCGTCGACGTACTCGTCTTCGACGAACTCGTACTCGCCGGCGCAGATTGCCACCAGGTACGTCGACAGTGGGTAATCAATGGTGCAGGACCACACGTTGCCCTCATGGGTCGCCTCCTCGTTGAGTACGACCGTGTAGGCCTCTGGCGCGTCGACGGCAATCTTATACGTGGCCTTGATGTCCGGCTGGTCGAAGCAAGCAAACACCTTCATCGCCATCGCGGGTTCGAACTGGGTGTAGAGGTAATCTTTGTTGTCCACCGGGTCGACGAACTTGTGCAGGCCTTCTCCGGTGTGGTTGTAGGTAATGGTGGCGTCGACAACTAAGGTGTGCTCGCCCTCGGTGAGCGTGAGGGTGCGGCCGTCGACGGGGCGGCCGTCGAGCGTTGCGGAGAACTCGTCGGCGACCAGGTCGAAGAAGGTCTCGCCTGCGCCCGAGCGGAACGTGACCGTGGTGGTCGACGTGAACTGCTCTGCTCCGTTGACATCGAGCGCAATATCGTAATGGACATCTGAGATAAGTTGTGCGCGAAATTGTGCGTCGCTGCGCTTGAGGTTTGTCTTCATGTCCTCCAACATACTCGCCGTACCTGTGTGTTTTTCGCTATGGTGGCTGCATAATTTCCGGAACAAATGGAGGAATGATTCTGTGACTGCACCAGTTACCTTTTGGTTCGACGTAAGCTGCCCATTTTGCTGGCTCACTTCGCGCTGGATGAAGGAAGTAGAAAAGGTCCGCGACATCACGGTCGAGTGGGTGCCGATGTCACTGTCCATTCTTAACGACGGCCGTGACATCCCCGCCGACTACGCCAAGATGATGGAGGCTAACTGGGGTCCCGCGCGCGTGTTCGCAGCGGTGAAGCGCGACCACCCAGAGAAGATCGACGCGCTCTACACCGCGATGGGCACCGCCATTCACGCCGGGGAGCAGGGCGGCAAAAAGGGCTACGGCGCCTACGACGAGATCATCGCGGCAGCACTCGAAGAGGTAGGTCTCGACGCCAGCTACGCCGACCTTGCCAACACGAACGAGATGGACGAGCTGCTTGGCACCTACCACCAGGGTGCGATGGACGCCGTCGGTGACGAGGTGGGCACCCCGGTGGTCAAGCTAGGAGACACCGCATTCTTTGGGCCGGTCATCACCCGCGTCCCAACGGGTGAGGAGGCAGGCAAGCTTTTCGACGCCTCCCTGGCACTGAGCGAATACCCCTACTTCTTCGAACTGAAGCGTTCCCGCACGGAACCGCCGCAGGTGAGCTAGCAGGAAGGTAGGGTAGAGCGCATGCGAATTTACCTTGGGGCAGATCATGCCGGTTTCGAACGAAAGAATCAGATTAAGGCCCACCTGGAAAAGCAGGGCCATGAAGTCATCGACTGTGGTGCGCACGAGTATGACGCCCTCGACGACTACCCAGCGTTCTGCATCGCCGCAGCTGAGCGGACGGTAGCGGACGAAGGCTCCCTCGGCATCGTGCTGGGCGGCTCTGGCAATGGTGAGCAGATCGCCGCGAACAAGGTGAAGGGCGCTCGCTGCGCCTTGGCGTGGTCTGAGGAGACCGCGCGCCTGGCACGCGAGCACAACAACGCGCAGCTCATCGGTATCGGTGGGCGCATGCACACCGAGGAAGAAGCGCTGAAGATCGTCGACGCGTTCATTGGTCAGGAGTGGAGCAACGAGGAGCGCCACCAGCGCCGCATCGACATCCTGTCCAAGTACGAGGAGACGGGCGAAGCCCCGGCTATCTAGCCCAGTTCTTCGTAGTCCGCGGGGTGCGGGCCGTGGCGCCCAAACTCCTCCTCGTCGAGCGCGACGATGGCGGACATTTCTTCGGGGCTGAGCGTGAAGTCGAAAATGTCCATGTTTTCACGCATGCGCTCCGCGGACGTGGTTTTGGGGAACACGATCACGTCGTTTTGTAGATGCCAGCGCAGCACCACCTGCGCTGGCGTTTTGCCGTGTGCCTCGGCGGCGTCAGTAATTTCGGGGAAGTCCGTGAGGTCGTAGGCGCCGCCACCGAGCGGAGCCCAGCCCTCGATTGCGATATTGTGCACACGCATCGCGTCGAGCTCTTTCCAGTTCTGGAACAGCGGGTGCAGCTCAACCTGGTTGACCACGGGGGTGACGTCGGTGTGCATCTCAATCTGCTCAATGTGCTCTGGCAGGAAGTTTGAGACGCCGATGGAGGTCGTGAGTTTAGCCTCGCGGAGTCCAATGAGGGATTTCCACGCATCCACGTATGCGCCCTGTCCGGGCAGAGGCCAGTGAATGAGGTAAAGATCCACGTGGTCAAGCCCGAGTTTCTCCAGTGACTCCTCGAGCGCCGCCGGGGCATCG
The DNA here is from genome assembly GCF_001807505.1 of Corynebacterium sp. HMSC08D02. Classification (NCBI taxonomy): domain Bacteria; kingdom Bacillati; phylum Actinomycetota; class Actinomycetes; order Mycobacteriales; family Corynebacteriaceae; genus Corynebacterium; species Corynebacterium sp. HMSC08D02. The sequence continues at coordinate 44,314 of NZ_KV789245.1, read as the reverse complement.
TGGTGGCGGTTGTTCCACAGCTTCGTGGTGATGTACAGCTCCTCGCGCGGGATCCCCGACTTCGCGATTGCCTTGCCGACGCCCTCTTCGTTCCCATAAATGTGGGCGGTGTCGAAGTGTCTGTAACCTGCCTCCAGCGCTTCGCTGACCAACCGCTCGGCCTCCTGCGGATCTACGCGGTGGAGGCCGTAGCCGAGCTGGGGGATTGATGTGCCGTCGTGAAGCGCAAACATGGGTACCATGCGCTTTACTTTAGCGGCTTGTCACCTTGCCAGTCGCTTGCGCCACCGGGGCTACCAGTGCGGGGCGAGCCAGCCTGCACACCACCGCGATCACGGCTGCCGCAACGAGGAACACGATGACGCCAGTCCAGCTCGTACCGTACACGTCTGGGTCGACGTCGCCGGAGGCAGCGAACATCGCGTTCATGTTCCTGCGCAGACCCGTGGTGAGCACCAGGAAGACGTGTACCACGGTGAACAGGACGAAGAACAGCATGGTGGGGAAGTGAATAGCGCGTGCAGCCTTCAGCGAGAAGAAGGACCAGGACTTCGGCCACCACTCGCTCATGCGAGCGCCGGAGAGGATCGCCAGCGGGGCAGCGATGAACACCACCGCAAAGTACGACAGCTCCTGCAGCGCGTTGTAGTGCACCCACGGGTTCTCCGTCGGCCAGTCCAGGCTGAGGTACTGGATCCCCGCGGAGACCGCTTGCGGGATGACCTCCCAGCTCGTGGGCACGATTCGCATCCACTGGCCAGTGGCGAACAGGACGATGTAGAACGCCACGCCGAGCGCCACCCACAGCACGTCAATAGTGAGGTGCAGCCACAGGGTAAGAGAAATCTTCTTCTTGGGGTTTGTGCGCGGCGCCCAATACGCCTCGGGTTTGCGCTCGTGGCGCACGGTCATACCAGTCTTGATGATGAGCGCCATGAACAGCATGTTGAAGAAGTGCGACCACCCCAACCATGCGGGCAGCCCAACAGGTGCGCCTTCCGGCAGGGGCTGCTGGCCGGTGTAGCGCTCGATGAAGCTGCTGCCCGTCGGGGTGCTGACGAACCAGCGCGCCACCAGGACCGCGACTACGACCGCAGCGAGCAGCGCGACGCCACCGTACGCCCACCAGCGACGCGATGGAGTTTGAGTCGGCGCAGGCACGGGCTGTGCCGCCGGCTCCGGCCGCTCGGGCTGTGCCGGCTCCGGCGTGGACTCGACTGCCGGTACCTGTTCCGGTGCCTGTTCTGCAGTCTGCGCCGCTGCGCCGTAAAGCGGAGGAACCGCCACAGCGGGGTCCTCTGGGATGTCGACACTGGCGACAGGCGGGAACGGGCCAGCCCCGGTAGTACGCGGAAGGCCCTGACGCACGGCGACCGTGGTGAGCGGGCCAGCTGGTTGCTCTGCAGCCGCTGGGAGCACCTGCTGCACGGCAGGGTCCGTAGCGACTGTGACCGAGTCGGTAGGAGGCCATGGCTGGCCGCTCGGGATACGAGGCAGGCCGCGACGGAGGGACGTCGATAGGCCTTCGGGTTGTGCTGGGGCCGGAGCCGCTTGAGCGCCGACCAGATCACCGGTTACGGCCGGGTCGGGTTCGAGCGCGACCTCATCAACTGGTGGCCACGGCTGGCCGCTCGCTACGCGGGGCAGGCCACGACGAAGGTGCACCTGCATTACTCGGACGCCTCCGTGCCGCGGCGAGCTGCGATCTGCTCGATGAGTTCCGGCACCACGTCGAAGAGATCGCCAATGATGCCGAAGTCCGCGATATCGAACAGCGGAGCGTCCTCATCGTTGTTGATCGCGATGATGGTGTCCGCTGTCTGCATGCCCACGAGGTGCTGCACAGCGCCGGAAATGCCGATGCCGATGTAGAGCTTCGGGCTGACCACGATGCCGGTCTGCCCAATCTGGGCGTCGTGGCTGATTTGGTCCTCGTCCGCAGCGGAGCGGGTCGCGCCGACTGCGGCGCCGAGCTCGTCGGCAAGCCCGCCCACGAGCTGCTCGAACATGTCCGCGTCACCCAAAGCAACGCCTCCTGCAACCACGCGATCTGCGGTGAGCAGCTCCGGGCGCGTCGAGGTGCGCACCACCGGGGTCACCGAAGTCACCGTCGCGGCGCGCATCCCGGAGGCGGTGACATCCAACTCGTGGACCTCGGGCGTCGTCGCATCCGCGCGGCGATCGATCGCGCCGATGCGCACCGTAATAATTGGCGCCGAGTGGGTCGCTGCAGCGGTTGCGGTGTAGGCGCCGCCGTAGTTCTCGTGGTCCGTCACAATGCCCTGGTCGTCTCGGCGGACATCAATCGCGTCGGTGAGCAGGGCCTTGCCCTTGCGCACGGCCAGGCGCGACGCGACGTCGCGGCCGCGGACGGAGTGGGCGAGGATCACGGCTGCCGGGTCGATGGCGTTGAACGCGGCCTCGGCGGCGTCGACAAGTGGGACTGCCTGCTGCTGCGCGTCAACGTTAGTGGTCAGCACCACGGCTGCGCCGAGCTCGCCGAGCGCTTCGGCGTGTGCTGGGTTGGTGGTCAGCACCACCGGGGTACCCAGAGGCGCGGCTGCGCCGATGAGTTCGGCGGCGGTGGAGTCGAGCTGGTCGTCGTGCGTCGCATCGAGCACGACCAAAACTGTGCGGGGAGAGGTTGCCATGTCAGTATCCTTCGTTCGGCGGGTTAGATGTAGTGCTTCTCTGCAAGGAAGTCGACCAGCTGGCCCACAGCGTTCGGGCCGTAGTCAATGATCTCGCCACGCTCACGCGCAGGACGCTTTTCGACGTCCACCATGATCGCCCGCGGCCGTGCAAAATCCGCCGCGTCGACACCGAGCTCCGCCAGCGTCAGCGTGTGCAGTTCCTTCTTCTTCGCCGCCATCAGACCCTTGAAGTTCGGGAAGCGGGCATCCGGGTACTCGTCCGAGACCGCGACCAGCGCCGGGAGCTGCGCCTCCAGGGTGAGCGTGGCGTGATCGCTGACCTGCGTCGCAGTCACCATGTCGTTGTTGAGCGTGACCTCGGTCGCGTTGGCGATGGCGGGCCAGCCGAGCATCTCTGCGAGCAGCCCAGCCATGACGCCGCCACCGCCGTCAGAGGACGCGGTACCGAGCACAACCAGGTCGTAGTCCTTGTTGCGCAGCGCCGCCGCGAGCACTTCTGCCGTCAGTGTCACGTCCGCGCCGAGGAGCGCGTCGTCGGCAATGATGTAGGCATCATCCGCGCCCATCGCAATGCCCTTGCGCACGCTGGCATGCGCTGTTTCTGGCCCTACCGTAATGAGGTCGACGATGGTTTCCTCGTCGCCGCGGGCCTCCTTGAGTCGCATCGCGGCTTCGACGGCGCGTTCGCAGACCTCGTCAGCGACGACATCACCGGAGCGATCGGTCAGGCCGGTTTCCAGATTCAGGTCGCGGTCGCCGTACGTATCCGGGACTTCCTTGAGCAACACTGCAATATTCACGAAACGCTCCTTATACGGTGGGGTGCTAAACGGTAGGCATTCTAGCGCACTGGCCTGGACTAAAAGTCAAATCCCCCGAAGTCGAAGCCGCCGCCATCCCCAAAGAGGCCGCCGTCACCGAACAGGCCCTCGCCGCCGGCGTCGCCCATATCGCCCATCTCCCCGGCATCGCCGATGTCTCCAGCATCTCCCATATCGCCGAAGTCGCCTGCGCCGGCGTCCCCGAAGTCACCCGCTGCGAAGGCCTCAGGCGATGGCGTGCCGGCCATACCTGCGAACATCGCGGAGTAGAACATCATCGAACTTGCAGCCCACATGCCAGTCATCATCGCTGGCGCCCACCAGGCGGTGGAGTACCAGCCGGCCGGTACTGGGCGGCCGGCGACAACGCCGCCAGGGTAGTAGTTTGGGGTGCGCTCAGAAGCGTACGGGGATGCGGTGACGGTGGTGCCGTCTTCCTGGCGGATCGTTCGCTCTTCGGTCACCCGGCCCGCGCGACGCTGGCCTTCCAGTTCCGGAAGCTCTGGGCCCGCGGGCATGCCCATGATTTCGCGTGCTGCGTTGACATAGTGCAGCCCCTCCAGGGCAGATTCGCGAGCGAGCATGGCCTGCTTCGGTGTGGTCGCCTGGCCCAGCGCGCCACTTGCTGCGTTGTAGCGTTCAGAGGCGTCGGCCATCGCCTGGGTCGAAGCGGCGTCGGTACCGGAGATAGTAAGGACTTGCGAACCAAGTCGCTCTGTCCAGCGGCGTGCGTCCGCAATCGCATCCTCGAGCTGGAGCTGTTCGCGCTGGTTGGTCGCGCCATTCTGGCGGCTCTTTATCAGGTACACCGCGGCGCCAACGATAGCGAGGATCAAAATGAGGTTCATAGTGAGGGAAAGCTCCTTCGGGATCGGCCACAAATTATCAGTACTTACAACGTGCAACGCACGTGGTCGGAAGAAAGTTCCACGCTAAGCGGGTGGTTTTGTCTCAAAGTGGGCGGTGGGTTACACTTGCGCCCATCACCTTTTGGTGAAGTGGGAATGTCGTATAGTGGCTAATACCTCAGCCTTCCAAGCTGAAGACGCGGGTTCGATTCCCGTCATTCCCTCCAAATGTTAGAGTAGAAGACGCGGTTGCACGAGATGTGTAGCCGCGTTTTTGTTTCTGTGAATATAGCCCAAAAGTAGTGTTGAACTGTCGATTTGCGTATTGCTCTGGGGCATGGTTATAGTTGCCAACGTCGCAATGAGCAATCATTCGCGGGGCGTGGCGCAGTTTGGTAGCGCACCTGCTTTGGGAGCAGGGGGTCGCAGGTTCAAATCCTGTCGCCCCGACATCAACAAGCCCGCTAGAAATAGCGGGCTTGTTTACATATCCGTACAATTTACCCGATTAATTACAGGAGTAATCCGTGAAGACTTCCGTCGACAAGCTCAGTGAGACTCGTGTCAAGTTGGACGTCAGCGTTCCTTTCGATGAGCTCGGCAAGGAAATCGACCAGGCGTACAAGTCAATTGCGCAGCAGGTCAACATTCCTGGCTTCCGTCGCGGTAAGGCTCCTCGCCAGCTGATCGACGCCCGCTTCGGCCGTGGCCCGATCCTGGAGCAGGTTGTCAACGACATGCTGCCAACCCGCTACGAGAAGGCTGTCCTGGAAAATGGCCTGAACCCGATCGGTCAGCCAGAGATCAACATCACCAAGATCGAGGACAACGACGTCGTCGAGTTCACCGCTGAGGTCGACGTTCGCCCAGAGATTACTGTCCCTGACTTCTCCAAGATTGACGTCACTGTTCCGGCCCTCGAGGTCAGCGACGAGGACGTCGACAAGGAGATCGACCAGCTCCGCGAGCGCTTCGGCGAGCTCAAGGACACCAAGCGCAAGATGAAGACCGACGACTTCGCAGTCATCGACCTGCACGCTGAGGTTGACGGCGAGAAGGTCGAGGAGGCTTCCACCGAGGGCCTGACCTACCAGATCGGCTCGGACGACCTGATCAAGGGCCTCGACACCGCGCTGCGCGGCATGAAGACCGGCGAGGACAACGAGTTCACAGCGACGATCGAGTTCGGCGAGCACAAGGGCAAGGAAGCCACCATCAAGGTACACGTCCAGCAGTCGAAGGAGCGCAAGCTTCCTGACTTTGACGACGAGTTCGCTCAGATGGCCTCCGAGTTCGACACCGCTGAGGAGCTGCGTGAATCCACCAAGGAGCAGCTCGCTGAGGACAAGAAGACCCAGCAGGCAGCTGACATCCGCGACGAGGTACTGAAGGCAGCGCTCGAGGAGACCAAGTTCGAGCTTCCGAAGTCCATCGTCGAGGAGCAGGAGCACAACATGCTCCACCAGATGCTCGGCCAGCTGGCGCACGACGAGGCTGCTGTCGCACAGTTCCTCGAGGCACAGGGCATGACCCGCGAGGAGTTCGACAAGAAGAACCACGAGCAGGCTGAGTCCGCTGTCCGTACCCAGCTGTTCCTGGACGCTGTTGCTGACCAGGAGGAGCCTGAGGTTTCCCAGCAGGAGATGACCGACCACATCCTGTTCACCGCGCAGTCCTACGGCATGGACCCGAACCAGTTCGTGGCGCAGCTGCAGCAGGCAGGCCAGATCGGTAACCTCTTCGCAGACGTCCGCCGTGGCAAGGCACTCGCTACCGCGATCTGCCGCGTGTCCGTGAAGGACGACAAGGGCGAGACCGTCGACCCGAACGATTACTTCGGTGAGGTTGAAGAGGAAGAAGCAGAGGCTTCCGAAGACTAAATCGTGAGTTGAAACGCCCCGGCGATGCGCACGCGTTGCGCCTACGCCGGGGCGTTTCGCCATTCACTACGGGTTCACAACGTACGTGTACGCCATCAGCGAACAACCCCGTGCAAAGTGGACTATCGGAGTAGGGTGGTGGCATTGTTGACGCTACATAAAAGAGTTTGAACCACGAAGGAGCCATTTTTATGACATCCCCATCGCAGGGCATGAACTTGGGTGATTCTGTCTATGAGCGCCTGCTGCGCGAGCGCATTATTTTCCTGGGACAGCAGGTTGACGACGAAATTGCGAACAAGCTGTGCGCGCAGATCTTGCTGCTGTCCGCGGAGGATCCAACTCGCGACATCTCGCTGTACATTAACTCCCCGGGTGGTTCCGTGACTGCCGGCATGGCGATTTATGACACGATGAAGTACTCGCCGTGCGATATTGCTACGTACGGCATGGGCTTGGCGGCGTCGATGGGGCAGTTCCTGCTCTCTGGCGGCACGAAGGGCAAGCGTTACGCGCTTCCGCACGCTCGGATTATGATGCACCAGCCGTCCGCAGGCGTTGGCGGTACTGCTGCCGACATTGCTATTCAGGCTGAGCAGTTCGCAGCGACGAAGCGCGAGATGGCCCAGCTTATCGCTGAGCATACCGGCCAGACTTTCGAGCAGATTACGAAGGATTCCGACCGTGACCGTTGGTTCACGGCCCAAGAGGCGATGGAGTACGGCATCGTGGACCACGTTATTGAGAGCGCTCAGGGCTCGATCAGCAACTAAGTAGACAGGAGAATTTACGTATGTCTTTCCAAATGCTTTCCTCCCGCTACGTGCTGCCACAGTTCTTGGAGGAGACTTCCTTCGGCACGAAGCAGATCGACCCATACGGCAAGCTTTTCGAGGAGCGCATCGTCTTCCTGGGCACCCAGGTCGATGACACCTCCGCGAATGACATCATGGCGCAGCTGCTGGTGCTGGAGTCCCAGGACCCGGACCGCGACATTACGATGTACATCAACTCGCCGGGTGGCTCGTTTACCGCGCTGATGGCGATTTACGACACGATGCAGTACGTCCGCCCGGACGTGCAAACGGTGTGCCTCGGCCAGGCTGCGTCCGCTGCGGCGGTCATCCTTGCCGCTGGTGCGCCGGGGAAGCGCGCTGCGCTGCCGAACTCGCGGGTGCTGATCCACCAGCCCGCGACGCAGGGTACCCAGGGCCAGGTTTCTGACCTTGAGATCCAGGCCAATGAGATCGAGCGCATGCGCCGCCTGATGGAGGACACACTCGCGCACCACACCGGTCGCACTGCGGAGCAGGTCCGTATTGATACGGATCGCGACAAGATCCTTACCGCGCAGGAAGCTGTTGAGTACGGCATCATCGACCAGGTCTTTGATTACCGCAAGCTGAACGGCTAACTTCTGATCGCTTGTCGACGCCACCACGGGTAACCGGGTGGCGTCTTTTTGTGTGCTTGACAAAGCGTGAATAAAAGGGCGCGAATAGACAGACCGTGCGGTACATTCTTCACACATCTGCGAAAACACGACACGTGAAGATAAAGGAAAGAGCGCGGTGGATATTAGAACCTCCATTAACACCCGGCCGATGAGCCCGTACCAGTGGCTGATCATTGCCGTCATTACCTATTTGAACGCCCTTGACGGCTATGACCTCGTCGCAACCGCATTTGCGGCGCCGCACCTGGCGGAGGAGTTCGCGATCGGCTCGTCGCTGCTGGGCTGGGTACTGTCGGCAGCGCTGCTCGGCGTTGGTGTCGGCGCGGCGGTCTTTGGGCCGGCGGGGGATCGATGGGGGCGTCGAAACGTGATTCTTGTGGCGCTGCTGATTGACACCGTGGGCCTGCTCCTGTCGGGATTCGCGGGGAGTACCGCGGCGTTTATCGCGTGGCGCTTCGTCACTGGTGTGGGCGTGGGCGGCGTGCTCGCGTGCGTGACCGTGCTGGTCAGTGAGTATTCAAACGACCGGTTCCGTGGGCTGGCGATGGCGGTCTACGCGTCGGGGTACGGTGTCGGTGCGACGCTGTGCGGCGTGCTGGCGTCCAAGGTTGTGGAGAGCCACGGCTGGCACTGGATCTTCTTCGTGGGCGCGGCACTGTCTGCCGTGGCGCTGGTGCTTGCAACGGCGTTGCTGCCGGAATCGGTGGACGTGCTCGCGAGTCGCGGGGATGCGGCGCGCGTTGAGCGCATCGCACGCCGTATTGGACACGGGGGAGCAGTGGTTCCGGCCCAGACGAGCGCCCCGGCTTCCGCTTCGGGCGCACTGCGCGCAATCGTCTCCCCAGTATGGCTGTCGACGACTGTACGGATCTGGATTGCATTCTCGCTGATCAGCTTTGGTTTTGCCTTTGCTAATTCCTGGACGCCCAAGTTGCTCAATGAACTGGGACTGTCCGCGCAGCAGGGTATTTTCGGCGGCATCATGATCGCGTTCGGCGGCACGATCGGCTCGCTGATCTTCGGAGTGATTACCACGCGTGTTGACGCCCGCGTGCTGCTCATCGCCTTCGCCATCGGTGGCGCGGGCGCGTTGGTGGCCTTCATCTTCTCCGCGGGCGCGTCGTTCGTGGCGTTCCCGCTAGGCGTACTGGTTGGTATGTTGCTGAACGCGTGCGTTACTGGCATGTACACCGTGACCCCGGCGTCCTACCCGACGCACTTGCGGGCGACCGGCGTTGGAGTGGCGTTGGCTGTGGGGCGAGTTGGTTCGGTCTGCGGACCACTGCTCATCGGCTATCTCGCCGAGGCCGGGCTGGGGCCACGTGGACTCTACATCGTTGCAGCATGCGTGTTCGTGCTGAGTGCGGTCGCCCTGGTAGGGCTGCGAGCGCCGGCCGCGAAGCCGGTCGTCGTCAAGAAGCCAGCGGAGGTGCTGCAGGCCTAAGGGCAGTACGGGACCGCGTCGCGCACCGCGGCCGGCGCGGAGGTGAAGTCCTTGCGATCCCAGCAGGCGTTGCCTTCGTGCTCGCCGACGGGGTCAACGGATGCCCAAGAGTTGCCGTTGGAAGCCCAGAAGTACTCCTGGCCGTTCGGCATCACGGTGCGGGCCCAGTCGCCGTCGCAGAAGGTGCTGTATTCGTCGCTCGCTGACTGCTGGCCCTGCTTCGGCCACGCGCACGTCGCGCCGTTCTGTGGGGCGGGCTCGGCAGGCTGTACCGGCGCGGGCTCGTCGCTGTCATCATCGCTAGAGGAGGCAGAAGAGCTCGACTTTTTCGAAGAACTCGAGGAGCTAGACGAGCTTGAGCTCTTCTTCGACGTGCTCGTTGAGGTCTTCGTCGAGGTGGACGTCTCGGTCTCGGTCGCGTCCTCGTCATCATCGTCGGGCGCCGGGCTTGTCGACGTCTCCTTCGCCGGGAACGAGATCTCAGGCTCCGCCAAACGATCCTCCGGCGACGAGTTACACCCGGCCAACAGCGTCGTGCACGTCAAGAGTGCGGCAAGCACAAGTTTGGGCCGGGTGTTCATCACTAGGGGATCCTTTCTGACAGACTTCTGCGTCTAGCGTAGCCGACAAATCTTAGCCCAAAAACTTCAGCAGCGCTTCATTGAACGGAGCAGGGTTCTCGATGGGCACCTGGTGCGAGCCCGGCTCAATGACCACAGACTCCACGGGGCCTGCGACGCCGTCGGCGATTTCGGCCAGTTTGTCCGGGCCGGTACCGGCGTCGCCGGCGGCCGCGATGGTCAGCACTGGGCAGGTGATCTGATCCAGGTGGGAAGCGAAGTCCCACTTTGCCAAGGCATCGCCGTTTTGGGCGTAACCCTCGGGGTCGATGGCGCTGACCATGTCGTGGATGCGCTCGACTTCCCCTGGGTGGGCGTCGATAAATGCTGGGGTGAACCAGTTAGGAATGAGCATGTCGGCGATGGGGCCCATGCCTTCCTCCCGTGCGATGCGCGTGCGCTCGTCCCACTGCTCATTGCCACCGAGGTAAGTCGCGGTGCAAGCGAAGACAGCCTTCTCCACGCGCCCGCTGTACGCCGCAAGATACTGCGCAATGGCGCCGCCGAGGGAGAGGCCGACAACGCTGAAGCGGTCGACCCCCTCACGGTTGAGCGCGCTCAAGATATCCTGCGCAAGCAGCTTCACGGTTGCGGAACCGGGAGCCACCTGGGCGACGTCGGAGCCGCCGTGCCCGCGATGATCGACCGCGATGACACGGTGGTGCTTCGCCAGTTCAGGAATCTGCTTCGACCAGGATTCGTGCGTCGTCGCGATGGAGGAGAGCAGCACCACGGTGCTGGTGTTGTCTTTATTGCCGTATTCCACAGTATGTATATGCGTCATGCGCTCCATTGTGCCCTTGATCGCCACAATGCGCGACAACGTGCGAGAGTGTGTGAGTTTGACGCACCCGCTAAGCTCTAAGGTCAACCCTTAGGCGAGACGAAGAAGCTGGAGTCCAACGCATCTATGGCAACATCCCAAAACACCTCAAACCTGTTGAAGTGCTCCTTTTGCGGCAAGACGCAGAAGCAGGTTCGCAAGCTCATTGCCGGTGGCGGAGTCTACATTTGTGATGAGTGCATCGAACTGTGCAACGAAATCATCGAGGAAGAACTCGGCGGGGCGCAGGCTGATCAGGATGAGGCTGCGGATCGGCTGCCGAAGCCAAGTGAGATCACCAAGTTTTTGGACCAGTACGTCATCGGGCAGGACTCGGCGAAGCGCACGCTCGCGGTGGCGGTGTACAACCACTACAAACGCATCCGAGCGGAGTCGGAGAATGTAACGAACCGCAAGCGTGATGAGGAAGTGGAGATCGCGAAGTCGAATATTTTGCTGCTGGGGCCGACGGGCTCCGGCAAGACGTACCTCGCGCAGTCGCTTGCCAGGATGCTCAACGTGCCATTCGCAATTGCCGACGCCACCAGTCTCACCGAGGCGGGGTACGTCGGAGAGGACGTCGAAAACATCTTGCTGAAGTTGCTGCAGGCCGCGGACTTCGACGTTAACCGGGCGCAGCACGGCATCATCTACGTCGACGAGGTAGACAAGATCTCCCGCAAGTCCGAGAATCCCTCGATTACCCGCGACGTGTCCGGCGAAGGCGTGCAGCAGGCACTGCTGAAAATCCTGGAGGGCACGGTCGCGTCCGTGCCGCCGCAGGGCGGGCGCAAGCACCCGAACCAGGAGTTCATCCAGATTGATACGACGAACATCCTGTTCATCGTCGCCGGTGCGTTCGCGGGCTTGGACAAGGTGATTGCGGAGCGCGTGGGCAAGAAGGGCATCGGCTTCGGGGCGGAGATTGACTCGAAGCAGGAGCGCGACGAAGCCAACATGCTGGCGCAGGTGCAGCCGGGTGACCTGGTGAAGTTCGGCCTCATCCCTGAGTTCATTGGGCGCCTGCCGATCATTGCGAACGTGGAGAACCTCGACCGCGACGCCATGGTGCGCGTACTCACCGAGCCTAAGAACTCACTGGTGAAGCAGTACAGCCGCCTCTTTTCGATGGACGGCGCCCAGCTCACGCTCACCGAGGACGCCCTCGAGGAGATCGCGGACCGCGCTGCCGAGCGCAACACTGGCGCCCGTGGCCTGCGCGCCATCATGGAGGAAGTGCTCGTGCCCATCATGTACGACCTGCCCGACCGCGAGAACGTCAGCGAAGTCGTCATCAACGGCGACGTGGTGCGGGGCGCTGCAGAGCCGCAGTTCGTGGAAGCGGAAGGGCAGCGCTCGGCGTAAGGCTGCCGAGTCGCAGCTAGTAGATGTCGTAGAGGTCGTCGCTGGCGCCGGTGCCTTCGCTGTCCGGCAGGGGAGTGGCCTCGAGGTAGCTTTCGTAGCCCGAAGGCGCGATGTTGGATGTCAAAAACGCCAGCACGGTATCAATAACCATGCGCCGCATCCCTTCGACGTTTCGCGGCTCGTCGAGGTCGAGGTGGCTCGTAATTATCGACGCCGCGTTGCCCGATACCCGCAGCGTGCTCAGCGCCGTGAGCAGCGCGAGTACGTCATCGGCGGAGATCCCCGGCCGGAAGGCGCCGGCGTCCTGGCCCACGAGCAGGAGGCGCTCGACGTGCAGCGTGATCTCGCTGCGGCCGTGCACAATGTCCGCTGAGGCGTCCTCGAGGACCGGCTCGAGCCGCTCACGAATGAGCAGCTGAACTGCCTCGGGGTTTTCCTGGAAGGAGTGGAACATGCTGTCTACGAAGCGGCGCATGCCGTCAACCGGGACTGCGTAGGAGCGCTGCAGGATCTCTTCGGGTGGAGCCAGGCGGTCGAGCGCGCGCCTGATCGTTTTTGCGTAGAGGCCCTTTTTGTCGCTGAAGTGGTAATGGATCATCCTTTTCGACATGCCGGTTTCCTTCGCGATGGCACCCAGCTTTGTTTGGGAGAAGCCACCGCGGGCGAACATGTCGAGGGCGATGTCAACAACACTGTCGATTTCTGCGTTGATATCTGGTTCAGGTGCTTTGATACTCGCCGAGGTGGGGTCGGTGGGGAAATCCATCGTTGTATCCGCTCCTGAATTACTACGCATGCGTGAATGTTGGCTCATTGGTGACATCTACTTTTCTCTATGATGCCCCCATTTGAGAATTTGCACCGTGCAAAACGGGAATTTGTCTGCCTTACTATGCCTTTTAGGACTAAAGGGGGGAGGGTATGCACGATTTCGGGGGTAGTGCGTCGGTTGTACTACCTATACTTTGAATGTCAGGTACCGCACACTATTGACCCGAGGTTTTTCTATGTCACACCATTCTTCCACTCCCGTTAAAGTCGTTGTCACCGGCGCAGCAGGCAACATTGCGTACTCCCTGCTGTGGCGTATTGCCTCCGGCGATGTCTTCGGTGCGGATCAGCCGGTCGAGCTGACGTTGCTAGAGATCCCGGCAGCTGTCCGCGCGGCGGAGGGTACCGCGATGGAGCTGCACGACTCTGCCTTCCCACTGGTGACTGGCATCAACGTTTCCGATGACCAGTTCAAGGCGTTCGAGGGCGCAAACGCCGCGTTCCTGGTTGGCGCGAAGCCACGCGGTAAGGGGGAGTCCCGCGCGGACATGCTCACCGCGAACGGCAAGATCTTCGTCGAGCAGGGCAAGGCCATCAACGCTGGCGCTGCGGACGATATCCGGGTGCTCGTCGTGGGCAACCCGGCGAACACCAACGCGCGTATCGCTGCGAAGGCCGCGGCGGATGTCCCTGCCGAGCGCTTCAACGCCTTGATGCGACTGGACCAGAATCGCGCACTGTCCATGCTGGGCCAGAAGCTGGAGGTGCCGTCGTCGACAATTGAAAAGATGGTGGTGTGGGGCAACCACTCGGATACTCAGTTCCCGGATGTGACCTTCGCTGAGGTCGGCGGCGAGAAGATTGCCGACAAGCTAGACCGCGATTGGTACGTCGACGAGTTCATCCCGCGCGTTGCCAAGCGCGGCGGAGAGATCATCGAGGTTCGCGGTAAGTCCTCGGCGGCCTCGGCTGCTTCGGCGGCAGTTGACCACATGCGTGACTGGGTCAACGGCACCGACGGCAAGTGGACGACGGCAGCGCTGCCTTCCACCGGCCAGTACGGTGTCGAGGAGGGGCTGCTTTTCGGCTTCCCGGTGATCGGCCGCGATGGCAAGTGGGAGGTCGTCGAGGGGCTGGAGATCAGCGACTTCCAGCGCGAGCGCATCGACAAGAACGTCGAAGCGATGCGCGGCGAGTGGGAGATTGCGTCCAAGCTTTTCTAACCGGTCGCGCCTACCGGAGGTTGATGGCTAAGATAGTCAACCGTGACTGACGCGACTGAACATTTGGTAGGCAAGAACCGAGCCGATGCGCTCCCGAAGTCTTGGGAGCCCGGCGAACACGAGCAGGCTTTGTACGAGGGCTGGGTGGAGAAGGGATACTTCACCGCCGACGCTTCCTCGGACAAGCCTGCTTATTCTGTGGTGCTGCCCCCGCCGAATGTGACGGGCCAGCTGCACATGGGCCATGCCCTGGACCACACGCTCATTGATGTTATGGTGCGCCGCAAGCGCATGCAGGGCTACGAGGTGTTGTGGCTGCCGGGTATGGACCACGCGGGCATCGCTACGCAGACGAAGGTCGAGGCGAAGCTGAAAGCCGAGGAAGGCAAGGACCGCTACGACTACGGCCGCGAAGAGTTCGTGGACAAGGTGTGGGAGTGGAAGCACCAGTACGGTGGCACGATTACCACGCAGATGCGTGCGATTGGTGACTCCGTGGATTGGTCGCGCGAGCGCTTCACGCTTGACGACGGCCTCTCGCGCGCAGTGCAGACCATCTTTAAGCAGCTGTATGACGCTGGAATGATCTACCGCGACTACCGCCTGGTGAACTGGTCACCGGTGCTGGAGACCGCGGTATCCGACATTGAGGTCGTCTATAAGGATGTTGAGGGCGAGTTCGTCTCCATCCGTTACGGCTCGCTCAACGACGACGAGCCGCACCTGGTCGTCGCGACGACCCGTGTTGAGACCATGCTTGGCGACGTCGCTATTGCCGTCCACCCGGACGACGAGCGCTACACGGATCTGGTTGGCCAGGAGTTCGACCACCCGTTCCGCGATGACCTGAAGATTCAGGTGATCGCCGACGATTACGTCGATATGGAACTGGGCACCGGCGCGGTGAAGATCACGCCTGCACACGACCCGAACGACTACGAGATGGGCCTGCGCCACAACCTGGACATGCCGATCATCATGGACGAGACCGGCCACATCGCCGATACCGGCACCAAGTTCGACGGTATGAGCCGCGAAGAGGCGCGCGTCGCGGTGCGCGAGGCGCTGGCAGAGCAGGGGCGCATCGTCAAGGAAGTGCGCCCGTACGTGCACTCGGTGGGCCACTCGGAGCGCTCCGGCGAACCGATTGAGCCACGCCTGAGCCTGCAGTGGTTCGTCAAGGTTGAAGAGCTGGCGAAGATGTCCGGCGACGCGATCCGTAATGGCGATACGAAGATTCACCCGGCGTCGATGGAGAAGCGCTACTTCGACTGGGTGGACAACATGCACGACTGGACGATTTCGCGCCAGCTGTGGTGGGGCCACCGCATCCCGATCTGGTACGGCCCGAACGACGAAGTGGTCTGCGTCGGCCCTGACGAGGAGCCGCCGGCTGGCTACACCCAGGACCCGGACGTGCTGGATACCTGGTTCTCCTCTGCGCTGTGGCCGTTCTCGACGCTCGGCTGGCCGGAAAAGACGCCGGATCTGGAGAAGTTCTACCCGACGTCCGTGCTGGTCACCGCGTATGACATTTTGTTCTTCTGGGTTGCCCGCATGATGATGTTCGGCACCTTTGCTGGAAAGAACACCCCGGAGATCCTCGGCGAGGGGGTTGACGGCCGCCCGATCATCCCGTTCACGGACCTGTACCTGCACGGCCTGGTGCGCGACGAGAAGGGCCGCAAGATGTCGAAGTCCCTGGGCAACGGCATCGACCCGATGGATTGGGTCGAGCACTACGGCGCTGACGCGCTGCGCTTCGCCCTTGCGCGCGGCGCGAACCCGGGCGTGGACTTGCCGATCGGTGAGGACAACGCCACGTCCGCGCGTAACTTCGCCACCAAGCTGTACAACGCGACCCGCTTCGCTCTGATGAACGGCGCAGCGGTTGGTCCGCTGCCGGCCCGCGAGGAGCTGACGGACGCCGACCGCTGGATCCTGGACCGCGCGGAAGAAGTCCGCGCGAAGGTCGACGCCTACTTGGACGACTACCAGTTCGCGAAGGCGAACGAGGATCTCTACCACTTCGCGTGGGATGAGCTGTGCGACTGGTACCTGGAGATCGCAAAGACCCAAATCCCGCGCGAGGGCGAGACCGCGCAGGGGCGCAACACGCAGATCGTGCTCGGCCGCGTGCTCGACGTGGTGCTGCGCCTGCTGCACCCGACCATGCCGTTCATCACCGAGGTCCTGTGGACCGCGTTGACGCAGCAGCCTTCGGTGACGCAGGCGCCATGGCCGACTGCGGAGGACATCAATGGTGGCGTCGAAACGGATGATGTGGCGCGCCGCAGGATCCAGGATGCAATCAAGCTGATTACCGAACTGCGTCGCTTCCGCGCTGACCAGGGTGTGAAGCCGAACCAGAAGGTGCCGGCGAAGCTTGACTTTGCCAAGGCGGACCTGGCTGGGCTGGAAAACGTTATCCGCGATATCGCGCGGGTGGAGGCGCCTGCTGAGGACTTTGCGGCGTCGGCAAGCATTGAGATGCGCCTGAGCCAGGCGACGCTCGACGTGGCGCTGGACACCTCCGGCACTGTCGACGTTGCGGCCGAGCGCAAGCGCCTGGAGAAGGAACTCGCGGCGGCGGAGAAGGAGCTCGATACCACTGGCCGTCAGCTTGGCAACGAGCAGTTCCTGGCGAACGCGCCGGAGCAGGTCGTTGAGAAGATCAAGGTGCGCCAGCAGGTTGCGAAGGAAGAGTTCGCACGTGTGACCGCGCGCCTGGCGCAGCTGCCGGAGGCGTAGATGGCCGACAATGCTGACCTGCCGGAACTTCCGGAGCTACCCGAGCAGTTCGATATCTCCGTCGAGGAGTCCGGGCTACGCCTGAACCTCGGTGCGCCGCAGGCGGAGGAGGCGGAAGACGTCGTCGCGCGCGAGGTCACGCCTGAAGACCTTGCAGCGTTGCGCGAAGTCCAGCAGCAGCTCGAGGAGCGCTGGGGCGAAACGCAGATCGATCCGACGCTCGAGCGCGTCGAGTACGTCATGGATCTGCTGGGTTCCCCGCAGCGTTCGTTCAAAGCGATTCACGTCGCGGGGACGAACGGGAAGACGTCGACAACCCGGATGATCGAGTCGCTGCTGCGTAGCCTCGGGCACCGGGTGGGGCGCACGACGAGCCCGCATCTGCAGTTGATCACCGAGCGCATCGGGATCGACGGCCAACCAATCCACCCCGCGGACTTTGTGCGCATTTACGAGGAAATTCAGCCGTACCTCGCGATGGCTGACGACCACTTCGGCCAGCCGCTGAGCTTCTTCGAAGCCATGGTGTGCATCGCCTACGCCGCGTTTGCCGACGCCCCGGTGGACATCGCCGTGGTGGAAGTCGGCATGGGTGGCCGCTGGGACGCAACCAACGTGATCGACGCGGACGTCAACGTGATCATGCCGATCGGCATCGACCACACGCAGTACCTCGGCGACACCATCGAGCAGATCGCGGGCGAGAAGGCCGGCATCATCACGAATCCGGACTCCGTCACGGTCATCGCCGACCAGCAGCCGGAGGCCATGCGCGTAGTGCTGGAGCAGACCGTCCAGGTCGGTAGCGCCGTCGCGCGCCTCGGCTCCGAGTTCGGCGTTGAGGAAGCCGGGGTGGCCGTCGGAGGCCAGCAGCTACGGCTGCGCGGGCTCGCCGGCAGCTACGACGACATCTTCCTGCCGCTGTCCGGCCCACACCAGGCCCGCAACGCGGCCGTCGCGCTCGCGGCGGTCGAGGCATTCCACGGTGCACACGCCGAGCACCCGCTCAACATCGAGGCGGTGCGGGAAGGCTTTGCGGCGGTCCGCTCTCCGGGCAGGCTCGAGCGAGTGCGCGCCACACCCACCACGTTTATCGACGCCACCCACAACCCACACGGCGCAACCGCCCTCGCGGAGGCGCTGCAGCACGACTTCGACTTCACCCGACTCATTGGCGTGCTGGGCATCCTCGGTGACAAGGACGCCGCTGGCATTTTCCAGGCGCTAGAGCCGGCGCTCACGGAAGTCGTGATTACGCAGAACTCCTCGCCACGCGCGATGGAGGCCGAAGACCTTGCCGAGATCGCCCGCTCCATCTTCGGCGATGAGCGCGTGCACGTGCAGCCGCACCTGCCGTCCGCCTACGAGCTGGCCGTTGAGCTTGCCGAGGACGCCCTTGCGGAAGTCGGCGTGCAGTCCGGCTCCGGTGTGATCATCACCGGCTCTGTCGTGACCGCGGGGGAGGCCCGCACCATGTTTGGAAAGGACCCAGAGTGAGCAGAGAAAAACGCCAACCGCCGATCAGCCCGCTCGGGCTCGGGCACGAGCCGGTCAAGGACCCAATCGCAGGACTGCGCGGAGTGCTCTCCGGCACGCTGATCATGGAATCGATCACCGTGCTGCTCATCCTGCTCGTGATTCTTAAAGTCGACGGTGGCGCCTACTGGACCACGTTCAACTGGGTGTACATCGTGGTCATCGGCGTCGCCCACGCGGTGATGGCGTTCGCGCAGAAGATTCCGGGCGCGATGTGGATTAACTTGGCCCTGCAGGTGCCGCTCATCTTTGGGTTCTTCGTGCACTGGTCGGTCACGGTGGTTGGCCTGATGTTCGGCCTGGTGTGGTTCTTCATCGTGAAGCTGCGCTCCGACATTGTGCAGCGCATGCGTGGCGGCTACCTGACCACGCAGCACCTGGACGCCGACTAGAGTTCGCGCCGCAGAATTTTCCCCGCCGCGTTGCGGGGGATGTGATCCGTGAAGGTGACTTCACGGATCTTTTTGTATCCGGCCACGCGCTCGGCAACCCACTCCATGATTTCCTCGCGGCTCAACGTAGCGCCGTCGGCGACGACGATGCAGGCGCGCGGGACCTCGCAATCGACACCGTGGGTGCGCACGATATGGCGGACGACGGCGGCGTCGGCAACCGCGGGGTGGGTGCGCAGCAGTGCCTCGAGCTCAGCGGGGGCGACGTGGAAGCCCTTGTACTTAATCACTTCTTTTGCCCGGTCGACGATGTAGACGGTGCCGTCCTCAGCCAGCGTGACGATATCCCCGGTGTGCAGCCACCCACCAGTGATCGTTGCCTGGGTTGCCTCAGGGTCGTTGCGGTAGCCCCGCATCACCTGCGGGCCCCGGATGAGCATCTCACCGGGTTCGCCGGGGGCGACGTCGTGGCCGTCGCGAAGGTCGATGATGCGGAACTGCGTGTTCGGCACCGCGAACCCAATCGAGCCCGGCTTCGACCTCCCAGCGATGCCCACGTGGGTCACCGGGGACGTCTCCGTGGTGCCGTAGCCCTGCAGGATCACCGTGCCGAGCCGCTGCTCAACGCTGTCCGCCAACGCAGCATCCAGCGGGGCGGCACCGCACACCATGAACCGGGAGTCCGCGAACGCCTCCGCGGTCGCCTCCGGGGGTCGTGAGAGCGCAAGCGCGATCGGCGGGGCAATAAAGCTCAGCTCAATACGGTGGCTTCGCTGCGCCTCAATGAATACGTTCAAGTCAAACGCCGCCATCGTGTGAATATGGTGGCGCGCGTAGAGCGACGACAGCAGCAGCGTGTTCAGCCCGTAGATGTGGGCGAACGGCAGCGGCGCCAGTGTCGGGGTGCCCGCGCCGATACCGCTTGCGCGCAGCGCGGCCGAAAACTGCAGCATGTTCGCGCACAGGTTGCGGTGGGTCAGCTCGACGGCCTTCGGCAAACCGGTGGTACCGGAGGAAAAGGCAACCGCGGCGATATCTTCCGGCCCGGCTGGGGAGGCGCTGCGCTCGGGTGGTTCGGTGGGGGCGATGGGGGCGTCGAGAAGAACTTTGGCCTCGGCGAGCGCGCAGAGGTGGTCACGTTCGGTCGCGGTGAGACTCGTCCCCAACAAGCTTGCCGACGCCCCCACCTGCACCAACGCGAGGAAAGTGACGGCGAAGTCGATGCCGTTGGGCAGCTGCACTGCGACGCAATCCCCGGGACCGATGCCGCGGCTGCGCAACGTGGCGGCGAGCGCCAGCACCTCCTGGTGAAGCTGCGCATAGGTCACGCTGCGCCCCGTCTCGACCTCCGTGAGCGCCGGCGCCGACGCATGCTCGCCGAGGTTGCCGAAGAGCAGATCGGTGATGGAGCGCGCTCGCGTGCCGACGTCCGGAATTGGCGGCAGGGGACTCTCATATGTCATGGAGCAAACTTTAATCACCCCCACATCAAGATGTTCGCACCCGGTGGTTGTTGTTTAGTAGGGTATGGAGACATGACTGAACGTACACTGATTTTGATTAAGCCAGACGGCGTTGCAAACGGCCACGTCGGAGAGATCATCTCCCGCATTGAGCGTAAGGGCCTCAAGCTGGTCGAGATGGACCTGCGCACCGCAGACCGCGAGACCGCAGAGAAGCACTACGCAGAGCACAAGGACAAGCCGTTCTTCGGTGAACTCGTTGACTTCATCACCTCTGCTCCGCTGGTAGCAGGCATCGTCGAGGGCGAGCGCGCTATCGAGGCTTGGCGCCAGCTCGCCGGCGGCACCGACCCGGTTGCCAAGGCAACCCCTGGTACTATCCGCGGCGACTTCGCCCTCACTGTCGGCGAGAACGTCGTCCACGGTTCCGACTCCCCAGAGTCCGCCGAGCGCGAGATCGCAATCTGGTTCCCGAACAAGTAAGAACCACGCTTCAATCGCCCATCCTGCTGTACATGGCAGGGTGGGCGGTTTTGTTGTGTTGACAGCGATGCTGAAATAGGCGCAGTCGGCGTCGTGTGTCACAATGGAGGCAAGCTTTTTACAACTTTCTGTAGGAACGTGTGTCAGCCGTGTGGCAGCGGCAACGGCTTCGCGCCCGGTTGACGCAGCTTGCAGATGCAAAAATATAGGAGCACGTACGTGGCGAAAAAATCTCATACCGAAATTCAGGACTTTGATCGATCAACCCTGAAAGACAAAATGCGGGTGTTCCAGCTCGCGAAGGCGTTGGGGGTGGCGTCGAAGGACGTTGTCGTCGCGCTGACTGAGTTGGGAATTACAAAGGTTGCGCAGTCCTCGGTTACTCGGGAGGAAGCCGAGAAGGTCATCGATGCGCTGCAGCAGCCCGCGGATAAGGCTGAGGCGAAGAAGTCGAAGGATAGCAGCGACGAAAAGATCCGCGAGCGGGTGCGCAAGGACGTAGAAAACGAAATCCACCAGATCGAGGAGAAAGTCGACGCCACCTTCGAGGTCGCCGACGAGCCGGAGCCGGAACCAACACCAGAGCCGGAACCAGAACCGGAGCCCGAACAAGAGCCGGAGCCCGATCCTGAAGAGGAAGCAACGGTCGAATACGCGCCGATCTTCAAGGCGCCGACGCGTCCAAAGCGCCGCCGAGCAGTGCGCACCTCCGAACCGAAGGAAGCGGATGAGGATGCCGCACCGAAGGGTGAAGTTGAGGAGCCCAAGGAGGAAGAACCTAAGGTCGAGGTTATTGACGAGCCGAAGGGGATCAGCGGTTCCGCCCGTCTGGAGGCGCAGCGTCGTCGGCGGAGTGAGCGTCGAGAAGCGGAGCGCCAGCGCTCCCGTATTGTTTCTGAGGCGGAATTCCTTGCGCGGCGCGAGTCGGTGCACCGCACGATGGTGGTGCGCGAGCGCGACCGCAACGACGGCCCAGGCCGCATCACGCAGGTAGCGGTCCTGGAAGACGGGCTGCTTGCGGAGCACTTTGTGTCCACGGACGATAACGCGTCGATCATCGGCAATATTTACATGGGCCGTGTCCAGAACGTGCTGCCGGGCATGGAAGCGGCGTTCATCGACATCGGAACCGGGCGCAACGCGGTGCTCTACGCCAGCGAGGTTGACTGGAAGGCTGCGAAGCTTGGCGGAAAGAAGCGCAGGATTGAGCACGCACTGAAGTCCGGCGACCAGGTGATGGTGCAGGTCTCGAAGGATATTAACGGGCACAAGGGTGCTCGCCTGACAACGCACATTTCGCTGGCCGGACGTTTCCTCGTGTACGTGCCGGGTGGCCGTAACGCTGGGATCTCCCGCAAGCTGCCCGTCACCGAACGCAAGCGCCTCAAGGGCATCCTCAACGAGGTTGTGCCTGGCAAGGGTGGGGCGATTATTCGTACGGCTGCCGAGGGCATGTCGAAGGAAGCGATTGCTGAGGACGTCCAGCGCCTGCACAAACAGTGGGAAATGGTGCAGGAAAAGGCAGAAGCCGCGAAGAACGGGAAGGGCTCGCGCCCGGTGCTGCTCTACGAAGAGCCGCGCCTGATCGTCCGCGTCGTCCGCGACGTCTTCAACGAGGACTTCTCTGAGTTGATCATCGACGGCAAGAAGTCCTACAACATTGCGCACGCTTACCTGCAGTCCGTCGCGCCTGACCTGTTGGACCGCGTGACCAAGTTTGACCGCTCCGAACACGACGGTGCCGACGCCTTTGCGGAGCATCGCATCGACGAGCAGGTCCAGAAGGCGCTTGCCCGCGTGGTGTGGCTGCCGTCGGGCGGCACGCTCGTTATTGAGCGCACCGAGGCCATGACGGTGATTGACGTCAACACCGGCAAATTCACTGGCTCCGGCGGCAACCTCGAGGAGACGGTCACCGCGAACAATTTGGAGGCCGCGGAGGAAGTCGTCCGCCAGCTGCGCCTGCGCGACATCGGCGGCATGGTGGTCATCGACTTCATTGACATGATCCTGGATGAAAACAAGGAGCTGGTGCTGCGTCGCCTGAAGGAAACGCTGGGCCGTGATCGCTCCCGCCACCAGGTCTCCGAGGTCACCTCGCTCGGCCTGGTGCAGCTGACCCGCAAGAAGCTCGGCGATGGTCTGCTTGAGACCTACTCCAAGCCGTGCGAGTGCTGTGGTGGCCGCGGTGTGATCATCACCGAGGAGCCTGTAGAGCACGCGACGTACAACCCGGAGGAAGACGACCTGCAGCACCGCGGTGGCCGCGGCAAGCGTCGCGGGAAGTCGAACGGCGAGCGTTCCAACAAGAAAGCGGAGGAGAAGCGCCGCAGCAAGCTGGACGAAAAGGCTATCGACGAGCTGGTCGGCTCGGTTGTGTCCGAAGACAATGAAGCACACGAGGACAACGACGAGCCGAAGCCGCCTACAGTAGGTGAATCCTCCAAGCGCGAGTCCGGTTCGCGCCGCCGTGGACGTCGAGGCACGAGCCGCGGGCGTGGGCGCGCGCAGGAACAGGACAAGCCACAGGACAAACCGCAGGAGCAGGCTCAGGAGAAAGGCAAGTCCGAGCAGACGTACGAGGAGGCCGTCGACGCCTTCGAGCGCTCCCCGCGCCGGAAGCGAGCGACCCGCGGTAACTCCCGTTCGGACCACAAGCCAAAGCGCGAAGATTTCGAACGCCAGGAGCACGTTAAGGAACCTGTGAAGGAAGCTCCACGCGAGGAAGCGCAAGAGCAGCCGAAGGCGAAGGTGACGGAGTCTCCTCGCCGGCGCGGGCGTCGGCGCGCAGTGCGCAAGACGTCCCAGCCGCAGCAGCAGGAGCAGCCGAAGGCGAAGGAAACGAAGCAGAAGGCAACCAAGCCTGCGACGAAGAAACAGGAGTCGAAGGCGAGTGCGCGGCGCAGGCGGCGACGCGCGACACGCCGAACCTCTTCCAAATAGAGGAGCAGTGGGGTGCGGTTTGATAATCGCACCCGCTTCTGTGTAGTATTTGACAGTCGCTGTTTTGGGCTGTGAAGCCGCGCCGTTTACGCATGCAGGCACGGTGGAACGCGAAAGGCCACAAAGCGCTAGAGAACTGTACCAACTGTCTTCTGTGCATGCGGGGAGACACAACGAGTTTAGATAAGGGGTAACCCTCTATGTACGCGATCGTCAAGACTGGCGGCAAGCAGTACAAGGTTGCCGAAGGCGACCTCGTCAAGGTCGAGAAGATCGAGGGTGAAGCGGGCGACAAGGTTGCCCTCACCCCGGTTCTGCTCGTCGATGGCGTGGATGTCACCGCAGGCCCTGATGCTTTGTCCAAGGTTTCTGTTGAGGCTGAGATTGTCGAGCACGGCAAAGGCAAGAAGGTCGACATTCTGAAGTACAAGAACAAGACCGGCTACAAGGTCCGCCAGGGCCACCGTCAGCCACAGACAACCATCAAGATCACTGGTATCAAGTAAGACTTCCATCTAAGGAGATTCAGACATGGCACACAAGAAGGGTGCATCCAGCTCCACGAACGGTCGTGACTCAGAGTCGAAGCGCCTCGGTGTGAAGCGTTTCGGTGGTCAGCAGGTAAAGGCGGGCGAGATCCTCGTTCGTCAGCGCGGCACCAAGTTCCACCCAGGCGACAACGTCGGCCGCGGTGGCGACGACACGCTGTTCGCACTGGCAGCTGGCGCAGTCCAGTTCGGCATTAAGCGCAACCGTCGCATCGTCAACATCATCCCAGCGGACGGCGAAGGCGTTTCGGCAGAGGTGCTCGAGGCCGCAGAGGCAGCTGGCGTCGCACAGGAAACTGCGTAACCCGTAGCAATACTTGAAACACCGCACACCCCGACCGGGTGCGCGGTGTTTTTCTTTCCCACAACCCGGTACCCTCCACTACTAGAACTCTTTTGCAAGGAAGGCGGAAATAATGGCCCAATTTGTTGACCGCGCGGTGCTGCACCTCCAGGCCGGTGACGGCGGACATGGCTGTGTCTCTGTCCACCGCGAAAAATTCAAACCCCTCGGCGGGCCGGATGGTGGCAACGGCGGCCACGGCGGCGATATCGTGCTGGAGGTATCCAACCAGGTGCACACGCTGCTGGACTTCCAATACCGCCCGCACGTCAAAGCGAAGCGCGGCGGCAACGGAGAGGGCGATCACCGCAACGGCGCCCGCGGAGAGGACCTTATCTTGGAGGTCCCAGTCGGAACCGTTGTGCGTAGTGAGGATGGCGAAATCCTCGCCGACTTGACGGTGCCGGGCACCCGTTTCCTTGCGGCTGAAGGCGGCTTCGGTGGGTTGGGCAACGCGGCTCTTGCCACCGCGAAGCGTAAGGCCCCGGGCTTCGCGCTCAAGGGTGAGCCTGGCGAAGCACATGACTTGATCCTCGAGCTGAAGTCCATGGCGGATGTGGGGCTAGTGGGGTTCCCGTCGGCGGGTAAGTCCTCGCTGATTTCGGTGCTTTCGGCCGCGAAGCCGAAGATCGCGGATTACCCCTTTACGACGCTCGCTCCGAACCTTGGCGTGGTCAACGTCGGCGACGATACGTACACTATCGCGGACGTGCCAGGCCTGATCCCGGGGGCGAGCCAGGGCAAGGGTCTGGGGCTGGACTTCTTGCGCCATATTGAACGCACTGCTGTGCTGGCGCACATCGTGGACGTTGCCACGATGGAGCCAGGGCGCGACCCGATTTCTGACATTGAGGCGCTCGAGCACGAGCTTGACTCCTACGCCGACCAGCTTGACCTGGACTCTGGTCTCGGTGACCTGCGTGAGCGCCCTCGCATCGTTGTGCTGAACAAGATGGACGTTCCGGAGGCCCGGGAGCTCGCGGAGTTCTTGGAGGACGACATCAAGGAAAAGTTCGGCTGGGATGTATACATGATCTCCACCGCGACCCGCGAGGGCCTTGACCCGCTGAAGTGGGCGCTGTGGAACATCGTGGAGCGTGCCAGGAAGCGACGCGTGAAAGCCGAGAAGGCAACTCCTACGGAGGTGCTGCGACCGAAGGCGGTTGCGCCAAGGCGCCGTGGGCACGCGCAGGAGGGCGGCATCGAAGTTGTTCCTGACCCGATGTGGCCGGGCGGCTGGCTGGTCACTGGTGAGAAAGCAGAGCGCTGGATTCGCCAGACCGACTTCGAAAACGACGAGGCGGTCGGCTACCTCTCGGACCGCCTGAACAAGGCCGGCGTGGAGGACCAGTTGCGCAAGATCGGCGCGAAGGAGGGTGACACCGTCACCATCGGCGAGATCTCGTTTGATTGGGAGCCATCGCGAGCGGGTGACCCAACCATGGCGGGACGTGGCCAGGACGCCCGACTCTACGACACCACGCGCGCGTCCGCATCAGAGCGCAAGCGCGCGTCCCAGGCGCGCCGCGGCCTTATCGACGAGTTCGATTTCGGCGACGGGGAGACAGCCGACCGGGAACGTTGGCAGGGTTAGCGCTACACTGAGCTGCTATGAACGCAGCAACAACTACGGAGGCGCAGCTTCGCGAGCACATTGCTGGTGCGAAGCGGGTCGTCGTCAAGCTTGGTACCTCCTCACTGGTCAATGAGTATTCCTCGGTGAGCAGGGTCAAGATTGACCGCCTCGTTGATGCGCTGGTGGACCGCATGGATGCGGGCACAGACGTCGTGGTGGTGTCCTCCGGTGCGATCGCGGCGGGCATGAGCCCGCTGGGGCTGCGCACGCGCCCGCGCGACCTTGCGACGAAGCAGGCGGCTGCAGCGGTGGGGCAGGTGCACCTCGCACAGGAGTGGGGTGCTTCCTTTGCTCGGCATGGCCGCACGGTGGGCCAGGTGCTGCTGACGCAGGCCGATGCCGGCGTGCGGGAGCGCGCGCGGAACGCCCAGCGCACGATCGACAGGCTGCGACAGCTGGGCACTGTGCCGATCGTGAACGAGAACGACACGGTGGCAACCTCCGAGATGCGCTTCGGCGATAACGACAGGCTCTCGGCGATTGTGGCGACGCTCATCGGAGCCGATGCGCTCGTGTTGCTTTCAGACGTCGACGGCCTCTACGACCGCAACCCGGCCGACCCGGAGGCGCGCTTTGTCTCTGAGGTCCGCACTGGCGCTGACCTCGAAGGCGTCGTGGCCGGTGACGGTGGTGCGCTCGGGACTGGGGGAATGGCGGCGAAGGTGTCGGCGGCGCGGCTCGCAGCCCGCGGCGGAGTGCCAGTGCTGCTGACCAGCGCGACCAAAATCTCGCAGGCGCTACAGGGCGCAAGCTGCGGGACCGTCTTCCACACCCGTGAGCAGTCAACGCTTAGGGCATGGAAATTCTGGGCGCTCTACGCCGCGGACGCCGAAGGCGTGCTGCGCCTGGATAAAGGCGCCGTGCAGGCCGTCACCAGCGGGGGCACGAGCTTACTCGCGGTGGGTATCACCGACATCGAGGGGGACTTCCACGCCGGTGACATCGTGGAGATCCTGGGGCCCGACTCGGAAGCCGTCGGGCGCGGCGAGGTTGCGTATGATGCCGCGGAGCTTGCCGGCATGCTGGGCAAGCACACGGATGAGCTGCCGGAAGGGCAGCGCAAACCCGTCGTGCACGCCGACTATTTATCAAATTTCGCCACCCGTCTGTAAATACACGCTAGGTTGGGGTGCATGAAATTTGCATTCTTACCGAAACCTTGGGACGCAGTCGTCGATGACCTGACAGATCACGGCCACACGTTTGTGGACCTCGACGAGTCTCCAGACGTGTTGGTGTTTCGCGGGAATCCGGAAGATTTCCCAGAGGAATTACCGCCGAGCGTGAAGCTTGTGCAGGTGGCGTATGCGGGCGTCGAAAAGCTGGTAGAGGCAGGGGTGCTCGATGTCGATGTGCCGGTGGCTAATGCCGCCGGGATATACGACGACACTGTGGCCGAGGCGGCACTGGCGCTGCTGTTGGGGGTGCTGCACCGGCACAAGGCGGTGACGCCGCAGTGGAACGACAGGCAGCTCAACGAGGAGACGGACTACCTGTTCGACAACAAGAAGGTCGCGGTGATTGGGGCGGGTGGCATCGGTAAGATGCTGATCCGCTTCCTCGAGCCGTTCGGGCCGGAGATTATCGCAGTGAACCGCTCCGGCAACCCGGTGCCGGGGGCCAAACGCACCGTGGCGATGTCCGAGGCGCAGGATGTGTGGTCGGAGGCGGACTACTTCGTGCTCATCGCGCCACTGACGAAGCAGACGCACCACCTCGTCAACGCGGAGGTGCTGCGCGCGATGAAGCCGAACGCGGTGGTGGTCAACGTTGGCCGTGGCCCACTGATTGATACGGAGGCGCTGACCAAGGCCCTGCAGGATGGCACGATTGCTGGCGCTGGCCTGGACGTGACGGACCCTGAGCCGCTGCCGGAGGATCACCCGCTGTGGCAGATGGACCGCTGCCTGATTACCCCGCACACCGCGAACATCCCGCGCTACATGCAAGCGCGCGTGGGTGAACTGACACGCCGAAACTGGGAGGCACTGCAAGAGGGCCGCCCGTTGCCGACGCAGATTGATGTGGAGGAAGGATACTAATGACGACTATCGAAGCTCAGGTACTGCAGTTGGCGAAGGCTGCGAAGCAGGTGGCGCCGGTGATCGCGACGCTACCGACCGTCCGCAAAAACGCTGTGCTGCAGCACGCGGCGCAGGCGCTGGAAGCACGTACTGCGGAGATTCTGCAGGCCAACGCCCGCGACATCGAGGAAGGCCGCGCGGCTGGCATGGACGAAGCGTTGGTAGACAGGCTCGCCCTGGATGAGCAACGCATCGCGGGCATCGCGGACGGACTGCGTCAGGTCGCGAGCCTCCACGACCCAGTTGGGGATGTGGTGCGCGGCGGCACGATGTACAACGGGATCCGGATGCGCCAGGTTCGCGTGCCGCTCGGCGTGATGGGCATGGTCTACGAGGCCCGCCCGAACGTCACGGTCGATGCGTTTGGCCTGGCGCTGAAGTCAGGCAACGTGGCACTGCTGCGTGGTTCGAAGTCGGCGGCGCATTCGAACGCGGCGCTGGTCGCGGTGCTGCAGGGCGTGCTGGCGAAGGAGGGGCTGCCAACCGAGGCGGTCCAGCTGCTGCCGAGCGACTCGCACGACTCCGTCACCGCGCTCATCACGGCACGCGGCCTCGTCGATGTGGTCATTCCGCGCGGCAGCGCCCGGCTTATCGACGCCGTCGTTACCCAAGCAACCGTGCCAACCATCGAGACCGGCACCGGCAACTGCCACGTATACGTGGATGCTTCAGCGGACATTCAGCAGGCGACCGACATTGTCGTCAATGGCAAGACGCGCCGGGTGTCGGTGTGCAACGCGACCGAAACGGTGCTGCTTGACGCGGCGTTGCCGGATGCGGACAAGCTGGCCGTCGTAAAGGCACTGCAGGACGCCGACGTGACCGTCCACGGGGACCCGGCAGCACTTGGTGCGTTCGGGGCTTGCGACGTAGTCGAGGCCGACGAGCACGATTGGGCGGAGGAGTACCTTTCGATGGACGTTGCCGTCGCCGTCGCCGACGGCGTTGAGGGGGCCGCGAAGCACATCGCACGCTACTCCTCGGGGCACACAGAAGCCGTGGTCGCCACCGATGCGCGCGTGCTGCAGTACTTCGCGGACCACGTGGATTCGGCAGCCATCATGCTCAATGCCTCGACCGCGTTTACGGATGGCGAGCAATACGGCATGGGTGCAGAGATCGGGATCTCTACCCAGAAACTGCACGCACGTGGACCAATGGCGCTGCCTGAACTGACAAGCACGAAGTGGATCCTGGAGGGCAGCGGGCAGACTCGAAGTTAGGAAAATGGTGTGGGCGGGCTACACTAATGCGCAGTTTCTTCACACCCGGAGTCCAAGGTGTGACTCATCCATAGAGAAGGTGCATAGTGTTCCGCAAAATGCGTACGTTTTTCCGTCGTCGGCTACCCGTGACTGCAGTTGCGTTCGCCGCAGCAGCAGCTGCGGTGGTTACCCCCGTGCTGCCGACGGAGGAAGCGACCGCCCAGCAGCGGTGCCCTTCGGTCGCGGTAATCGCTGCACGCGGCTCCGGTCAGAATAACCAGATTTACCGAACACGCTATGCCGGGGAAGCCCCGTGGACCTCGAATGGTTGGGAGGGGGAGACCATTCGCGCTTTCCTTCGCTATTCGGAGTCGCGCTACCGTGCCACTCACGGCGGGAACTCCCTGATGAAGGACGTGGAAGTCCTCGGTATGGAGCCGCGCTACTACCCAGCGATTTACCCGGATTATGATGTCCCTTCCGTCGCAGCACCCGCGACGCTGCTGCAGGCGCTGGGTTTGGCTATCCAGTACGCGGTCCCGTTGTTTACGATGGCGCGACAGGCTGGCACGGACTTTATGGACTCCGTCAACATTGGGCGCACTGGCGTGATGGCGCTGGTGAACGACTACGAACGCGCGAGCGGGTGCCATCCGAAGTACGTGCTGTCCGGCTACTCACAGGGCGCGATGATCCTGCTGGAGCACGAGCGTGAGCTGGCACGCCGCGGCAAGCTGGCGGGCGTTGTCTACTTTGGCAACCCGATGACTGCCGCGCGTGATGCTGGCACGGTGGGCGTGGCAAACGGCGGTGCAGGCGGCATGCTTGGCTTCCTGCCGTTTAACACCCGCACCGCGGGTGCGACCCGCAACAAGGTCAACTACTGCTTGCCGCTGGACGCAGTGTGCGATCTTTCCGTCCAGGTCCTGCGGGCCGCTGCCCCGACGGGCGGTACCCACGGCCAGTACTTCCTGCGGTGGAACCGTTGGGATGACCAGGTGGCAGACTCTTTTGGTCGCTTTGTTGATCAGGTTCGGTACCGCTAAGAGTTGAAGGAAGGACAAGGACACAGTCATGGTTTCGTGGAAGCGGGCAGCGTGTAGCGCTCTTGTAACAGCGACGCTGTTGACCAGTGGGGTGTCGGTTGCGCAGGCTCAGGAGACTGAAGCAGGCGTGGCGGTGCCGACGCCGTCACGCGGGGTATACATCCAGTCGCAGAAGTGCCAGTTCCGGACGGATGGCAAGGGCAACGTACTTGTCGACGCCAACGGGCAGCGCATCCCAGTGCTTGACGAGCATGGCAAGCCGGTGTGTGAAGACCTCAACGCCAGCTCGATGTCATCGAAGAAGCAGCGCCCAGATTCATCCGCAGAAGGCAAGGAGAAGTTGCCGTGGTGGGGCATCCTGCTCATTGTGCTTGGCTCAATTGTTGGCGTGGGGCTTACAGCGTTCTGGCTCGCTTTCGAGCAGGCGAACGTCTGGATCGGGTAAGCACGTGGCAGAGGCCGTAGCAGCATCATTGCGCGACGCCCGACGAGTGGGCGTCATGGGCGGTACTTTCGACCCGATCCACAACGGCCACCTCGTGGCCGCGAGCGAGGTCGCCGACCGTTTTGACCTTGACGAGGTCGTGTTTGTGCCGACGGGTCAGTCCTGGCAGAAGGCGGATCGGCAGATCACCGACTCTGAAGATCGCTACCTCATGACGGTCATCGCGACTGCCTCGAATCCGAGGTTCTCGGTCTCTCGGGTAGACATTGACAGAGAGGGGCCGACCTACACCCTGGACACGCTGCGGGATTTGCGCGCCCTGTTGCCGCAGGCGGAACTGTTCTTTATCACGGGCGCGGATGCGTTGGCGTCGATAATGTCGTGGCGCGACTGGGACCTGATGTTTGACCTGGCGCAGTTTGTCGGCGTGACGCGCCCCGGCTACGAGCTGAGCGAATCCTTCCTGCCCGAAGACGTGCAGGAGCAGGTGCATTTGATTGAGATTCCTGCGATGGCGATCTCGTCCACGGGGTGCCGCGAGCGCGCCAAAGAAGGCCGCCCGGTGTGGTACCTGGTGCCAGATGGCGTGGTGCAGTACATTGCGAAAAACGACCTATATCGTTCAAGTGGCGAACAGCGCCCTTAGCGTGGGACAATAGGCGCGTTACTGCTATTTTTCATTACTGACGAAGGACTGAGTACTTGACTGCTCTGCAGATCTCTCTTGATCAGGCCGCGATCGCCGCGAAGGCCGCCGACGAAAAGCTCGGCGAGAACATCGGCGTCATCGATGTGTCGAACGTGATCGGCATTACCGATATTTTTGTGATTGTCTCCGCGGACAACGAACGCAAGGTAAACGCGATCGTCCAGGAGATTGAGGACGACATGACCGACGCCGGCTTCGAGCCGAAGCGCCGCGAGGGCGTTCGCGAAAACCGCTGGGTGTTGCTGGACTACGGCAACATCGTGGTGCACGTGCAGCGCAGCCCGGAGCGCGATTTCTACGGCCTGGACCGCCTGTACGCAGACTGCCCGGCAATTAGCGTGGAGGGCTTGCCAGCCTACGAACGCCCGGGTGCGTTTGCGGACGGCGAGAGTGTGCGTTCGGCGCAGCAGATTGAAGACCTTCCGTTGGCAGGCGATGCCCCTGAGGACGAGGACGAGTTCTAACACCATGGCGCGACGACTCATCTTGCTGCGACACGGCCAAACCACGTATAACGCCACGTCGAGGATGCAGGGGCAACTCGACACGGAGTTGTCGGAAGAGGGGAGGCAGCAGGCGCGCAACATTGCGCCGGTGTTGACGGAAATGGGTGTCGCCAAGATTGTGGCTTCGGACCTGAGCAGGGCTGCAGTCACGGCGCAGATCGTTGCGGAGCACCTCGAGCTGCCGGTGACGTATGATGCGCGCCTGCGCGAGACG
Organism: Corynebacterium sp. HMSC08D02; assembly: GCF_001807505.1. Taxonomy (NCBI): domain Bacteria; kingdom Bacillati; phylum Actinomycetota; class Actinomycetes; order Mycobacteriales; family Corynebacteriaceae; genus Corynebacterium; species Corynebacterium sp. HMSC08D02. Next base: position 12,105 of record NZ_KV789245.1, on the reverse strand, counting down.
CACCTCGGGCAGTGGCAGGGCAAGACACACGCCGAGGTCGATGGTGCCGACGGCAGCGTTCGCGCCCACTGGCGCAATACCCCAACGTGGGCGCCGCCGGAAGGCGAGAGCCGGATTGACGTCGCGCAACGGGCACGCCCGGTTGTTGACGAGTTGATGGAGCACTTCGACGAGTGGGATGACGCGGCGGTGCTGCTTGTCGCCCACGGAGGTACGATCGCGGCGCTGACGTCGAGCCTGCTGGACCTGGAGATTTCGCAGTACCCGATGATGAAGAGCCTGCGTAACGCGAACTTTGCGCAGCTGCAGGCGTTGCCGCGCTACGGCGAGCCGGACACTGGCGTGCAGTGGTACCTCGAGGCGTGGAACCAGGGGTTGACGGTCTAGATGGCGGTACGGGTTGTTATTGATTCCTCGGCGGGTTTGCCAGCTGATATTGCCAGTGAGCTCGACATTACGGTGCTCCCGCTGCACGTCATGGAACAGTCTGAGGACGACGAGGTGTCGACGAGCGGGCTGTCCGCAGTCGAGCTCGCCGCCGCGTACGGGCGCCAGATCGAGCGCTCTGGGGACGATGGCGTGGTAGCCCTACACCTGTCGAAGCACTTTTCTTCCACCTGGTCCGCGGCGGTCTCTGCATCGGGGGTGTTCCCGGGGACCGTGCGGGTGCTCGACACCAGTACCGTCGGCATGGCGGTCGGAGCGGCAGCGATGGCGGCGGCCACCGTGGCGCGTGAGGGCGCGAGCCTCGACGAGGTAGAAGCGATGGCGTCGTCCACGTTGAAGCGCTCGGAGACGTGGTGCTACCTGCACCAGCTGGACTGGTTGCGCAAGTCTGGCAGGATTTCCACGGGGACTGCGGTGTTGTCGGCGGCGTTGCTGGCAACGAAGCCGATTCTGCGGATGCACAACGGCAAGCTCGAGTTAGCAGGCAAGACTCGCACCCAGACGAAGGCGTTTTCCAAGCTCACGGAGCTTGTTTTGGAGCGTGCGGATTCCCAGCCGGTGTTTGCTGCGGTGCAGCATGCGGACGCGGAAGAGTCCGCGCAGCAGCTGGCGGGCATGCTTGATGAGGTGCTGCCGCGGCACTCGCGGGTGCTGGTGGAGCCAATGGTCGATGTGCTTGCTGCGCACACCGGGCCCGGCGCGATCGGGCTGTCGGTCGTGTTTGGTTCGCGCACGTAGCGGCGCTGTCAAGGGGGTTGGCTGCGGCTGTGGAGAAGTAGCCTGCACGGGGTGTGCGGTTTGGGGGTTGTCCACAGCGGGTTTGCTTGGTCTGTTGGGGCGAGAACGCCGGTTTTAGCCTGTGGTTATGCAGGTCAGTGAACGGATTCAAGAGCTTACGCGCCCGACTGGTGAGGAGGCGCTGCTGCAGGTGAAGTACCCGACTCCTCGCGTGCACGTTCCGGTGAAGCCGGCGGCCACGGTGATGGGGGTTGTGATGAGCCTACTGGTGCTGTGGGCGGTGGTGCAGGTCCGCGGCCCGGACGTTGCGGAGGAGGATGCGCCTGTTTGGGAGAACGTTGCTACTGCGACCGATGTGCCGGAGCGCGTGGTGGTTGCGGTGGTGGGGGAGGTGGCAAATCCTGGGCTGGTGACGCTGAACCAGGGTTCCCGCGTGGCGGATGCGCTGGATATTGCGCAGCCGCTCGACCACGCGGACTTGCTGCAGTTGAACCTCGCTCAAGTGCTTGTCGACGGCCAACAGCTCCACGTCGTCGCAATCGGTGAAGGGCCCGCCGCACCGACTGGGGATGGCGCACCTGCGGGGGCGAGCGGCCAGCTTTCACTCAACGGGGCGTCGGCCGCGGAGCTGGTCACGCTGCCCGGGGTTGGGGAGGCGACCGCGGCGGCGATTATCGCGCACAGGGAGGCGAACGGCCCGTTCCAGAAGGTCGAGGATCTGATGCAGGTCAAGGGGATCGGCCCTGCGAAGTTTGAGGCGATTGCGCCGCTGGTGGGGCTGTAAGCGGTGCAGGAGCTTCGGCTGGTGCCCACGGCGCTGTGCGTCTGGATAGCGACGATCGTGACTGTTGCCCTCGCGCCGTGGGCGGGGTTCGCTGTAGTCGCCGCGGCGGTAGTGCTGTGCGGGTGTGCGCGTGCGGTGGGCCAGGCGGTGCTGGTCGGTTCCGGTGGTGTGGCGACCGTCGTGGTGGCCTGGGTCCGCATCACGGTGGCGCGGGCGGGAACGCTGCGCCTGCCGGTGGAGGCCACCGTGACCGCTGCCCCAAAGGAGCTTGACTCTGGCGGGATGCTGGTACGTGTGCGCGCCGGGAGCGGTGGCGCGGAGCTGCCGGTGTTTGTCCGCGGTGGTGTCCCCGATGGGGTGGTCAGTGGTGCGACGGTGCGGGTGGACGGCACTGTGTCGGAGTCCTCGCGGGCGGGCGTGAACCCGTGGGCGGTCAATGGCACGGTCGAGCCGTTGAACGGGCCGACGGGTGCATCCGGGTGGGCGCAGCACGTGCGGGCAACGTTCGCCGATGCGGTGCGCGAGCACGTCGGGGAACACTCGCAGGGCCTCATCCCGGGCATGGTGCTGGGCGATACCTCGATGCAGGGGGCGTCGGAGCAGCAGGCGTACATCGCTACCGGGCTATCGCACCTCTCGGCGGTATCGGGTTCGAACGTTGCCATTGTGACGACGTTCGCCGTGGTAGTAGCTGCAGCGCTGCGCATCGGGCTCTATGGCAGGCTCGTTGCAGCGGGTGCTGCGTTGGCGGTGTTCGCCTTGCTCGTTGGGCCGGAGCCGAGCGTGCTGCGGGCATCGGTGATGGGGTTGGTGGGGCTCGTCGCGGTCGTCTCATCGAGCCAGACGGAGGTCATTCACGCGTTGTGCCTGGCGGTGATTGCGCTCATTTTCTTCGATACCGACCTGGCGCTGCACTACGGGTTTGCGCTGTCGGTGGCTGCGACCGTCGGCATCGTGGTGCTCTTCCCGCTGTTCTACAGGGCGCTCGCACCGACGGCGTTGCCGGACATCCTCGTACGCGCCGTAGCGGTCGCCATCGCCGCAGACGTTGCGACGATGCCGCTCGTGGCCGCGATGGCGGGCCAGGTCTCGCTGGTCTCTGTTGGCGCGAACGTGCTGGTGGCCCCCGTCACGCCCCTGGTGACGGTGCTTGGGCTGTGCGCGGTGGTGCTGGCGGTACTACCGGGAGGTCTTGAGTCGATCGTGCTGTGGGTGATCTCCCCGCTGACCTGGTGGGTCCACGCTGTGGCTGAACATGGAGCGGCGCTGCCCGCCGCCACAGTTGCTGCGAACCCGGTGACGGTGCTCATCGGCTACGGGTGGGTGGTCGCCGTGCTGTTGCTTGTGCCGTGGCGCCGCCGGACACTGGCGCTGTGCCTGACCTGCGCGGTGGTAGCAAGCGTTTGTATCGCGTGGCCACGAGGCGCCGTTGTGGATCCCGCGACGCTCCGCAGCCACGTCGTGGCCACCAAAGACGACATCCTTCCCATCCCGTCAGGCACCGAGCTCGTCGTGGTACTCGAGGAAGGCAGCGCACCCAAGCGCCCGGCAGCAACCCCGGACGGCATCCCCGTCATCTTCCCCAACCGGGGAGCAGTGCCCGTCCTCTACGCAGATGGGAGGCAACAGCTACGCTAAGAAGCATGCTCAACCCAGTGCACCTGGTCCTCGGGGAAGACGAGTTCCTCGCCGAACGCGCCACCAAAGCCATCATTGCCCAGCTCAGCCCAGCTGCGGAGCGCACCACCCTACGCGCAGGCGACGTCACCGAAGGCGAGCTGGCCATGGCGACCAGCCCGTCACTGTTCGCCGAGGAACGCATCGTGCTGATCAAGAACACCGAGCTGGCAGGCAAGGAACCGCTCGAGATCCTGCTGCGCGCCTGCGTGGACCCGGCGCCCGGTATGACGCTGATCATCGAGCACTCCGGAGGTGGGCGTCAAAAAGCCTATGTGAAGAAGTTCGAAAAAATTGCCGAGGTCCACCGCGCGAACCCGCTGCGCGACCGCGACCGGCACTCGTGGCTCACCCAGGAGTTTAGGCGCTACGGGCAGCGCCCAACCCCGGACACTGTCGCTGCGCTGCTCGAATCCGTCGGCTCTGACCTGCGGGAACTCGCCAGTGCGGTGAGCCAGCTCGTGGCGGACACCGACGGGGAAGTCGACGTAAACGCTGTGCGCAACTACTACACGGGCGTGGCGGAAGTCGCGGGCTTCGACATCGCGGAGCAGGCCATCGCCGGGCGCGCCGACCGCGCGCTCGCCTCCACGCGCCGGGCACTGCAGCTGGGCACGAGTCCGGTGGCGATCGCGGCGGCGCTTGCGCACAAGGTCGGGGACATCGCCAAGCTGTATGGGGTGCGCGGCAACCCGGACCAGCTCGCGCGGACGGTCGGGATGCACCCGTTTGTGGTGAAGAAGACCATGAACGTTGCGCGCCAGTGGTCGGGTGATGCGGTGTCGCAAGCCGTCATCATCGTCGCTGAGCTGGAGTCTACGGTGAAGGGCAATGGTGGGGAGCCGGAGTACGCGGTGGAAGAAGCAGTCCGCAGGATTGCCCAACTCGCGTGATAGCGTAGGAAAACTATGACGCAGCAACCAAACGAGATCCCCGAAGACGTTCAAGCCTTCGCCACCCGCCTCTTTCAGATGGCGCGTGGCGGCGAGGCAACCCTGCTCGATTACGTTGACCAGGGCGTCGACGTCAATCTGGCGAACCAGGACGGAAACTCGTTGTTGATGCTCGCCAGCTACTCCGGGCACCTCGCCCTGACCGAAGGGCTCATCGCGCGCGGCGCGGATGTCAACGCCCTGAACGCGCGCGGGCAAAGCCCGCTGGCAGGGACGATCTTCAAGAAGGAAGACGACATCGCCCGTGCACTTATCAACGCGGGTGCCGACGCCACCATCGGCACCCCAAACGCCATCGATACAGCGAGCATGTTCGGCCGTGAGGACCTCATCGACCTGCTTCAGGGCACGCAGCGGTGATCGCGCCGGCAGATCTCGCGGTCATTGTCGGTCTGAACTTGGTTGGTGCAGCCGCGCCTGGGCCCGACGTCATCCTGGTGACCCGTACCGCGACGCGCTCGCGGCCGCACGCGTGGGCAACGACGTGCGGAATCCAGCTCGGTGTGCTGTGGTGGTGCTCGCTGACCGTGTTCGGTGCGGCGGCGCTATTGACCGCCATGCCGCGCGCGCTGCAGGTAGTGCAGGTGATCGGTGGAGCGTACCTGGTATGGATGGGCATCAATGCGGTGCGCCAGGGTTGGCACGACCGGCGCAACCCACCGCTTTCCCTCGAGGAAGCAGAGCAGCGGCTCGGTAGCCTGCGCACGAGCTTTGTTCGGGGGCTGTCCACCAACCTGGCGAACCCGAAAATCGTGCTGGCGTTGTCCGCCATGATTGCGCCACTGCTGCCAGCCAGTCCGTCGTGGGCAACGCAGATTGTGGTGATCCTGTCGCTGTGGGCCAGCTCGTTCATCCTGTTCGGCGTGCTCACGCAGGTGGTGTCTACGAACCGGGTGCGGCGCAAATTACTAGCCGCCGGGCCCGCAATCGATATGGGCTCCGGCGGCTTCTTCTGCGTTGTTGGCGCGCTCCTCGTGGTGCGTGGTCTGCTTAGCGCAGGCTGAGCAGGAAGTCCACGGTGGCGGTACTTGCAGATGGATCCGTGAACCACGTGTGGCCGCCACCTTCGACGCGCTGCAGCTCAGTTCGAGCGCCACAGGCAGGGCTCAACGTGGTGACGTTGCCCAGGCGGGTCTCGGTGGCGGAGCCCGCGATGCAGCCGTTCTTGTCCATGAACAGGTTGAACACGTCGTTGACGGAACGGAACGGCTTGCCGTGGCGGTTACCGCCGTCGTAGCCGACGACGTTGTCGTTGGTGCCGTGCATGATGAGCGTCGGCACGGAACCGCTCTTGCAGCCCTCGACGGTCGGGTTGTAATAGGCGCCCGCCACAGAGGCGATACCGTTGACAAGCTCAGGGGCGTGGCAGGCGAGCGAGGCCACCATGCCACCGCCGTTGGAAAGTCCGACGGCGCTCACGCGGTTGCGGTCGGCGCCGAAGTTCTCGACGAGGTCGTCGATAATCGCGCGGGTGTATGCAATGTCCTCGCGCGTCGACGTACGTGCGTACGGTGCACCCGCCCAAGCCTGGGACTCGCCCTCGGCGTAGACGACGATGGCGCGGCCCGCAGCAGCGGACTCGAGGTGGGCGTAGCCCTGCATCTGGTCGGCGGTGTGCTGCCACCCGCCGTAGCCGATGATGACGGGGTAGGACTTTCCTTCCTCATAGCCCGAAGGCAACACCACATTGTAGGAGCGCGACAGGCCATCAGCGTTGACGGTGCGGCGCTCCTGGGAACCGCGGCGGCCCGGCTCGTGCGAGGAGCCGATCGTGCCGGTGACCGGGCCCAAAATCACAATGGCCGCGACAAGGCCGACGAGCAGCGCCAGCCGGTCCAACCGAATGTTTTGCGGGTTCAACATCTTCTGGAGCTGACGCAAGTCAGGCATCTGCTGCGCCTGAGCGGTAGGGGTGACGGCGGACTGCTCAGGGGCCACCGCTACGGCGCCCAACGTCAGAGTTGTAGCTGTTACTGCTGCGCAAAGCGCACGACGATAGTTCTTCACAAATTCAGTATCGTAGAGCAGATCCAGCAATGTTACGAATGCAAAAAATCCTGCGCACCGGACGGAGCCGGGGCACAGGATTGCTATGCGCGAAAAGCTTAGGCCATCTTGTTCAGAGCGCGAGCCATGTTCGACTTCTTGTTCGCCGCGTTGTTGCGGTGGAACACGCCCTTGGACACAGCCTTGTCCAGCTTGCGGGAAGCGAAACGGAGCTGCTTCTCAGCGGCAGCCTTGTCGCCGGACTCAACAGCCTCACGGAACTTACGGATCTCCGTGCGGACAGCGGAACGGACGGACTTGTTGCGAACGCGACGCTTCTCGTTGGTGAGAACGCGCTTCTTCTGCTGCTTGATGTTAGCCATAATGTGCACCTCTTAAATAAGTTGGTATCGATTGCAATGTCGAAGATTCGGCAACGGGCTGTTACTGCGTAATGCTTTGAACTTGACGCGAACCCAAGGTCCTGCCCGCGTAGATCACGCACCCGAAACCGGATACAAACAACTCGACTAAGATACCCCACCACGAGAAACGGGGCAAGTGGCAGGCTTACTAGGTCCAGTGGTACGTGTCGCGCAGCCGGTTCGCCACGCGATCGAAGCGCCGGGCGGGGAGGGTGGCGCCTCGCCGGTGGATACTTGCCTCCGGCACGACAAGCAGCAGGTCCAGGCGCAGCCAGCCGGGTTGGCCGGAGGCGTCCCAGTCCCCAGTGCCGATGCCGAGCCACTCCTCAGTGGCAGACGCAGGGTCCGACACCGGCTCCTCGCCGCAGTGGATGAGCAGGGCAAGAACATCGTGGTGGTCGCGTCCGACGACGAGCATCGCGCGTTCCTCCGGGGGAGTCGACGGCACGAGCGCCCACACGACCTCGCCAGGCTCGGCGTTGCCATCCATGTCCGGACCGTAATACAGGTTCCGGGCGTGCTGTTCCGTAGGTTGGACGTCGATACGCGTGGCGGTGGTGCGGGTCTTGGTGCCGGGGGTGAGCCCGAGGCGCTCGTTGAGCAGCGCGAGCCCCTCCTCGAGGGAGGCACGTCGTTGCTGTTGAAGCTTGCGCCAGAAAACCATGGTGCAAACTTTAAGTGTTTTGCCTGGCCTGGGCAAGGTTGTGTTTCGAAATGGGGCACTGCGAGGTAGAGTGGCACAATTATGGCTGCCCAAAAACGAAATTTCGCGGAAACCACGTTCACCGACCCGGAGCGGATCCGAAACTTCTGCATTATTGCCCACATTGACCACGGAAAATCCACGCTCGCGGACCGCATTTTGCAGCTGTCTGATGTCGTCGAGGCCCGTGAGATGCGTGATCAGTACCTGGACAATATGGATATTGAGCGCGAGCGCGGCATTACTATTAAGGCCCAGAACGTCCGCCTGCCATGGACGCCCCGCTCCGGCGAGTACGAGGGCCAGGAGATGGTCCTGCAGATGATTGACACGCCGGGCCACGTCGACTTCTCCTACGAGGTCTCGCGCGCACTCGAGGCGTGTGAGGGCGCAATCTTGCTTGTCGACGCCGCCCAGGGCATCGAAGCCCAAACCCTCGCGAATCTGTACATGGCCATGGACAATGACCTGGAAATCATCCCGGTCCTCAACAAAATCGACCTACCGGCAGCCGACCCGGAGAAATACGCGCTGGAGATCGCCAACATTATCGGCTGCGAGCCGGAAGACGTGCTGCGCGTGTCCGGCAAGACAGGTGAGGGCGTCCCGGAGCTTCTGGATAAGGTCGTCGAACTAATCCCGGCACCATCGTCAGAGTTCGACGCCGATGCGCCGGCCCGCGCCTTGATCTTCGACTCCGTCTACGACACGTACCGGGGCGTCGTTACTTACATCCGCATGATGGACGGCAAGCTGCTGCCGAACCAGCAGGTGCAGATGATGAATACCGGCGTGCGCCACGAGATCCTCGAGATCGGCGTGGTCTCTCCAACCATGAAGAAGACAAAGGGGCTCGGCCCCGGCGAGGTCGGCTACCTGATTACCGGCGTGAAGGATGTGCGCGAAACCCGCGTCGGCGACACCGTGACCTGGGCTAACAAGGGCGCAGAGGAGCCACTCGACGGCTTCGAAGAGGTCAAGCCGATGGTGTACTCGGGCCTGTTCCCGGTCTCGCAGGAGGACTTCCCGGCGCTGCGCGAGTCGCTGGAGAAGCTGCAGCTTAACGACGCCTCCCTGACCTGGGAGCCAGAGACCTCCGTGGCGCTGGGCTTCGGTTTTCGCTGCGGCTTCCTGGGGCTGCTCCACATGGAGATCACCCGCGACCGCCTCGAGCGCGAGTTCGACCTGGACCTGATTTCCACCGCGCCGTCGGTCACCTACCGCGTGATCGCCGAGGACGGCTCAGAGCAGATGGTGCACAACCCATCCGACTGGCCGGGAGGCAAGCTGCAGGCGGTGTACGAGCCGATCGTCAACATGACGATCATCGTCCCGCAGGAGTTCGTCGGCACCACGATGGAGCTGTGCCAGTCGAAGCGCGGCACCATGAAGAACATGGAGTACCTCTCGGAGGACCGCGTCGAGCTGCGCTACTACATGCCACTCGGCGAGATCATCTTCGACTTCTTCGATATGTTGAAGTCCCGCACCAAGGGCTACGCCTCCCTGAACTACGAGGACGCCGGCGAGCAGGAAGCGGACCTGGTCAAGGTGGACATCCTGCTGCAGGGCGACCCTGTGGACGCGTTCTCCGCGATCGTGCACAAGGACTCCGCGCAGTGGTACGGCAACAAGATGACCAAGAAGCTCAAGGAGCTCATCCCACGCCAGCAGTTCGAGGTCCCCGTGCAGGCGGCGATTGGCTCGAAGATCATCTCGCGCGAAAACATCCGTGCGCTGCGTAAGGACGTGTTGTCCAAGTGCTACGGCGGCGATATTTCGCGTAAGCGCAAGCTGCTGGAGAAGCAGAAGGCCGGCAAGAAGCGTATGAAGGCGATCGGCTCGGTCACCGTGCCGCAGGAGGCATTCGTGGCGGCGCTGTCGACCGACGAGGCGTAGCCCCTCAGCGCCGAGTGTGGTGGAAATCACCACGCCATTTACGGTCTATATTCTTTGTGAGACATCCGCCGCGTGAGTGCGTGGTGGATGCTTTTGTGACCTTGAAGTTTCGTTAGTGTGCGGCGCCTGTTTGTGGCCAGGTGCTGAAAATGTACTGAATGGGCTACGGTGTGACAGCTCGTAAACGTGCAGGCAGGGTAATTGTCTACCGTGTTTCATATGTTTTTGTCGGGCTAATTAGGATGCGTGTTTTCGGGAAACTTTGAAGTAGCATCAGGGCGATTTTATTGCCTCCGAAAGGACACCCCTCATGCGAAACTTTGGAGCGTCCCGCGCCGTCCGTCGACGTGCGCTGATCGCCGGAACCATCATCTGCTCACTCGTGCTTAACGACGTGCCCGTTCTCGCGGCGGACCCGCACCCCGCTGTCGAGCAGGCACAATCTGCAAATGACGCCATTGCCGCCGGCCGCGTCACCTCGCTGGAGCAGATCGAGCAGCAGCAGGTGCAGGGAGTCGTGCAGGGCCGCGCAGTGCTGGCCACGGACGCCTACTCGCTGAATGCGCAACAGCAGGGACTCGGAAACGGCTACACCGTCTACCTGCAGTGGATGGACAACACGTCCCCGGCGTCACCAGTGTTTACTGCGAGCACCCACACACTTGCCGACGGCACCCCTCCGGGAGAAGGCTACTTCGTCTTCGACAACCTCGACTGGGTTGACTCCGAAGGCACCCTGCACCGCTTCGCCCCGGAATCTGGAGGCAAGCGGACCCGCTACAAGCTGTGGCTGCGCCCCAACCAACAAGGCCCTGCCGGCAACACCCTGGTCACGCTGCGTCAGGGACCAGGCTCCGGTGTCGGATTCATGAGCCCCGACACCGACGAACTACTCGGCGCCAAAGTCATCGAAGGCTCCGCACTGACGCACGCCCACATCTACGCCGCCGAACAACCCGCCACCGCCGACGCCCCCTTTGCGTTCGCCCGCCCGCGCGCTGAGTGGAAACTCGACGAGCAAGGCCCTGCCGCAGATCGGCCGCAGTACTCAGTCTCCGGCGCGGTGTACTGGTCCAGCATCAACCAGGAAGACGGATTCCCACGCAAAACCGAAGGCCAAAATGGCGACGGCCACTACGTGGTGATGAACCGCTTGAGCGAAGAGGGCGTCGAAAAGCTGAGGGAGGCCACCGGCGACGTCGCAGACCCTGCCGAGCTTTCCCGCGCACAGGCGGCATACCTGCGCGAACACCCCGAAGCGATCGCTGAAACCGTGATGGCAAAGGTCGAGCACGGCCACTACACCGTGCGATTCAGCGGACGCGTAACCGAAGACTCGCTGTACGGCTTCGTCGTCGCAGGCTCGAAGCACTCCGGGCCAACGCAGCAGGTGCTCCCGGCGTACTCGGGATGGTCCGTGCCGATGTTTGGCCCCGCCGGCGAACACTCCGTACTCCCCGCAGCCCAGTACCGCGCGGAAGGCATCTTCGCCGCCGACGGCGTCCACTTCGCCCTCGTCCCCGACGCCTCCGACCCCCGCCTCCACCTCAGCGCCTCCACCGGCCTGCACCGCGCCGCGCCTGGGGCCGACGTGCACCCCTTCGTAGAAATGGTTTCCGCACTTGGCCAGTCCGCCGACATCGAGTGGACCAACGCGCGAGGCGAAATCGTCGGCGCCTGCAACGACGACAACCTCAACACCTGCACCTTCACCGTCCCCGATGACACCCCCGACGGCGCCACCTTCCAGGGGCGCTTGATGCTCGAGTCCCAAATTGTGGACTCCGCACAATTCGCAGTCAGCGCCAAACCAATCGCCGAGGACTACCAGCCGGAATGGCAGCCAATCACCGTCGAAGCAGGGAAGCGCACCACGGCGCCGGCACCCACACTCGCGCCCACAGGTCGTCCCGCGCCTGACGACATCAGCTTCGCCCGCGACGCCCACACACAAGATTGGGTCACCGTGTCCGCCGATGGATCCCTCACCGTAACCCCGCCCGCCGGGACAAAAGCCGGGCGCCACGACGTCCCGGTTTTGGTCACCTACCCGGACCAGTCCACCGAGACGGTTACTGTCGCTGTGACAGTGTCCGCGGCTGAGGCTGAGGCCACGCCGTCGAGTTCGGCGCCGAGCGTGGCGCCGAGTGTAGCGCCTAGTTCGACGTCTACTCCGAAGTCGAAGCCGTCCGCGCCGCGGACAACTACGTCTGCTCCGTCGAGTGCTGAAAGTTCCGCCCCGCGGACAACCACGAAGCCGAAGCCTTCAACTGCAACGTCTGCTCCGAAGACCTCTCCGCGGACAACCGCAACCACCAAACCGTCCGCCCCGCGGACAACCACGCAGGTTCCGTCGAGCGTTGAAAGTTCCGCGCCGCGGACAACCGCAACCACCAAGCCGTCCGCGCCGCGGACAACCGCAACCACCAAGCCGTCCGCCCCGCGGACAACCACGACCGCCAAACCGTCCGCCCCGCGGACAACCACGAAGCC